>VGYR01000123.1 GCA_016872925.1 Planctomycetota bacterium
AACCGCTCGACGTCAGCCCAGCCCTCCGCCCCGCAGATTGCCGCGCACAAGGCGATGGCCACCATGTCGATCAGCAGGTGGCGCTTCGTCCGCGTCATCCGCGGGTCGGTCAGGTCCTCGAAGTGTGCAAGAATTACAGGCGTCGTTGAAACAATCACAAGTCGTCCTCCATGACAAAGGCCAGGTGGCGTGCGGCCACCGCCGCCCGCTTGCCTTTCGACGACTCACCGCAATACTTGTGCCGCTCTCAGAAGATGCGATTGCCCTGGCCGCGACCCGGGGCGGGCCGACGGAGAGCAGGTCAGGCCACCGCCTCGGCGCCGGCTTGGAGCCGGGCGGCCGGCACCGGGAACTGCTCGGCGAGTTCGGCCACCTCGCGGCGGGTCGTCTCCACCACGCCCGCGTCGTCGGTGTGCTTGAGCGCCCGGAGAATCCACCCGGCGATCCGCTTCATCTCCTCGCCACCCATGCCGCGGGTCGTGAGCGCCGGCGTGCCGAGGCGGATTCCGGAGGGATCCATCGGCTTCCGCTCGTCGTAGGGGATCATGTTCTTGTTGCAGGTGATCCCGCAGCGGTCGAGCGTCTGCTCGGCCAGCTTGCCGCCGATGGAAAGCGGCGTGACATCGACGAGCATCAGGTGGTTGTCGGTGCCGCCGCTGACGAGCCGCACGCCGCCGGAGGCGAGCGCCTCGGCGAGCACCTTGGCGTTGGCCACGACCTGCTTCGCATAGGCCTTGAACTCCGGCCTGAGTGCCTCGCCGAAGGCCACCGCCTTGCCGGCGATCACGTGCATCAAGGGCCCTCCCTGCTGCCCGGGAAACACCGAGCGGTCGAGATCCTTGGCGTGGGCCTCGCGGCACATCGCGATCCCACCACGCGGGCCACGGAGCGTCTTGTGGGTGGTGCTCGTCACGAAGTCGGCCACCGGCACCGGGTTGTCGTGGATGCCGGCGGCGACCAGGCCCGCGTAGTGGGCCATGTCGACCAGCAGCTTCGCGCCGACCTCGCGGGCGATCTCGGCGAACCGGCCATGGGGGATCTCACGGGGATACGCGCTGGCCCCGGCCACGATCAGCTTCGGCCGGTGCTCGCGGGCGAGGCTCGCCACCTGGTCGAAGTCGAGCCGGCAATCGTCGCGGCGGACGCCATAGTGGACGAACTTGTAGAACACGCCCGAGGCGTTGAGCTTCATGCCGTGCGTGAGGTGGCCGCCGTGGGCGAGGTCGAAGGCGAGCACGGTGTCGCCCGGCTGGATCGCGGCGAGATACACCGCCGCGTTGGCCTGGCTGCCCGAGTGGGGCTGCACGTTGACGTGCTGGGCCCCGAACAGGCTCTTGAGCCGGTCGCGGGCGATGTCCTCGACCTTGTCGACGAACTCGCAGCCGCCGTAATACCGCTTGCCCGGGTAGCCCTCGGCATACTTGTTGGTGAGCACGCTGCCCACCGCCTGCATCACCGCCGGGCTCGTGAAGTTCTCGCTGGCGATCATCTCGAGGCCCTCCTGCTGCCGCACCTGCTCGGCGGCAATGGCGGACCAGACCTCGGCATCCTCGAGTTCGACGAAGTTGGCGGCGGATTGCACCTGGAAAACCTCCTTGGGTGGACGGCTGCGGTCGCCCCTTCGATTGTGGAAGGGGGGTGGATGACCGTCAACGAGCCGGGCTGCGCCGGCTGACCGACAGCCATCGACGTTCCATGATAGGCCGCTCAGTCCAGCCGCATCGGCTCTGGCATGAACGTGACCAGCGGAATCAGGAATGCGGCCAGGCCGAGGGCCGTCCGCCAGCGGCCAAGCGGCCGCCGTTCATCCCGGATCGGCGGATGATCCACGCCCATCAGGGTGACCAGCACGAGCATCACGACCCAGTTGGTGCGGCCCGTGAGCACCACCGCCGCGATCGCGGCCAGGAGCACCCCCCGGGCGACGTGGTTGCCGTGGCCGCCAAAGACGGCCCGGCAGATGTGGCCGCCGTCGAGTTGGCTGAGGGGAATCATGTTGAGGCCCGTGACCAACAGCCCGACCCAGCCGGCCATCAGCAGGGCGTTGGGGGCCACGCCCGCTCCCGCGGGCAGATCCGGACGCACCACCCCCTGCACCCACCGCGCCAGCAGCGGCATCGAAAACGGATTGCCGGGATCCGGACCGCCGCCGAACGCCACGCCACAGACAAGGAGCGGCACCGCGACGACCAGCCCGGCCAGCGGGCCCGCGAGGGCGATGTCGAACAGTTGCCGGCGATCGGCCCTGGCCCCCTCCATGCCGATCACCGCGCCGAGCGTGCCGGTCAGCAGCACCGGAAACGGCATGAAAAACGGCAGCGTGGCCGGGATCCCATGCCATCGTGCCGCGACGTAGTGGCCCGCCTCGTGCGCGCTGAGCACCGCCATCACGGCCGCGGCATAGACGAGCCCCCGCTGCCAGTGATCTACCACCTCGACGGACACGTCGTCCACGCCGAGCACCAGCGGCTGCCAGCCGACGGCACCCGCGGCGAACGTGGTCAAACACGTGAGCAGGTACAGCAGTGCCTGCAACCGCAGGCCGCGGCGGGACCGCGGAGATCGCAGCAGCGCGTCGAGATCGGGGGCGTCGGGATGCGGGAGCGGTTCGTGCATCGGGTGGCGGCTTGCAGAATACTGGCCGGGAGCCGGTTCTGATAAACTTCCGGCCGGTTGGTCTGTTCGCCGGAGATCCCGGTTCCCCCTCCCGCCCTGCCGCCCCAGAGATTCCCGCATGAACCTCCATCGTTCTGTTTCGGCCCGTCGCGCGGCCGTCGTCGTGGCCGCCGTGCTCGCGTGCGGACCGCAGCCTGCGGCCACCGCGGCACCGGAGCCGATCGCCGTGCTCACCTGCGACGCCTACGCGGACCTGCGCAGCCAACTGACCTGGGTCGGCGAGCAGGTGGGCAATCCGACGCTCGCCGGATTCGCGGAGTCGTTCATCCTGCTGGCCACCCAAGGCAAGGGGCTCGCCGGCCTCGACGTGAAGCGGCCGGCAGGGGTGATGATCACGGCCGAGGGGGGCCCGGTGCCCACGATTCGCGCCCTCGTGCCCGTCAAGGATCTCGACCGGCTCCTCGGGGCGATCCAGGGCATGACCGGTCCGGTCGAGAAGGGAGCCGAAGGCGTCCGCCGGATCAGCCCACCGGGCAGCCCGGCGATCGAGATCACGGAGCAGGATGGCTGGGCCATCCTGTCGCAGGCCGGCTCGCCGGCCGACGTGGGCGATCCGCTCGAGGTGATCGAGCCGCTCGCGAAGGACTACACCCTGGCCATCGAGCTGTTCCCCGCCCGGATGCCGGCCGAGATGCGGGACAGGCTCCGGGGGGCGATCGACCAGGCGGCGCAGGCGGCCGAAGCGCAGGGGCAGCCGATGGACGACGCCGTGCTGCGGGGCGTGATCGACAATCTCGACCAGATCGAGTCGCTCCTCGTCGGCCTGGCCGTCGACACGTCCGCGGCCGACATTCACCTCGACATCACCACCAAACTCGTGGACGGCCCCGACGCGGTGGCGAACTGGGGCCTCGCGGATGGCGCCGTGGGCAGCATCGGGAAGCCCGCCACGGCCGACGGCAAGCCGGCCGCGCTCCGGGGCCACTACGTGACCACGGTGCCCGCCGGCACCGAGGCGGCCGTCAGGGAGGGCCTCGATCGAGCGCTCGACGTGGCCGACGACGATCCCGCGCTGGCCGTGGTCACGGGCGTGCTGCGTGACGCCGTCGCCGCGATGATCGACACGGGGGCGATCGACGCGGGATTCACGGTCGACACCAGCGCCGCCGACGGCGAATCACCCCTCCCTGCGATCACGATCGGCATGAAGATCAAGGACGGGGCCGCCTTCGAGAAGCTGGTGAAGGAGCGGCTCGGCAAGACCGACTCCCTCGCCCCCGGGGTGACGGTCGCCTTCGACACCGGCCGGCACGCCGGCGCGTCGCTGCACGAACTGACCCTCGACACCGCCGCCATTCCCGGGGGAGGCCAGCTCGTGGACCGCGCGGTGGTGACCCTGGCGATCTCCCCCGATCGCGTCCACCTGCTCGTGGGCGGCGACGTGAAGAAGCGGCTCGACGAGGCGGTGGCCCATCAGGCGGCGGAAGAGGCACGGCCGTTTGTCGGCGTCGAGGCGTCGCTGGCCGCGATGGTCGGCTACGCCGCACGGATGAAGAAGGCCTTCCAGCCGGATGACCCGCAGGGCGAGGCCCTGGGCATGGTGGCCGAGCAGGCTGCCGACAAGGACTCGACGGCGATCCGCTTGTCGGTCAAGCCGGTCGACCGCGGGCTCACCATCCGGCTGTCGGCGGATGCCGGGGCGCTGCAGACGGTGGCGGCGAGCACGTCGCCGGCGCCGCGGACGGCGCCGCTCACGCCGCTTCGTCCGGCGGACGGGCGGCAGGAGCCGGCCCGCGAGGGCGGCCCTTCCCTGGCTCCCTGACCCACGATCCGACCCGCCATGATCGCCCCGTCGCTTCCTGGACTTCGTCGCGAGATCGCCGGCGCGAGCGTCGTCGATCTCGCCGACACGTACGGCACGCCGCTGTATGTGTACGACGCGGACACGGTCCGCCGGCGCTGCCGCGACCTCGCCGCCTGGGACACCATCCGCTTCGCCCAGAAGGCCTGCTCGAACCTCGCGCTGCTCGCGCTGGTGCGGCAGGAGGGAGTGCTCGTCGACGCCGTCAGCACCGGCGAGATCCACCGGGCCCTTACCGCCGGCTATGCCCCCCACGCAGCCCGCCAGCCCGGCCCGGACGGCCTGCCGCCGGCGCATCCGATCGTCTACACCGCCGACATCTTCGATCGCGACAGCCTCGACGCCGTCGTGCGTCACGGGATCCACGTGAACTGCGGTTCGGCCGACATGATCGAGCAGCTCGCCGAGCGGATGCCGGGAGCGGCGATCACGCTGCGGGTCAATCCGGGCTTCGGCCACGGGCACAGCCAGAAGACCAACACCGGCGGCGAGGGCTCCAAGCACGGCATCTGGCACGAGGAGATCGCCGACGTCCTCCGCCGCGCCGAGTGGGCGGGACTGCAGGTCAGCGGCCTGCACATGCACATCGGCAGCGGCACGGACCTGGCGCACCTCGCAGACGTGGCGGGGGCGCTGGAGCGGGTGGCGGTCGAGGTGGGCCGCACGCTGACGACCATCAGCGCGGGAGGGGGGCTGCCCGTGCCGTACCAGCCGGACGAGGTGCGGGCCGACCTGTCGGGCTACTTCACGCTCTGGGACGCCACGCGAAAGCGGCTCGAAGACCGCTTCGGCCATCGGATCCGCCTGGAAATCGAGCCCGGCCGCTACCTCACGGCCGAGAGCGGCTTCGTGGTCACGGAGGTGCGGGCGGTCAAGAAGCAGGGCTCCCGCAAGTACCTGCTGGTCGATGCGGGCTTCAACACGCTCGCGCGGCCGGTGCTGTATGGCTCCTACCATCCCATGAGCGTCTGTCCGCGCAGCGAGGCTCCCGGCCAGGCCGCCGAAGAGGTGGCCGTCGGCGGGCCGCTCTGCGAGTCGGGCGACATCTTCACGCAGACGGACGGCGGCTTCGTGGCGACCCGCAGCCTGCCCACGGCGGGCGTCGGCGACCTGCTGGTGATCGAGGTCGCGGGGGCCTACGGGTTCGTGATGGCCAGCAACTACAACTCCAAGCCCCTCCCGGCGGAGGTGCTCGTCGATGCCGGTAGTCATCGCCTCGTCCGCGCGCGGCAGACTCCCGAGGATCTGATCCGCGGCGAGTGCCTGTAGGGCACGCTCCGAGCGCGGCCGGGGCGGGCCCCGGCCCGGCAAACCGACCTTGCGGCGGCGGCCCCCCTTGTCCATCCTCCGCCGCCGGCCGGAACCGCGCCATGCTGATCTCCCACCGCCACCGCTTCGCCTTCATCCACGTGCCCAAGACCGGGGGCACGAGCGTGGCCCGCGCGCTGTGGCGCCACGCCGATCATGCCGATGGCTACTGGGCGAATCGCTGCCTGGCGGTCGTGGGCATCCACGTCAACCATTTCGCGCCGCTGCGATCGCGGAAGTTCCGCCCCCACACGTCGGCCGACATCCTCCGCCGGAACCTGCCGCGGGGCACGTTCGAATCGCTGTTCGCGTTCGCCTTCGTCCGCAATCCGTGGGATCTGCTGGTCTCGTACTACCACTTCCTGCGGGATGCCGCAGGCCACGACGAGCACACGAGCCACCGGCGGCGCAGGGCCGCCCGGCTGCCCGACTTCGAGGCCTACGTGCGCTACGAGATCGGCCGCGACAAGATCTCGCAGACCCGGATGGTGGCCGACCGCTCCGGCCGGGTGATCGTCGATTTCCTGGGCCGCTATGAATCGCTCGCCCCGGACTTCGCGCACGCCTGCCGGAGGATCGGCATCGACGCCTCGCTCGGTCGGGCCAACATGAGCGCCCGCGGCGACTACCGCGACTACTACACGCCCCGGCTGGCGGCCCTCGTCCGCGACCACTACGCCGAGGACATCGAGCGGTTCGGCTACGAGTTCGAGGCTGCGGCCCCCCTGCGGGCCCGGGCCGCCTGACGGCCGGGCAGCCGACTTTGACCGCCCGGGTCTGACGGCTAGGATGGATTCGCTGCAGGAAACCTCACCCCGCTACCGATTTCTCCCGCCATGGCCAAAGCCGGACCCCGCAAGAAGCTGCCCAAGGAACTGGCAGTCATCAACGCCGACAACTGCACGGGGTGCGAAAGCTGCCTCGAGGTTTGTCCCGTGGACTGCATCGTCAAGGTGCAGCAGTTCGACAGCTTCCACAACCTCCAGAGCTGGTGCGAGATCGACATCGAGCGGTGCGTCGGCTGCGAGGTCTGCGTTCACATCCCCGGCAAGAAGTCGAACCCGTACGACCTCAAGGTCTGCCCGTGGGATGCGATCGAGATGGTGCCCACGGAGGAAGTGGCCCAGGTCGTGGCCCAGATCGGCGGTCCTCCGGAATACGTCGAGCAGAACTGGGATCGGCTCGTGAACACTGCCCAGCACCTCGCCGAACTCAAGGCGGCTGCGGGGTAAGCCGCGGGTGGCGTGTGGGCGGCTCGGGAGCGGCCGTCCCGCACAGGTGTTTGACCCGCTGGCCACACAGGGTGTAGAACGGGAACGTCCGTACACTTCTCGCCCGTGAGCCGTCGATGCCCGCCCCGGCGCCGCCTTCCGTGGACGACCTTCTCGATCACGTCAGGCTCGCCTGCGTGCCCGGCGTGGGCAGCGCGTTTCGGCGGCGTCTGCTCGAGCACTTCGGCTCGCCACAGGCCGTCTTTGCCGCGGCCCTGCGGGAGATCGCGGCCGTGGCGCGGGTCGGACCGAAGCTCGCTGCGGCGATCGCCGCAGCAGGCTCGACGGACGGCACGGAACACCTCCTTGATCTCTGCCGGCGCGAAGGCGTCGACGTCCTGGTCGAAGGATTCGCCGGCTACCCGGCGCTGCTCTCGCGCATCGACGACCCGCCCGGCGTGCTGTTCGTCCGCGGTCGGTTCGAACCGTGCGACTCCCTCGCCATCTCGATCGTCGGGGCCCGCCACGCATCCCCCTACGGCCGGCGTGTCGCCAGCCTGCTCGCCGGGGGTCTCGCCCGAGCCGGATACACGGTCGTCAGCGGCCTCGCCCGGGGCATCGATGCGGCCGCCCACCGCGGGGCCCTCGACGCCGGCGGCCGCACCATCGCCGTCCTTGGCTCCGGCGTGCTCACCATCTACCCGCCGGAACACGCCGACCTCGCCGCCGAGGTGATCGGCCGCGGGACGGTCATCAGCGAGGCTCCGCCGCTGGCCGAGGCGACGGCCGGGTCGTTTCCGCGGCGCAACCGCATCGTGTCCGGGCTCTGCTTGGGCACCGTGGTCGTCGAAGCCGCGGAGCGGTCGGGGGCCCTGATCACTGCCCGCCTGGCCGGCGAGCAGGGGCGCGAGGTCTTCGCCGTGCCGGGGCAGATCGACTGCCGCACGGCCCGGGGCTGCCATGCGCTGATTCGTGACGGCGCGAAGCTGGTGCAGAGCGTCGACGACATCCTCGAAGAACTCGGCCCGCTCTTCGAGACGACCGTCGATGCCCGCGGCCGGGAAGTCCGCGTTCCCGCCGAACTCGCGCTCGACACCGTCGAGCGACAGGTGCTCGACGCGGTCGATGTCCGCGCCGTCGCCGGCTCGTGCGACATCGACTCCCTGGTCGACGAGACGGGCCTGCCGGCGTCACGGGTGCTGGCGACCCTCGGAGTGCTCGAGGTTCGACGGATCGTCACGCGGCTACCCGGAAACCGCGTCGCCCGACGGTGAGCGGCCGCCGTGGCACGCGGCTTGCTCACGAAGAAGTCGTCGCGATCCGGTCCCACGGCCGACAGCCGGGGCGGCCCCGGGCAGATCCCCCGAATACAGGCCCGAACGGGCTCAGGAGATCCGGACATGAGGCACTCAGCGAGGCGGGGCGGCGGGGTCCGCCGGCCGCGGCAAAATGCCGCGCGCGTTGCATTCTGCAACGGCTGCGAGCGGCTTGAGCCGCGGAGCGTCATGGCCGGCGACTCGCCCGTGATGCACATGGCGATCGGCATGAACCTGGAGAACGTCGTCGACTGGTCCCCGGCGTGGACCTTCACCGACGCCTTCAAGGCCTCCCGGCCCTGGATCGATCTCGCCTTCAACACGACCACCTGGGCGACCTCCTGGGACGACCCGGGAACTCCGCCGCTGGCGCTCGACGCCGATGGCAACGTCCTCCGGCTGGCCACGTGGGCCAACGCAGCGGGGCAGACGATCGAGCAGCGGGCTGGGACGCTGATGTTTCGCGGCCTCGGCGGCGGCTATGCAGGTGGGAGCTACCGCGCCGAATGGGACGGCGAGGGCGTGGTGTCGTTCGGCTTCGATGCCCGGGTGACGGCCAGCGGCCGGACGGTCGCCGGCCGGAACTACGCCGATCTGCTCGTGACGCCGACCGACGACGGCATCTTCATGCTCGTCGAATCGACCAATCCTGCGAATCCTGCCCGCAACTTCAATGTCTGGATGCCCGACTGGCAGGGGCGGAGCTTCGCCGGCCAGCGGTGGGAGCCCGGGGCGGCGTTCTCCCCTTTCCATCCGCTCTTTCTCGAGCGGCTCGCACCCTTTCACACGCTCCGCTTCATGGGCATGCAGGAGACCAACTCCTCCGACATCCGCACCTGGTTCGACCGCCGCGACGCCCGGGACATCCGTCAGGGCTCGGGCCCGGGGGGCACCGTCAGCGAGCCGCTCGTGAACGGCATGTCGGTCGAGTACATGGTCCAGCTCGCCAACGACCTCGACGCCGATCCCTGGTTCAACATGCCCTACCTGGCGGACGACGCGTTCGTCCGGAACTTCGCCACCTACGTTCGCGACCACCTGGAGCCGGGGCGAAAGGTCTACGTCGAGTGGGCCAACGAGGTCTGGAACTTCGGCTGGGGCTTCGAGGCCTCGCATTGGGTCGCCGCGCAGGCGCGGCTACCGGTGAACGCCGGCCTCGATCCCGACCTGGCCCAGTGGATCATCGCCGGCCGCGAGGCGAAGCGCGACATGGACATCTTCTCGGCGGTCTTCGCCGGTCAGACCGATCGGCTCGTCCGGGTCGCCGCCGGCTGGGCCGCGGTCGACTGGGTGACCGCCCAGGTCACCGAGGCGATGGCCGGCGCGTTCGACGCGATCGCGATCGCCCCCTACATCACGCCGACCGACGAGCAGCGGGGCGGGTATTCCGGCTCCACCACGGTCGATCGCGTGCTCGTCGACACCCGCGCGAACATCGCGACGAGCGTCGCCTGGACGGCCGCCCATGAACGGCTCGCGCGGGAGTGGTCGACACGCCTGGGACGCCCCATCCAGCTGGTCGCGTACGAGGGGGGACCACACCTCGACGGCCGCAACGCGCCGTACCAAACCGCTTTCCATGCGGCGACGAACGATCCGCGGATGGGGGGCATCTACCGCGACTATCTCGTGGGGCTCGACTCGGCGGGCATGGATCTGTTCGTCGATTTTCAGTTCACGGGCCAGGCGGGCGCGGCCCCCTGGGGCGACTTCGCCAAGCTGCACCGCATGGACGAGCCGCTGGCCGCGGCCCATCGCTACGCGGCGGTGCTGGCCGCCGCCGACGGCTCGCTGTGGGCCGCCCCCCCGCCGCCAGCCGTGGTCACGGTCTCGGTGCCCGATGCCACGGCCGCCGAGGCGGGGCTCGAGACCGGCCGGATCCGCCTGACGCGGAGCGGCGGCGACCTCTCGCAGCTGGTCACCGTCTCCTACGCCGTCGGCGGCACCGCCACGGCCGGAGCCGACTACCAGCGGCTGGCCGGCACGATCACTTTCGGGCCCGGAGTGACCACGCTGCAGCTGCTCGTCGCGCCGCTCGACGACATGACGGTCGAACCGGGGGAGACGGTCGTCGTCGAGCTGCTCGCCGGACCGGGCTATGCGGCGGGGCCTTCGACCCGGGGCGTGGTCACGGTCGCCAGCGACGACCTGCCCACCGCCGAGATCGCAGGGGCCGCGGTCGTGGAGGGCCACGTCGGGCGCCGCCTCGTCGTCTTTGCGGTGACGCTGTCGGCCCCGTCGTACCGCAGCATCACGGTGCCCTGGACCACCGCCGACGGCACCGCGCTGGCCGGCCGCGACTACGTCGCCGCTCGGGGCACCGCCACATTCGCGTCCGGGCAGACCCGGCAGACCATCGGCGTGTGGGTCGTCGGCGACCGTCTCCGCGAGGGCAACGAGACCTTCGAGGTGAGGCTCTCAGCTCCGGCGGGCGGCCTGCTCTCGGCGACCAACGGCCTGGCGGTCGGCACGATCGTCGACGACGACGGCGCGGCGCGGATCGCCGCGTCCGCTTCGCTCGCGGAGTCGCCCAAGCGAACGGCGGTGAAGCGGCTCCGGTAGGAAGCCGACTTCTCTCCCCGCCCGTGACGGCGTAGACTCCGCGGAATGGATACGGCACTCCTCAATCGTTCCGCGTCGATCCGGGCCCGCCTCTTGCAGATGCGGGACTCCCTTTGACTGGGAAGGGCGCAAGCGATCGGTGGCACGCCTCGAAGGGGCGATGGGCGGTGCCGGCTTCTGGGACGACAGTGAGAAGGCCCAGGCGACGGTGGCGGAACTGAAGGGCCTGAACTCGGTCCTCAAGCCGCTCGACGAGGCCCTGGCGCTGGGGAGCGACCTCGAGGCCCTCGAGGAGCTCGCCCGGGAGGACGGCTCCCTCGAACCCGAGTTGGCAGCGGAGGCCGACCGCCTCGAGAAGATGGTCGACCTGCTGGAGCTGACGTCGCTGCTGTCCGGCGATCACGATTCCTCCGACGCGCTCGTGTCGATCCACGCCCGCGACGGCGGCACCGACGCCAACGACTGGGCCGAAATGCTGCTGCGGATGTATTCCGCGTGGGCATCGAAGCATGACTACACCGTGGAACTCCTCGATCGCCAGGACGACGCCGTGGCGGGCATCCAGAGCGCCACCGTCGCCATCAAGGGGCCGTGGGCCTACGGCCACCTGAAGGGGGAGACCGGCATTCACCGCCTCGTCCGCATCAGCCCCTTCAATGCCGAAGGAAAGCGGCAGACGAGCTTCGCCGCGGTCGACGTCGCCCCGGAGATCGCCGACGACGACACCGAGGTCGAGATCCGCGACGAGGACATCCGCGAGGACGTCTTCCGGGCGAGCGGGGCCGGGGGTCAGCACGTCAACAAGACGTCGAGTGCGATCCGGTTGACGCACTTCCCCACCGGCATCGTGGTGCAGTGCCAGAGCGAGCGGAGCCAGCACAAGAACCGGGCGACCGCCCTGAAGATGCTCCGGGCACGGATCGCCCGCATTCAGGAGGAAAAGCGCGAGGCCGAGAAGCATGCCCAGCACCAGTCGAAGCCGAAGACCGGCTTCGGCTCCCAGATCCGCAACTACTTCCTGCACCCCGACCAGCGGGTCAAGGACCAGCGGACGGGACACTACGTCGGCAACTTCCAGAGCGTGCTCGACGGCAACCTCGACGGCTTTCTCGATGCGTACCTGCGCTGGAATGCATCGGGCGACGCTCGGGCCGCTGGCGACGATGCCTAGTCCTTATCCAAGCGAATTTGGACTTGCGCGATTCGCGCTGAGCGCATAAAAAACTCGAAATCCCCGACGAATCGCTTGATTTCGGTTGGCGCCACTTCAAGCGACTCGCCACTCCATGAGGAGTTTCGAGTGAACGCTAAGGTACGACGGCAGCTGAAAGCACGCAAGCGGAGAATCGCCCGGCGATTGGAGCAGGCGGATCAAAGCGGGACGGATCGGCCCGAGATGGCCGCGTCCAACATCCAGTACGAGAT
>VGYR01000124.1 GCA_016872925.1 Planctomycetota bacterium
CACGCCGGCGGCACGGGCCCGACCGGCCGCCGCCTCGGCATGCCCCCGATTCGGTTGCTCGGGCCGCCCCATTGGGGGTGTATTCAGAGCCTTGCGACTGGCTGGTGGCGAACCGCTCCGTCCCGCGGATAGTGTACGGCCGTTGACTCCCGCCGTCCACCTGCCGGTCCGCCCATGGTCGCCGCGGTCACAGGGTTTCCCGGGCGAAGCCGACGCCGCCCACACGGAGGCCCCGCGGCGTCCCGCCGTTACGAGCGGCGCCGGCCCGAGAAGACGCCGCTCGTAACGGCGTGCGGGACGGCGAGCCCACGAGGTGCCGCCGGATCGCCCGGCGACAGGTCTGGTGGCTCGTGACGGCGTGCACAAAGTGACCAAGAGAGCGGCTCGCGTCCCGGTGGTGTCCCACTAGGAATGGCGAGCGCGGCGGCCTGGTGGGGCAAAGCTTCCCCCGAGGATGGCCATGCCGGCGGCGCCGCCGGTCCAAAACCGAGGCGATGGAGGCAAAGGTGAACGAGTCGCCGGGCATCAAGAGCAAGATGGACGACGTGACCGAGGCGGTGGCGGCCGCGAAGCGGGACCTGGTCGGCGGGCTGCCGAAGATGCGTGAGCGCACACCACCGCCATCCCTGAAACTCCGTGTGGCTCGAATCCCATTCCGGCTGGGCGAGCACCTCGGGCTCAAAGGTAAACGGGGCGAAGACGCTGCCGCCACGGCTGCGGCCCACGGCCTCGGCGAGGGCCGCATGGTCCGCGACCCGCAGGTCCCGCTTCAGCCACACGCAGACGGGCGGCGCCGGGGTCATGCGACAAATCTAGGACGACGTGCCGGACGCGGCGAATCGGGCGATGGCTTCGGGAAGCGCCTCGCACTCGGCCGCGAACACGCGGGCGGCGAGCGAGTCGGGCGTGTCGTCGGGCAGCACCGGCACGGTCTTCTGAAGCAGGATCCGGCCGTGGTCGTATTCGTCGTCCACGAGGTGCACCGTGCAGCCCGACACCGTGCAGCCACGGTCGAGCACGGCGCGGTGCACGTGCATCCCGTGGAACCCCTTGCCGCCAAAGGCGGGCAGGAGCGAGGGATGGATGTTGATCACGCGGCCGGCGAACGCCGGCGGCACGGCGACGAGGTGCAGGAAACCGGCCATGACGACGAGGTCGGCGCGATGCGACTGGCAGATGCCGAAGATTGCCTGACTGAACTCGGCCGTGGTCGTGCCCTGCGGCGAAACCACGCGCACGGGCACGTCGGCCGCCTCGGCGATCCTCACGCCACGCACGTCGCCCCGGCTGGAAATCACCGCCTCGACCGCCGCGGCCAGCCGGCCGGCTCGGATCAACTCCAGCAGGTTGTCGAGCGTGCGGCCCGAGCCCGAGATCAGCACGGCGAGCCGCAGCGGCTGACGGGCGGGCGACGTCATGATCGCGCGGCGGGCCCGGCCTTCGTGACGGCGATGGCCAGCGGGTGGCCGTCGATGTCGTGCGGCTCGGCGGCGGCCGGGGGCGTGCCGAAGTGGATCGAGGCCGCGAGCGTCTCGCCGGAGACATAGTCGCGATGCCTTTCGAGGGCCTCACGGAGTTCGGCCGACTTGGTCGCAAACACCAGATCGATCCGGTCGGTGAACTCCAGATCGAGCTCCTTCCGTTCCGTCTGGATCGCATGCACCACCTCGCGGACGAGGCCCTCGGCCACGAGGTCGGGCGTGAGGTCCTTGGCGATCACGACGACCGCGCGAGGGCTCTCCGCGGCGGCCCACCCCGGCTTCGCGGTGGTCCGTACGATGACGTCGTCCTGCTCCACCGTCGCCACGCCGCCGCCCGGGAGCGGCACCTCCGCGCGGCCATGGGCCGCCAGCGCGGCGAGCAGGGCTGCGGCATCCGCCTTGGCCAGCGCATCGCGGGCCTTGGGCAGATCCTTGCCGAGCTTGGGCCCGAGCTTCTTCAGGTCGGGCAGGATCGCGCGGGTGATGTAACGGTCGGGCTCGCCGCAGACCTCGAACTGCTTCACGTTGAGCTCGTCGCAGACGAGATCGGCGTGGGCCTCGAGCCACGCCGCGTCGTCAGGGCGGGCGTCGGCGAGAATGACTTCGACCTTCTGGAGCGGCTGGCGGACGCGGAGCTTCTCGGCCGCCCGGGCCGCACGCCCCAGCGAGGCCACGTCGCGAACCACCGCCATCCGGCGGACGAGGTCGTGGTCCACCAGGGCCGCGTCGCCGGTCGGATAGTCGGCCAGATGCACGCTCTCCAGGGCCCGGCCGCCGAATGCCGCGCCTGCCAGGTTCCGCCAGATGGCCTCGGTGGTGAACGGCGTGAAGGGCGCGGCGAGCCTGGCGATCGTCAGCAGCGTCTCGTAGAGCGTCCAGTAGGCATCGAGCTTCTCCTGGTTGGTCTCCACGCCGCCGTCGGCACGGCCCGCCGCCCAGAAGCGGTCGCGACTGCGGCGGACGAACCAGTTGCTCACCGCATCCACGAGCGATGAGAGCCGCTGCGCGGCCCCAAAATGGTCGTACGCGTCCATCCGCTCGGTCATGGCGGCCGCCGTGGCGTTGAGCTCCGAGAGCATCCAGCGGTCGAGTTCGCTGCGATCCGCCACCGCCCGCCAGCCGCGGCCGCGGGCGAGGTCGGCATGGTCGAGCATGCCGGGATCTTCGAGCATCGCGCCGGGGTCGAAGCCGTCGATGCGGGCATAGATCACGAAGAACGAGTAGACGTTCCAGAGCCGCAGGAGGAACTCCGGGATGCTCTCCTTGATGGCCCGCTCGCTGTAGCGGATGCTCGTCCATGGGGCCTGGCCGGCGAGGAAGAACCAGCGGAGGGCGTCGGCGCCGTACTTGTCGAAGATTTCGGCGGGCTCGCGGTAGTTCCGCTTGCTCTTGCTCATCTTCTGCCCGTCCTCGCCGAGCATGTGGCCGAGGACGATGCAGGTCTTGAAGGTATGCGGGTAGGGCCGGGAACCCTCCGCATCGGCACCGAAGAGGAGCGTGCTGATCGCCAGCTGGCTGTAGAACCAGCCGCGGGTCTGGTCGATGGCCTCGGAGATGAAGTCGGCCGGGAACTGGGCCTCGAACTCGGCGTGGCCCGCGTGCGGCCAGCCCCACTGGGCAAACGGCATGGCGCCCGAGTCGAACCAGCAGTCGATCACCTCGGTCACCCGCCGCATCCGGGCACCGGGGGCGAACGGCGAATCGTAGGTGACCGCGTCGATGTAGGGCTTGTGGACCTTCAGATCCTCCGACAGCCCGGGGTTGACCGCCTTGGCCTTCGTGAACACCTCCGTGCCGCCGATGCCCGGCTTCGCCAGCAGGTCGGCGTACGACCGGATCGCCTCGGCCTTGCCGGTCTGCTCGCACACCCAGATCGGCAGCGGCGTGCCCCAGTAGCGCTCGCGGGAGAGGGCCCAGTCGACGTTGGTCTCGAGGAAGTTGCCGAACCGGCCGTCCTTGATGTGCTCGGGCAGCCAGTCGATCCGCGCGTTGTTGGCGAGCATCTGCTCGCGGAACCGGCTCGTGCGGATGAACCAGCTCTGCCGCGGATACTGGATCAGCGGATCGCTGTCGGCCCGCCAGCAGAACGGGTAGTCGTGGACGTATTGCTCCTGGTGCACGAGCAGGCCGCGGGCCCGCAGGTCGCGGGTGATGTCGCGGTCGCAGTCCTTGACGAACCGGCCGCTGCCCATGCCGAAGGCGTCGGTGAACGTGCCGTCGGGGGCGACGGCATTGATGAGGGCCGGGCCCTTGCCGGCCGCGAACCGCGCCTGCTCGGCGACGAGCACGGTGTAGTCGACCTCGCCGAAGGCCGGGGCGATGTGGACGATGCCCGTGCCCGAGTCGGTGGTCACGAAGTCGGCGGCCACCACCCGCCAGGCACTGGCATCGGCGCCGCCGGCGGCGAGCGGGGCGGTGGCAGGCGGCCCGGCCGGACGGAAGGTGTCGAACGGCGGCAGGTAGGAGCGGCCGACGAGCGCGGAGCCCGGCAGCCGCTCGACGACCTCGAACTCCTTCTTGAGCTTCTCGCCGAAGCTCGCCGCGAGCGGCTCCGCGACCACGTACTCCGGCCCGCCAGCAGAACCCGGTTCGCGGAGCACGACGTAGTCGAGATCGGCCTTCACGGCGGCGAACTGGTTCGACGGCAGCGTCCAGGGCGTCGTCGTCCAGGCGACCAGGCTGCGGCTGGTCGGAGCCCCGCCGGCATCGAGCAGCGGAAACGCCACGTAGACGCTGGGGTCGGCCACCTCCCTGTAGCCCTGGCCCACCTCGCCGCTCGACAGCGCCGTACCCCCCTGGGCCCACCACCAGACGATCTTGTGTCCCTGGTAGAGCAGGCCCTTGTCGAAGAGTTCGGCGAGCGCCCACCACACGCTCTCCACGTACGACTGGTGGTAGGTGACGTAGGCCTTGGAGAGGTCGATCCAAAAGCCGATCCGCTCCGTGAGCGTCTCCCACTCCCTCATGTACCGCCAGACGCTCTGCTGGCACTTGTGGATGAAGGGCTCCACCCCGTAGGCCTCTATCTCGGACTTGGAGTGGATGCCGAGTTCCTTGCAGACCTCCACCTCGACGGGCAGGCCGTGCGTGTCCCAACCGGCCTTCCGCTCGCAGTACTGCCCGCGCATCGTGCGGTAGCGGGGATAGAGGTCCTTGATCGTCCGGGTGAGGCAGTGGCCGGGATGCGGCATCCCGTTGGCCGTGGGCGGCCCCTCGAAGAACACGAATCGCTCCGAGCCACGGCGCCGCGTGAGCGACTTCTCATAGGTGCCCTGTTCCCGCCACCAGGCCGCGATCGAGGCCTCCAGGGCGGGAAAATCGGGCTGGCCGCGGACGGGGTCGAACATCGGGTGACGGGAGCGGCCGGGGCTGGGCTTCAGCGGGATGGAACCGGTGACGAACCCGGCTTTTTCGCGAAGCCGCAGTCTATGCGGGCTCGTGCGATGGGTTCAAACTCAGCCGGTCGGTAGGCTACGGCTGCGGGCGATCGGGTTCGGAGAACGGCGATCAGCGAGCCCGTCGACCGCGACGTCCTGCTCCCCGCGCACCCGATCGACATCGACGACCGAGAGGCCATGGTACAGCGTTTGGTCCTGGTTCCCACCGAGCGCGAGCGGCAGCACGTGGTGTCGCGGCTCGGCGCTGGCCCGGGAACTGCCGTCCGCGTGGAGCTCTGCGGCTTCGGCCCGGTGGCCGCCGCGGCCCGCACGGCGTTGCTCGTGGCGGAGCACCGCCCCGCCGAGGTCGTGCTCGCGGGCATCGCCGGTGGATTCGACGACCTGGCGGCGATGGGCACGGCCTGGGAGTTCGCCCGGGTGGGCATCCACGGTGTCGGCGCCGGCACGGGGGCGGAGTTCACCCCGGCGGCAGCGCTCGGGTGGCCCCTGTGGCCCGGCGATCCCGGCGACGCCCGCACGGCGGTCGGTGACCTCGCGGAGTGCGGCCCGCGAGCAGTGGGCGGGCTGCCGACCGCGCCCCTGTTGCTCACGGCCTGCGCGGCGGCCGATGGTGCGGCCGACGTGGCGGCGCGGAAGCGGCTTTATCCCGACGCCTGGGCCGAAGACATGGAGGGCTTCGGCGTGGCCATGGCATGCCGCCTCCACGGCGTGCCGTGCCGCCTGCTGCGGGGCATCTCCAATCGGGCCGGCGACCGCGACCAGGCCCGCTGGAACGTTGCCGCCGCCCTGGATGCCGTTGCCGATCTGCTCCTCCGCCTGCTCGCGAGCCCGCCGTGATGCCCGTGCTCCGCCTGGCGATCTCGACCTGCCCGAACGACACGTTCGCGTTCCACGGGCTCATGACGCGGGCCGTCGATTGGCGGGGCCTGCAGTTCGACGTCGAACTGCACGACATCGAGGTGCTCAACGAGCGGCTCCTCGGCGGTGCCTTCGACCTCTGCAAGGCGAGCTTCCACGCGGCCCTCCGCGCCGGCGACCGGGTCGTCGTGCTGCCGGTGGGCGCCGCGCTCGGATTCGGGGTCGGGCCGTTGCTCCTCGCGGCCAGTGAACAGGCGGTGCCGCACTCCGCCGACCAGCTGACGCTCCTACCCGGCCGGAACACGACCGCCGCGCTGCTCTTCGGGCTCTTTTACCCGTGGACCACCCGGGTGGAGCACGACGTGTTTTCGCGGATCATGCCGCGGCTCGAGGCCCACGAGGCCGATTTCGGGGCCTGCATCCACGAGGGCCGGTTCACGTGGCAGCGCCACGGGCTGCATCTCGTCGAGGATCTCGGCACCCGCTGGGAGCGGGAGACGGGTGCGCCCCTGCCGCTCGGTGGAATCATGGCACGACGCGACCTCCCGGCCGACGTGCTGGCGGATGCCTGCCATGTGATCTCCGACTCGCTCGCGTGGGCGCGGGCGAACCCCGCGGCAGCCCTTCCCACCATGCGGCTGCACGCCCAGGAGTTCGACGATGCCGTGCTGATGCAGCACGTCGAGGTGTACGTCAACGACTGGACCGTGGACCTGGGCGAGTCGGGCCGCAGGGCCCTCGACGAGCTCTCCCGCCGCGCGGCCGGCACCACCCCCACCGGGGGCGGTGGACTGCAGGTGTTCGACGCCTGACCGAGCGGCTTCACCCGCCACCGGCGTCAGCCCACGCGGGGCGTGCGCTTGCGGGGCGTCGCGGACGACTGCTCCATCGCGAAGGCCGCGAACGCGGCGTCGATCGTCGAGAGGTCGCTCGGCACGGCGCGAACGGCGACGCCCGAATCCGCCTCCAGAGCCGCGGTGTACGGGCTCTGCCCATAGAGGCCGCTGCCGAGCAGCGCCGACACGTCGAGGATGTCGACCACGCCGTCGTACGTGAAATCTCCCTGGGCCCACGTCGCCGCCAACGACGATCCGTAGGCGCCGGAGGACATCACGTTGGCGAGATCGAGGACGTCGACCACGCCGTCCAGGTCGGTGTCACCCGGCGCCGCGAAGCCGACCGTCACCGAGCCGTCACCGTTGTCGAGCCAGCCCAGGCTGCGGGCCGTGGAGGCGGCCACGGCTGCGGCCACGGCCGACGACGTGATGCCCGCGGTGCCGTTCCACGAGCCGTCGCCCGAGCCGGCCACGATCAGGTCGCGCACGGCGCTGCCGGTGAGGCCCGAGGTCACCGTGACGCGGCCGCCGCCGACGTCGAGCAGGCCCGACCCGGTCAGGCTCGCCACGGTCACTCCCGCCGCCGCGACGTCGAACGAGACCCGAGCGCCGGCCGCGATCGACAAGGGCCCGCTGCCCAGGGCGGCGACGTTCCTGACGACGATCTCCCCGGCCTCGGCCGCCACGCCGCCGGTGTGCGTGCTGGCCCCGGAGAGCACGAGCGTGCCGCCCCCCCGCTTGACGAGGCTCTCGGCTCCCGAATGAGCCGTGGCATCGACCTGCGTCTGCCCCGCGGCCACGTCGAACACCGTGGTGGGCGACTGCACCTGCCGGACGCCGAAGCTCCGCCCCGTGGCATCCTCTCCGGCCGCCACGCTGACAAGCATGGGCACGGGGGGCGGCACGTAGCCGGCGCCGCGGGTGCCGTAGACGTCGAGCGACCAGGAGTCGAGGGTGCCGGTCGAGCCGGCCGCGAGATCGGAGACGGTGAGCGTCCAGGTGCCGGCCGCACTCTCTCCCCAGCCGCGGACGGTCGAGAAGGTCCAGCCCAGGTAGTCGATGCCGGTGTCGGGATGCTCGTCGGCCAGCACCGACTGCGTGCCCGACGGTGACGTGAGCACGACCCGGAGATCACCCCGCGACGCATGCCGTGCATTCAACGTCAGTTCGACCGATTCCATCGTGATGTCGGCACCGAGCGTGAACGAAGAGGTGATCCCGGTCGCGCTGTTGTCGGGGATCGACGCGCCGACCGTGACACTGCCCGAGGTGGCCGTCACCTCGCCCCCCACGTTCGTCCAGGTCGAGGCCAGGCTTACGGCCGCGGTGGCGTCGATCATGCCGAAGCCATATTTGTCGTTGATCCAGCGGCCGGCGGCATTCTGGCTCCAGCCGACGTCGGTGGCGTCGTTCTTGCGGGCGGATCGCGCGAGCACGTGCTGCACGTCCCGCCAGCCGAGGTTCGGATTGGCCTGCAGCATCAGGGCCACCACGCCCGACACCAGCGGCGTGGCCGACGATGTGCCGCCAAAGTCGTCGGCGTAGTCGCCGCCGTTGGCGGAGGTCGCGGGGTTGTAGCCCGCCGTGCCGGTACGGTCGGTGGTCACGATGCCGCAGGCCTGCGTGGTCAACGAGCCGCCGTCGGACGGCACGGCGACGAGGATGTTGGCCCCCGGCTCGCTGTACCACGACTGTCGGCCGCGGTGGTCGACGGCGCTGACAGCGATCGTGAACCGGGAGTTGGCGTAGCCGTCGTAGTTGGAGTTGTCGCCGGCGTCGAGGCCGTTGCCGGCCGCCCACACGTAGATGCTCCCCAGGCCGCCGCGGCCCGTGCGCACGGCATTCGCGAGGGCCGCTCGCGTCAGCGGCCCGGGGCCCTCGAGCGTGAAGCCGTCGTCGTCAGGACCCCAGCTGTTGGAGTAGATGTCGATGTCCTGCGGGCGATGGGAGAGGCCGCTGGCCTCCTGCTCGTCCGTCGTGGTCGCGGCGATCAGGCGGATGCCGGCGAGACCGGCGTTGGGGGCCGACCCCGACACGCCGATGCCGTTGTTGCCGCGGGCCGCCGCCACGCCCGCGGCCGAGGTGCCGTGGTCGTCACCCGTGCCCGGGGTGGGGTCGGCGTCGTCGCCGTTGAAGTCGTAGCTCAGGTCGGCCCGGAAGTTCGGCGACAGGTCGGGATGCGAGCCCTGCAGGCCGTCGTCGACGATCCCGATCACCACGCCGGTGCCGGTGGTGGAGTTCCACGCCCCGGGAAGCCGGGCGTCCTCGCCCGCCGTGCCCCCCGTCTGGCCCGTGTTCTGCAGATGCCACTGCTTGGAAAACAGCGGGTCGTTCGGGATCGAACGCGTCGCCTGCTGCCGGGTGGCCGGCGCATAACCGGCGGTCGGGTCGGCAGCCTGGACGACGACGTCGGCCGCCGGCGCGGCGGCGGGGAAGGTCTGCTCCCAGCCGGCACGGGGCAGGAGCGTGACCCGGTAGGAGCCCGCAGCCAGCCCGGGGAACGAATACGCACCGCTCGAGCCGGTCACCACGCTGGCCTCGCCGCTGCCGAGCAGGCCGTTGGCATCCTGGTCGAGGAACACCGTCCACCCCGACGCGGCTGCCTCCCCGGGATCCCTGATCCCGTCGCCGTCGGTGTCGCACCAGACGACGCCCGCGATCGAGGCCGGCACCGGCGGCGTCGCCGCATGGGTGCCGAGCCCGGACACGGTGTCGATCGCGAATCCCTCCCACTCGGTCCCCAGGGTCGCGAAGGTGGCGGGGTTCGCGGCGACGCCGGCGGTGACCGACGCCTTGCGGCGGAGCGTCGCGTTCATCGTGGTCAGGCTGCCGGAGGTCCACGCAGTGCCGGGGTCGCTGCCGATCACGCCGAAGATGTCGACGTAGCCCGAAGACGACACCTTCCACAGGCCCAGCGCGTCGTTGCCGTTGAAGTTCGTGACGCTGCTCGTGAACGACGCCACGCCCGCCGGCAGCGCGAGCGCCGCGGAGGCGTTGGCGATCACGAGCGTGGCCCCCGGAGCCAGTGTGGCGGGCCCGCCGGTGAGCGCCCCGAGCGGCTGGGTTTGCGTGGCGGTGGCGGAACCGTTGCCAAACAGCCGCACCTCGTAGTTGGAGAGCGTGGCCGTGGTCGAACCGCCGTTGTAGATCTCCAGGTACTTGTTGTTGCTCGTGCCCTCGACGTATTCGCTGAACAACAGGTCGCCGGACGACGGCGGGGGTGGCGGGGGACTCGCGATCGAGGCGTAGGCGTAGTCGGCCACGACCGGCAGGTGGTCGGAAACGGTGGTGAGCAGGTCGAGCACCTGCGTGCGGTTGGCCAGACCGGGCAGGGCGGTGCTCGACGGGGAGTTGATCGATCCGTTCCGCGGCACGCTGCCGTTGTTCCCGAACGTGCGGTAGCTGCCGGCCAGGTAGGTGAAGCCGCCCGGCGCCATCACGGCCCCGGAGACGAGCTGGAAATCGAACCGGTCGTCGAGCCCGCCGCCGGTGAAGCCGCTCGGCGCGGTCGACAGCGGCGCCTGCGTGAAGGTGTCGACGAAACTGGCATTGGAGTGCCAGTCGCCGGGCCGGTCGAGCGGGTCGAAGGCCTGTCCGCTGCCGGCCCGAAGAAACGTCTGGTACGCCGGCTCCGAACTCCGGTAGAGGTTGAAGTCGCCGACGTAGAGGATGTTCGATCCTGCGGGCAGGGCGTCGGCGTCGGCCCGGATCACGCTCGCTTCGGCGTCGCGGCGGGCGGCATCGGCGGTCGTGTCGAGCGACTTGAGGTGGCTGACGTAGACGTAGAACACCGTCGTGGCGTCGCCGTCTTTGGGCTGAAAGGAGTACCGCAGCGTCTGCCGCGGCCCGCCCGTCGTCGATGCCGTGCCGATGGCCCGCTCGTCGAGCAGCTGGAGTGAGGCGGTGTTGTAGACGACGCCCTGCGTGCCGCTGCCCGTGGTGGCGCCGTTGACCGTGCCCGCGGCGTAGGTGCCCACGCCGTAGATCGAGTTGAGCGTCGCCGCCACGTTCGCCGACGTGACCGCCTGCGACTGCACCTCCTGAATGGCCAGGAGGTCGACCCGGTCGGCGAGGCCGGCGTAGGTCTCGGCCGACATCGCCTGCACGAGCGTGCCCAGACCCGTTCGCGGGAGCGTATCCGCGGCGGCGATGTTGTAGCTGACGATCCGGAGGTTGCCCATGCCCACGGGGCGACCGCTGGCCGACGTCGACGCGCTTCCAGCGCCGGCCGAGTTGACGGCCCGGATCCGCACGCCGTAGGTGGTGCCGTTGACGAGGCCGGTGATCACCAGCGGGCTGGTGGTCACGGCGGGAGAGGGCGCCTGCCACGTGCCACCGTCGTCGAGCGAATACTGATAGCCCGTGATCAGCCCGCCGCCGTTAGATGCCGGCGGGGTGAAGGCCACGGTGAGCGTGCGGTCGCCAGGAGTCACCGTGGTGATCGCCGGGGCGGTCGGAGGGGTGACGACGGAGGTGGGCAGGCTGAACGACACGTTGTCGATCGCCATGCCGTGGTCGCTGCCGGCCTCGTTGGTCTCGGCCCAGCGGATCCAGAGCGTCGAGCCGGAGGCCCAGGGAGACACCGGCGTGATCGTGCCGCCGATGCTGGCCACCCGGTTGGCGGAAGCATTGCCGTCGAGCGCGACGGCAGTCGCTCCGACCTGCGGCGACGTGAAGGTGAACGCCGACCCGGCGGACGTCCAGGCCGTCACGCCGGCGAAGGTCGCTCCGTAGCCATATTCGACCGTCGTGGTGTTGGTCGCCGTGTTGCCGCCGTTTCGCCACTGCTCGCCGTCGTACCGCAGCACGAACGACGGCTGCGATGAACCGGTCGCGTTGGAAATCGCCACGGTCATCCAGCCTGCCACGGCACCGACGGCCGGGCTGCCGAAGGAAACGCCGCCGGAGCCGACTCCCCCGAGGGCCCGATCCGACGCACCGGACGAGCCGAAGTTGTAGAAACTGCCGGCGTTTGCACTGCCTACGCCAGAGGTGAGCGCCGTGACGGCCGTTTTGCCGCTCGTGAACAGGCTCCAGGCCGGCAGGGTGGAGTCGTTCGCCCACCCGGAGAGTGACGTGCCGAGCGTGTCGAAGGTCTGGGTGTACGGGCTGCCCGAGAAGGCCACCGCCGCCAACTGCCTGCGGGACTCGAGCGTCTCAGGACCCAGGCCCGCTGCGGCCGGCCGCCGATCCGTGACGCGTCGCCGCCGACGACGCCGGCTTCGCTCGGGAAGGGGGAAGAGCATGATCTGCCTCGAACCGGCTCATCCGAGAGCGTAGTTCATCGGGAATCCGACGACAACGTTTCGGTTCCCCTGGAAACGAAAACAGCCTCCTCAGCAGAATCTGTGGGTTGATTCTGGCTCCGGTAGTGTGCCAAGGACATGAAACAACGCGATTTCAATGCCTTTCGCGGTCCGAAAGCCGAACGCTTTTCTGGTGGTCAGTTTTACGACGCCGTTCAAACCCGCGACAACTCCCGCCGAAATGGTGCCTTTGGCCCGGAACCAGTTGAGGATCAGGTGCCGATGACGCCGCAGGCTCTTGGCGACCTTCTTCATCGGCTTGAGCTTGCTCCGCATGGCCTTGGTGGTAACCGTTCACACCCCGGGGCGTCAAATCTCCGGAAATTGGCCTTTTCTCGGGAGCCGATTCCAGCGACACAGGGGGCATGTCGCTGCAAATCACCGAAGAGCAGATCTCGAAGTGGCCGCCTGA
>VGYR01000125.1 GCA_016872925.1 Planctomycetota bacterium
CGATCAGCCTGCTGAAGCAGGTAAACGACAAGGAAAGCATCGCCATGCGGCGGAGAATGGCCGGCTGGAATCCCGCCTACCTCTTCAAAGTCCTGCAAATCCCGGCATAAAGTGTGCGTCGGCCCTGCGGGTGAGGCTTGGCGTCCGTCGTTCGTCAGGCGTCGGGCACCTGCCGCCGTGATCGGGCCGCGTCGAGGAAGGCATTCGGCCGTCCGAGCGTGTTTTTGTAGATCCGTGCCATGTAGAGGGCGATGAAACTCAGCGCCGCGCCGCAGTAGGCGAAGCCCAGGAAGGCGGATGCCGCCGCGGCGCCCGCATGGCCGCGGCCTCCGGCCCAGGCCAGGCCGGCCATCACCAGAATCCACGCGGGCAGAGCGTAGGTCACCACCCTCAACGGCAGCGTGCTCGCCGACAGCAGCCCGCCGACGGCGAACGTGGTCATGCCCCAGAAGTTGTAGTGCGTGGTGCCGGCGATCCGCGGATGACGGCGGTAGGGGATGCCCAGTCGCCGAAAACCCACGCGGCCGATGGATGCGCGGATGAACGGGAACGAGGAGCAGTCGTCGATGATCGCGTCGCGCACCTCGGCCGTCATCAGGGAGAATTCAGCCATGTCGAGCACGATGTCCTCGTCGGCGATCGCCCGCAGCAGCCGATAGAAGAATTTCCGCATCAGCTTCACGGCGGCGATCTCGACGCGGTCCACCCGCTCCCCGTAGACGATGTCATAGCCCTCGCGGTGACGGGCGACGAAGTCGGGGATCATCTCCGGCGGGTCTTCGCAGTCCACGTCGATGAAGATGAACACGTCGCCCACGCAGTTCCGCAGGCCGGCCTCGAGCGACCGCTGGTAGCCCACGTTGCGGCTCATGGTGAGCACGTAGGTGGCGGCATGGCGGTCGCGAATCGCCTCGATCGCCGCCAGCGTCCCGTCGGTCGAGGCGTTGTTCAGGAACACGAGGTGCGGGCGGTAGTCGGATGCCAGCCGGGCGAGGATCGGCTCGATCCGCTGGAAGAACAGCGGAACGACCTGTTCCTCGTTGTAAACGGGAACCAGAATCGCGAGGATCGGCCGCGGGCCGCCATCAGGCGTCGTGAGGATCGCCGGCGCGGGAGTTGACGGGCGGGTCGTGGCCAACGAAAACGTCGTTGATGGTGGAGTGCCGAGGGGCGTCGAAACGAGCGGGAGCCGTGGCCGTGAGCGTCGTTGCAGTGCGTGAACTGAGCGGCCCGAACCCTGCGACTCCCGCGGACGGGCGGCCGGACGCCCGCACCGTCGTGGCAATGATCACTTCGGCATTCTTCGTGGTCAATGCCTTCTTCGCCTTCCGCCACGTCATGTGGCGGGATGAGTGGATGCCGCTCAACGTCGCCCGGTTCGCAAGCGGCACCGCTGAGTGGTTCGCCGAGATCCGCTACATCGGGCGGTGGGCGTTTTTCGGGCTCATCTGGCTGATCGAGCAGTGCGGCGGGCACCCCTGGCTGTTCAAGCTCGTCATCGTCGCGATCTCGACGCTCGGCGTGTTCGTGGTGTGCAGGTGGTCGCCGTTCACGTGGACCCAGAAAGCCCTGTTCGCGTTCGGCTACTACCCGCTCTACGAATACGGGACGATTCTACGCGACTACTCGATCGTCTGGACCGTGACGGTCATCTGCTGCGCCCTCCTGGCATCCTCCCGGAGGCGGCCGCTGGCGTTTGGGCTGGCGCTCGCGGTGCTCTTTCAGACGAACCCGTTCGGGCTCGGGCTCGCCAGCGCGATCGGGTTGACGTACGTGTTCGACCTGTGGCGGCGCGGCGAGTTGAAGGACGGTGGCTGGCGGCGGCCGGATCTCGTGGCGGGCGGCGCGATCGCCGCGGCCAGCTTCGTCGTGGCGTTCATCACCATGCGGCCGCCGCCGGAGATCGCGGAGATCGTGCTCGGCCAGCCGCTGCGGACCGATTCGCACCTCGTCCGGCTGGTCGAGAGTCTTCCGTTTCCGTTTCGCGGCTGGTTTCCGGTGCCGTTTCACGGGGAGTGGAACACACAGCTTCTCGATCCCTGGCCGCTCCTTCAGATGCTGCTGGGCGCGGTGGTCGCCGGCGTGGTCGTCGTCTGCCTGCGGGGCAGCCCGACCGCGATCGTGCTGTTTGCGGCGAGCATGCTCGCGCTCGGCGCGATCCTCTGCCATCTGCCGTGGACGAGCCTGCGCTACCACGGCCCATACTATCTCGCCCTCGTCTGCAGCTACTGGGTCGCGGAGGCTCGGAGCCCGCTGGCGGCGTCCGGCGCGGCGGGATCCGTTCTCGACCGCATCCGAATGTCGCGATCGCACCTGTTCACCGGGCTCCTCCTGGTGCACGCGATCGTGGGGCTTACGTTCGCGGTCCAGGAGCAGATGATCCCCTTCTCGGGCGCGCGGGATGCCGCGAACCTGATTCGCACCAACGAGCCTCCCGACGTGCTCGTCGTGGGCGACCCGGACTACACGATGATCTCCCTCGCGGGATACCTCGACCGTCCCGTCTACATCGCCAGCCGCGAGGAGCCGGGGGCGTTCACCCGAGTGGACAAGCGACGGCGGGGCACGCCGCTGTCCGCCGAGGAGCTTTCGCGGGTGGTTTCCGACCGGCTCGCGGCGGAGCGGAGAGACATCATCCTCGTGACCAGCTACCACATCACCATGCCGGAGGCGATGGGCGTGCTCGTCGGCGCGACGAGGGGCGTCTGCGACGAGCGCTACTTCATCTACCGCCTGCGATACCGGCGGCCAGGCGGGTAGACTGGCCGGCGCTGGCACCGCGGCGGCGGACCGCTGCCGCCGGCACCGTCCGAACGCCCGCAGCAGGAGGGGACGGCGGTGGAAAGAGGGGTGAAAGCGGGGTGGCAGGCCGGGGCGGCGAGGGGCGGCGAGGCTCCTTCAATGCCGCCCACCGCTCGGGTAGAGTGCGACTGGCCGCCGAGAGTCGGAGGACGAGGGAACCCACCCGCACCGCATGTCTGCCCGCGACAAGATCAAGCCCCTCCCCGAACTCGCCACCGCCCTCGCCGGCCTGAAGGGCCAGGGGCGGAAGGTCGTGCACTGCCACGGCGTGTTCGACCTGCTCCACGTCGGCCACCTCCGCTACTTCGAGGAAGCGAAGGGGCTCGGCGACGTGCTGGTCGTCACGCTCACGACCGACAAGCACGTCAACAAGGGACCCCACCGGCCGGCGTTCACCGAGCAGCTCCGGGCCGAGGTGCTCGCGGCGCTCCAGTGCGTCGATTTCGTGGCCATCAACCCCACGCCCACGGCCGTCGAGGCGATCCGGCTGCTGAAGCCCGACGTCTACGTGAAGGGGCCCGACTACAAGGATGCCTCCAAGGACGTCACCGGCAAGATTCTCGAGGAGGAGGCCGCCGTGCAGGAGGCGGGGGGACGGATCGCCTTCACCTCCGGCGAGACCTTCAGCTCCACCACGCTGATCAACCAGCACATGGGCGTCCTGCCCCCGGACGTGCAGGCCTACCTCGCCGACTTCGCCCGCCGGCATCCGGCCAGCGAGATCCTCGACTATCTCCAGAAGGCGAAGGGGCTCAAGGTGCTCCTCGTCGGCGAGCCGATCATCGACGAATACCTGTACTGCGAGGCGATCGGCAAGTCGTCGAAGGAGCCGACGATGGTCGTCAAGCGGCTCTCCAGCGAGAAGTTCGCCGGCGGGATCCTCGCGGCGGCCAACCACGTGGCGAGCTTCTGCGACGAGGTGGCCTGCATCACGCAGCTCGGCACCGAGAACTCCCACGAGGCCTTCATCGAGGGCAAGCTCAAGCCGAACGTCAAGCGGATCTACCTCCACCGGAAGAACTCTCCCACGATCGTGAAGCGACGCCTCGTGGAGCACTACTTCTTCCTCAAGCTGATGGAGGTCTACGAGATCAACGACGCCGCCCTCACGCCGGAGGAGGACGAGGCCGTCTGCCAGGCCTTGATGGAGCACGTGCCTCGGTACGACCTCGTGATCGTGATCGACTTCGGGCACTCGATGCTCTCCGAACGGGCTCGGAAGATCCTCCGGGAGCGGGCAAAGTTTCTCGCCGTCAACGCCCAGTGCAACGCGGGCAACCTCGGCCATCACGCCCTCTCGAAGTATCCCGGCGTCGACTACATGACCGCCACCGAGACGGAGGTGCGGATCGAGTCGCGAGACCGCCACGGACCGGTGCGCGGCCTCGTGCAGGAGGTCTACGAAAAGCTGGGCTGCAAGAGTCTGATCGTGACCCGCGGCAAGAACGGCTGCATCTGCTGCGACCCCGCCGCGGGCGTGATCGACGTTCCGGCCGTCGCCGGCAAGGTGGTCGACCGGATCGGAGCGGGCGACGCCTTTCTCTCGGTATCGTCACTCCTGGCGGTGCAGGGCGCTCCGCTCGACGTCGTGGGATTCGCCGGCAATGCCGCCGGAGCCCTCGCCGTGGCCACCGTGGCCAACCGCGACGCGATCGATCGCGTCGCCTACTGCAAGCAGATCGAGTCGCTTCTCAAGTGAGGATCTAAGATGAGTTTCGTTGCCGGCACCACCACCGACACATGGGCACGCTACGTGGACGACCTCGCGGGCGTGCTCGGCCGGGTGTCGTTCACCCGGGCCGATGGCGGGAGCCTCGATGTCGACGAGGGCTACGCCACCTGGCGGGATCTCACGCTCCGCGTCCGTGAGCAGCGGCGGACGGTCTACCTGGTCGGCAACGGGGCGAGCGCCTCGATGGCGAGCCACTTCTCCGCCGATCTGGCCAAAAATGGCAGGGTGCACACGCAGACCTTCTTCGACCTTTCGCTGATCACGGCGCTTTCCAACGACATCGCCTACGAGCAGGTGTTCGCCGCACCGCTCCGCGGCCGTGGAGCGGCGGGCGACATGCTCGTGGCGATCAGTTCCTCCGGCAACTCGCCCAACGTGCTGGCCGCAGCCGCGGCAGCGGCCGAACTGGGCATCACGACCGTGACGCTCACGGGCAAGGATCCGGGCAACGCGCTGCGGAAGCGGGGCGATCTGAACCTTCACGTGCCGGCGCCGACCTACGGGCTCACCGAGACGGCCCACGCCGCCTGCCTGCACCGGTGGATGGATCTCGTTCAGATGGCCGACGGAGAACTGACATGACGGCAGGGGCAGGCGGAAAGCGGTTCGGCACGGTCGCCGTGATCGGCGGCGGGGGCTACGTGGGAGCGGTGCTGGTGCCGCGGCTCCTGGAGGAGGGGTATCGCGTCCGGGTGTTCGACCTCTTCATCTACGGCGAAGAGGCCCTCGAGGCGGTCCGCGGCAATCCCCGGCTCGAACTGCGGAAGGGCGATGTCCGCGACCGGGCGGCCGTCAAGGAGGCGGTGCGCGGCGCCGACGCGGTGATCCACCTGGCCTGCATCTCCAACGACCCGAGCGTGGAGCTCGACCCCGACCTCTCGAAGTCGGTGAACCTCGATTCCTTCGGGCCCACGGTGAAGGCGGCGAAGGAGGCGGGCGTGCGGCGGTTCATCTTCGCGTCGTCGGGGAGTGTCTACGGCGTGAGCGACTCGCCGCAGGTCACCGAGGAGCACCCGCTCGTGCCGGTGTCGCTCTACAACAAGTACAAGGCCGCCTGCGAGCCGCTGCTCTTCGCGGAGCAGTCGCCCACGTTCACCACGGTGGCCGTGCGGCCGGCCACGATCTGCGGCTACTCGCCGCGGCAGCGGCTCGACCTCACGGTCAACATCCTCACCAACCACGCCGTGAACAACGGCAAGATCACGGTGTTCGGCGGCGTGCAGATGCGGCCCAACCTGCACATGCAGGACATGGTCGACCTCTACTGCCTGCTGCTGGACGTGCCCGACGAGAAGATCGCCGGCCAGATCTTCAATGCCGGCTACCAGAACTACTCCGTCGCCGAGACGGCCGAGGTGGTGCGGAAGGTGGTTCAGGAGGAGCTGCCGGAGAAGGGGGAGATCGAGATCGTGACCACGCCCTCCGACGACATCCGCTCCTACCGGATCAACTCCGACAAGATCCAGCGGGTGCTCGGTTTCGTGCCCCGGCACACGATCGAAGACGGCGCCCGCGACCTGATCCGGGCCTTCAAGGCGGGCAAGCTCCCCGACTCGATGAGCGACACGCGGTATTCCAACATCAAGACGATGAAGGCCGTCCACCTGAAGTGAGCCCATGCCGACGGTCTACATCGAATCGTCGATCATCGGCTACCTGAGGCAGAGGCCGAGCGCGGACCTCATCAATGCCGCTCGTCAACTGCTGACACTGCGATGGTGGGCGAACGAACGAGCGGCCTACGAACTTGTCATTTCTCAGTATGTCCTCGACGAAATAGCCGCAGGCGACCCGGGATTGGCAGCCGAACGGCTCCAGGCGGTCGACGGGATCCCCGTGCTCCCGCCCGCTGTTGAAATCCCGCGAATCGCCGCTGCGATCATGAGCCGGGCGATTCTCCCGTCAAAAGCCGAGGTCGATGCGCTCCACATCGCCTCCGTGGCTCATCACCGGATAGGCTTCTTATTGACGTGGAACTGTTCTCACATCGCAAACGCAAAGATTCTGCCGAGGATCTATTTGGTGTTGCAGGAGATGCAGCTTCCCCGCCCTGTCATCTGCACTCCTGAGGAGTTATTGGGCGATGATCCATCAGCCGAAATCTGAGTCGGTTGTCGAGGAGTTGCACCGTATTCGGCGAGCGATTTCTGACAAGTTCGACGGAGACGTAGTTGCGATCGCGCAGGATGCAGCCGACCGACTCCTACGGTCTGATCGTGTCGTGTGGAAGTCTGCTTCCGCAGCAGAAATGAGCCAGATCACTGGGGAGGCTGAACGGCCTGCTGATCCTGCTGCTGCCGTAAGGCCTTAAACCTTCACGCCGCTCTATCATTTGTATGGCTCCTGAAACCTTCGTCGTTCTGGGCAGCAACTCCTTCTCCGGCGCCACGTTCGTGGCGGAAGCGCTCGCCGACGGCGGCCGCGTGATCGGCATCAGCCGTTCGCCCGAGCCCGACGAGGCGCTCCTGCCGTACAAGTGGGCTCCGCACGAGGGCTTCACGTTCCACGCCCTCGACTTCAATCGTGACCTCGACCGCATCGAGGGCGTGATCCGCGAGGCTCGGCCGGACTACGTCGTCAACTTCGCCGCCCAGAGCATGGTGGCCCAGAGCTGGGACAACCCCGACCACTGGTACCAGACCAACGTCGTCTCCACGGCGCGGCTCGTCGACCGGCTCAAGAAGCTCGACTTCCTGAAGAAGTTCGTGCAGATCTCGACGCCCGAGGTCTACGGCAGCACGAGCGGGCTCGTGAAGGAGACGGCCCCGTTCAATCCGAGCACGCCCTACGCCGTGTCGAAGGCCGCCTGCGACATGAATCTGCAGGCCTATCGCAAGGCCTACGGCTTCCCGGTGGCGTTCACGCGGGCGGCGAACGTGTGCGGGCCGGGGCAGCCGCTCTACCGGATCATTCCGCGGACGGTGTACTGCGTGCTGACCGGCGAGAAGCTGAAGCTCGAGGGGGGCGGCACGAGCGTGCGGTCGTTCATCCACATGGCCGACGTCTCCCGCGGCACGCTCGAGGTGGCCAGGCGGGGCATCCCCGGCGACGTCTACCACCTCGCCACCGCTCAGAACCAGACGATCCGAGAGGTGGTGGAGGAGACCTGCCGGCAGCTCGGAGCCCGCTTCGAAGACGCCGTCGAGACCACGCCCGCCCGCCTCGCCCAGGATCCGGCCTACCTGCTCGACTGCACCAAGGCGCGCACGGAGTTCGGCTGGGAGCCGAAGCGGTCGGTCGCCGACGTGATTGCCGAGACGATTGCCTGGCTGAAGAAAAACCTCGACGGGCTGAAGCACGTGCCGGCCACCTACGTGCACAAGCCATGACGAACGTCGCCGACCTCGCCGCGATCGCCGCCCGGCTCCGCGGCCGGGTGATCGAAATGTCGCACGCGGCCGAGACGCCCCACCTCGGCTCGTCGCTCTCCTGCACCGAGCTGCTCGTGGCCACGTATTGGGGGCCGCTGCGGATCGACCCCAAGCACCCCCTCGACCCGAACCGCGACCGATTCATCCTCTCCAAGGGGCATGCCGCCACGGCCCTCTACGCCACGCTCGCGGAGCGGGGCTTCTTCGATCCGGCCCTGCTCGAAACCTACGACACCGACGGCGGCGCCCTGCCGGAGCACCCCGGCCTGCAGTGCGTGCCGGGTGTCGAGGCGGCGACCGGCTCGCTCGGCCACGGGCTGCCGATCGCCCTGGGGATGGCGCTGGCGGCCCGCATCCAGAAGCGGCCCTCGCGGCAGTACGTCCTGATGAGCGACGGCGAGTGCGAGGAAGGCTCGGTCTGGGAGGCGGCGATGTTCGCCCCCGCCCAGAAGCTCGACAGCCTCGTCGTGATGATCGACTACAACAAGTGGCAGGCGACCGGCCGCAGCGACGAGATCATGGCACTGGCGCCGCTCGCCGAGAAGTGGCGGGCCTTCGGCTGGGACGCCGTCGAGGTGGACGGCCACGACATGGCCGCCGTGCTCGCCGCCATCTCCCGTGAGCCCGACGGCTCGGGCCGGCCGCGGGTGATCGTGGCCCACACCGTGAAGGGCAAGGGGGTGTCGTTCATGGAGGACGACAACAACTGGCACTACCGGATCCCGACTGCCGACGAGGTGCGGAAGGCCCGCGTCGAACTCGGCCTGCCGGAGGTGCCGGCATGAGAAACGCCTTCGCCGCCGCGATCACCGAACTCGCCGCCGCCGACGACCGAGTCGTGCTGCTCTCCGGCGACATCGGCAACCGGCTGTTCGATACCTACCGCGACCGCTGCCCCGACCGCTTCTACAACTGCGGCGTGGCCGAGGCCAACATGACCGGCATGGCGGCCGGCCTCGCGCTCTCCGGGCTGCGGCCGTTCACCTACACCATCACGCCCTTCGCCACGACCCGCGTCATCGAGCAGATCCGGGTCGACATCTGCTACCACGACGTGCCGGTGGTGATCGTCGGCACCGGCAGCGGCCTCTCGTATGCGTCGCTCGGCCCCACGCACCACTCCTGCGAGGACGTCGGCATCCTCCGCTGTTTCCCGAACCTCACCGTGCTCTGCCCGGCCGATTCCGCCGAGGTGCGGCCGGCGATCGAGGCGGCCCTGAAGTTGCCCGGCCCGGCCTACATTCGGCTCGGCAAGAAGGGGGAGCCCACGATCCACGACACGCCGCCCGCGTTCGAGGTCGGCAAGGGGATCGTGATGCAGGACGGACGCGATGTCTGCCTGCTTGGCATGGGCACGATGACCTCCGTGGCGCTCCAGGCCGCCAAGGAACTCGAGGCCCGGGGCCTCTCGTCCCGCGTGGTGAGCATGCACACCGTCAAGCCGCTCGACGAGGCTTTGCTCGCCGACGCCTTCCGCCGCTTCCGCGCCGTGGCCGTGGTCGAGGAACACAGCGTGATCGGCGGCCTCGGCTCGGCCGTGGCCGAGTGGCTCGCCCGCCGCGACGGGCCGCACCCTCCGCTCGTCGCCTGCGGCACGCCCGACGCGTTCATCTCGGAGGCGGGCAGCCAGGCCTGGATGCGGGCGCGGTGCGGGCTCACGGGGCCCGCCGTGGCCGCGGCGGTGCTCGCGCGGCTCGGGGCGGCCAGGTGATCGGCGTTGACTTCGACAACACGATCGTCCGCTACGACGACGTCTTCGGCCGCGTGGCCCTCGATCTCGGCCTCGTGCCGCCGGAGGCCGCCGCGTCGAAGACCGGCGTCCGCGATCACCTGCGATCGATCGGCCAGGAGGATCGCTGGACCGAACTCCAGGGCATCATCTACGGGCCGCGGATGATGGACGCGGAGTTGTTTTCCGGCGTGGCCGAGTTCTTCGCCCGCCGCCGGGCCGCCGGCACGGTGATTGCCATCGTCAGCCACCGCACGCGGTTTCCGTATCTCGGCGAGCAGCACGACTTGCACGCCGCCGCCCGCGGTTTCCTCGCCCGGCACGGCTTCCACGACGCACGTGCCATCGGCCTTCCGGAGGACGCCGTCTTCTTCGAGGAGACGAAGCAGGCCAAGCTCGAGCGGATTGCCGCCGTCGGCTGCACGGTTTTCATCGACGACCTGCCGGAGGTGCTCGCCGACCCGCGGTTTCCAGATGGCGTGCGCCGGATCCTCTTCGACCCCGGCCGCCTGCACGTGCGGCCCGTCGGGATCGAGACCGCCGCTTCATGGGACGAGGTGGACCGACTGCTCGCGGAGAACCGGCCGTGAGCGATGCGGTGGCGATCGACGAGCTTGGCCGTCGGGCCGAGTCGGTGCTCCGGGCGGCCGGCATCTCGACGCCCTACCGTCTCGAGGCGATCACCGGCGGCGGCAACAACCGTGTGTTCCGCGTCGAAGCGGCCGGCCAGGAGGCGCTGCTCAAGGCCTACTTTCGCCACCCGGACGATCCGCGCGACCGGCTGCGGGCCGACTTTGGGTTCAGCACCTTCGCCTGGGACGCCGGGGCGCGGGCGCTGCCCCGGCCGCTGGCCTGTGATCCCGCCGCGGGCCTGGGGGTCTATGGCTTCGTGGCGGGCCGCAAGCTCGCTCCTGGCGAGGTGACGGCGGCCCACGTCGTCGAGGCGGCTGCGTTCGTGAAGGGGTTTAACGACCGACGAGCGGATCCTCGGGCCGCCGCCTTGCCGGAGGCATCCGAAGCCTGCTTCTCGATTGCATCCCACCTGGCGTGCGTCGATCGCCGGGTCGAGCGGCTGCGGGGCATCGACGCCGCGTCACCGCTGGGCCGAGAGGCGACGACGCTGGTGGTCGACCGCATCCAGCCGGCCTGGGGGCGGGTTCACGATGCGGTGCGGTTCGCAGCTGCCACCCCGGACGAACCACTGGCCGCGGCCGATCGGTGCCTGAGTCCGTCGGACTTCGGATTCCACAACGCGCTCGTGGCCGCCGATGGCCGGCTGCGGTTCTTCGACTTCGAGTACGCCGGGCACGACGATCCCGCCAAGCTGGCCTGCGACTTCTTCTGCCAGCCGGCGGTGCCCGTGCCGCACGAGCACCTGCCGGTGTTCGTGGAGTCGCTCGCCGGGCTGTGGGCATCTCCGACCGCGTTTCGCCGCCGTGTCGATCTCCTGCTGCCGGCGTACGAGATCAAGTGGTGCTGTATCATGCTCAACGAGTTTCTGCCCGCCGCCGACAGCCGCCGGGCCTTCGCCGGCGCCGGCGGCGATCGGGAGTCCCGCCGGGCTGCCCAACTCGCCAAGGTGGCGGCCGCGCTCGACCGCCTGCACGCCTGACCCGCCCCGGAGACAGACGATGGCCTACGTCGACTTCCTGTCCGCCGTCCACAAGAGCACGAAGCGGGACTACGTCGCCCGTGTGACGGAGTTTCCCAAGGCCGAGGCCGCCAAGCTCGCCAAGCAATGGGCCAAGGACTACTGGGACGGCGACCGCAAGACGGGCTACGGCGGCTATTCCTACGACGGTCGCTGGCGGAAGGTGGCCGACGCCATGGTGGCCCACTACGGCATCAAGCCCGGTGACCGGATCCTCGACGTCGGCTGCGGCAAGGGGTTTCTGCTCTATGACTTCACCCAGGCCGTGCCGGGCGTGGAGGTGGCGGGCATCGACGTCTCGACCTACGCGCTGGAGCATGCCAAGGAGGAGGTGAAGCCCTTCCTGCGGGAGGCGAGCGCGGCGAACCTGCCCTTCGGTGACCAGAGCTTCGACCTCGTGATCTCGATCAACACGCTGCACAACCTGGAGTGCTACGACCTCTACGACGCTCTCCGGGAGATGGAGCGGGTCGGCCGGCGCCACAAGTATCTCTGCGTGGAGTCGTGGCGGACGGAGGAGGAGAAGGCCAACCTCCTCTACTGGCAGTTCACCTGCGAGACGTTCGCCTCGCCGAAGGCCTGGGAGTGGTGGTTCGCCCACACGGGCTACACCGGCGACCACTCGTTCATCTCCTTCGAGTAGCCGTGGTTTTACGGCGGGCGAGGGACTGCCCGTACCCCGTCGCCGGACGTTCGCGGCGGGCATCGTGCCCGCCGCTCACTCGGATGCCGACGTCGCTTCGCCATCCTGGCTCCGCTTGTCGGCATATGCCGGCTCCCGGGGTACGGGCAGCCCCTCGCTGACTTCGTGCCCGTTCGCTGGAGCCGCCCGTCGGAGGCACGCGCAAGAGGCGGTGAGATTTGTGCCTCGCTGGGGCCGCATGCTTCCGTTGGGGCAGCTACTACTCCGGGCATTAAATAGTTAACTTATGGGATTTGTCTCGCTATGATCAGTGCATGGCA
>VGYR01000126.1 GCA_016872925.1 Planctomycetota bacterium
CGCGCTACGGCAAGAGTAGCAAGGGTTTTTCAACCCGTGCCGCACTTTGGGAGCGTCACCGCGTAAGCCGTACGGCCGCACCACGTGGGGGTGCTTCACGCGGGTTGGAAACCCGCGCTACGAGATGAGTAGCACGGGTTTTTCAACCCGTGCCGCACTTTGGGAGCGTCACCGCGTAAGCCGTACGGCCGCACCACGTGGGGTGCTTCACGCGGGTTGGAAACCCGCGCTACGGCAAGAGTAGCTCGGGTTTTTCAACCCGTGCCGTGCTTCGGGAGCGTCACGGCGTAAGCGGTACGGCCGCACCACGCGGGGGTGCTTCACGCGGGTTGGAAACCCGCGCTACGGCAAGAGGAGCACGGGTTTTTCAACCCGTGCCGGACTTCGGAAGCGTCACGGCGTAAGCGGTACGGCCGCACCACGTGGGGGTGCTTCACGCGGGTTGGAAACCCGCGCCACGGCGTAAGCCGCACGGCCGCACCACGTGGGGGTGCTTCACGCGTGTTGGAAACCCGCGCTACGGCAAGAGTAGCACGGGTTTTTCAACCCGTGCCGGACTTCGGAAGCGTCACGGCGTAAGCCGTACGGCCGCACCACGTGGGGGTGCTTCACGCGGGTTGGAAACCCGCGCTACGGCAAGAGTAGCACGGGTTTTTCAACCCGTGCCGTGCTTCGGAAGCGTCACGGCGTAAGCCGCACGGCCGCACCACGTGGGGTGCTTCACGCGGGTTGGAAACCCGCGCTACGGCAAGAGGAGCACGGGTTTTTCAACCCGTGCCGCACTTCGGGAGCGTCACGGCGTAAGCCGTACGGCCGCACCACGTGGGGTGCTTCACGCGGGTTGGAAACCCGCGCTACGAGATGAGTAGCACGGGTTTTTCAACCCGTGCCGCACTTCGGGAGCGTCACGGCGTAAGCCGCACGGCCGCACCACGCGGGGGTGCTTCACGCGGGTTGGAAACCCGCGCTACGGCAAGAGTAGCACGGGTTTTTCAACCCGTGCCGCACTTCGGAAGCGTCACGGCGTAAGCCGCACGGCCGCACCACGTGGGGGTGCTTCACGCGGGTTGGAAACCCGCGCTACGGCAAGAGTAGCACGGGTTTTTCAACCCGTGCCGCACTTCGGGAGCGTCACGGCGTAAGCCGCACGGCCGCCCACGTGGGGTGCTTCACGCGGGTTGGAAACCCGCGCTACGGCGTGAGGAGCACGGGTTTTTCAACCCGTGCCGTGCTTCGGAAGCGTCACCGCGTAAGCCGCACGGCCGCGCGCCGCTGGGCCGCGATTCACAACGGCCGGGTGAGCACGTCTTCGGCCGTCCACCCCGCGTCCCGAAGATCGCGGATCGCGCGGCCGCCGCTTCGCTTGGCGAGCCGCTCGCCGGCCGCGTCGCGCACCAGCGGCACGTGGCACCACGCGGGCACCGGCCAGCCGAGCGCCTCGTACAGCAGGATCTGCCGCGCGGTGCTCGTGAGCAGGTCGTCGCCCCGCACCACCTCCGCGATCTGCATCGCGTGGTCGTCGGCCACCACGGCCAACTCGTAGGCGGGCAGGTCGTCGCGCCGCCAGACCACGAAGTCGCCGAAGTCGACGCCGGCGGTGCGGCGGACGGTGCCGGCGAGCGCATCCTCGAACTCGATCGCGCGGCCGTCCGGCACGCGAAATCGCCAGGCCACGCCCCCGGGGCTGGCCGCGCGATCCCAGCGGTCCGGCCGCAGCGCCGTGGGGAAGATCGCCTCGCTGTGGTCGCCGTGCGGCGCCGTCGCGGCCTCCTCGACGTCGCGGCGGGAGTGCGGGCTCGGATAGATCGCTCCGGCCGCCTCGAGCCGCCGCCAGACCTCGAGGAACCAGGGGGTGCGGCCGCTCTGCACGTAGGGGGCGTGCGGACCGCCCACGTCGGGGCCCTCCGTCCATTCGAGGCCGAGCCAGCGGAGGTCGTCGAGCGCCGCGGCGGCGAACTCCGGCCGGCAGCGGGGGGCGTCGAGGTCCTCGATCCGCAGCACCAAACCCGCGGCTCCCGCCCGCCGCGCCGCGACGGCGAAGGTGCGGGCGTGGCCCACGTGCAGCAGACCGGTCGGCGTCGGCGCCAGCCGGCCGCGGAGGCCCACCGTCAGAGCAGCCACCACTGCCGGTAGAGCACCACGTAGATGCCCAGGGCCAGGTTCGTGGCCGCGTGGGCGGTGATGCAGTCGATCGGCTTGCGGGTCTGCCAGGCGATCCAGGTCATCGCCGCGAACCACACGATCGCGGCGGCAGCCTCGGCCGGGTGGCTGCCGACGGCGTACAGGCCGCAGGTCAGGGCCACGGCTCCGGAGAGGGCGCCGAAGGGCACGGTCCAGAACTTCTCCCGCACGACGAACCGCAGGAGGAAGCCGCGGAGAAACAGTTCCTCCACGATCGGCACGACGATCGCCAGGCCCACGAACCTCAGCGCGATATAAGCCCAGGCCATCGGGGCGCCTTCGCCGTAGAAGCCGAAGGGATCGAAGCCGACGCGGCCGGTGTCACCGGAGAGCCACTTGCCGTCGCGCTGCATCGTCGAGAGCCAAATCCACGGCACCACCAGCGCCAGCCCCACGAGCGGCGGCCACCAGGTCGCCTTGCCCAGCCAGCCGCGGAGCGACGGCCAGGCCACGACCAACAGACCGATCGTGAGGGCCACGCGGAGGGCGTAGAGAAGCGGATACCAGCCCTGCGAAATGCCGAGGCTGCCGGCGATCCCGCCCCCCTCCTGCGACGGCTCGAAGAGGCCCACGACCAGGAAGGCCATCATCGGATAGACGCAGGAGAGCCACGGGTTCGAGGGCCCGAGATCAGGTGCCCGATCGGTCTCGGCGGGCAGGCCTGCGACTTCCGGAGGTGTGTCGGTGATCATCGGCGGGAGTCGGCCAAGGCTGGGAAACTCCGGCCAAAACGTGCCGACTGTCCCCTTTTTCCAGACGGCAGTATATTCGCCGACTCGCGTTTTAAAGGGCCGCCCGCCCGGTTTTTCACTCCTGCCCCAGGGCGGCCTGTTCCCTCCGTATTTTCCCCGAAGAACGTCTCTCCATGGACCTCACCAAGCTCCGCAACATGGGCATTTCGGCCCACATCGATTCCGGCAAGACCACCCTCTCCGAGCGGATCCTGTATTACGCCGGCCGCATCCACCGGATCCAGGAGGTCAAGGGCGACGGCGACGGGGCGACCATGGACTACATGGACCTCGAGCGGGAGCGCGGGATCACGATCACCTCGGCCGCCACGAGCGTGAAGTGGGGCGACTGCGGCATCAACCTCATCGACACCCCGGGCCACGTCGACTTCACCGTCGAGGTGGAGCGCAGCCTCCGCGTGCTCGACGGCGCGATCCTCGTGCTGTGCAGCGTCGGCGGCGTGCAGAGCCAGTCGATGACGGTCGACCGGCAGATGAAGCGCTACAAGGTGCCGCGGCTGGCGTTCGTCAACAAGATGGACCGCACCGGCGCCAACTTCGAACGGGTGGTGGGGCAGCTCAAGGACAAGCTCGGCTGCCACGCGATTCCCTACCAGATCCCGATCGGCAAGGAAGACAAGCTCCAGGGCGTGATCGACCTGGTGCGGATGAAGGCGATCTACTTCGACGGCGACAACGGCGAGAACGTCCGCGAGGAGGCGATCCCCGCCGACACTGCCGACAAGGCGAAGGCGGCGAGGCACCAGATGCTCGAGGACCTCGCCATGTATTCCGACTCGCTGATGGAGAAGCTGCTCTCCGAGGAGGAGCCCACCGAAGACGAGATCCACGCCGTCACCAAGGCGGCGGTGCACAGCCATAGCATCACGCCGGTGTTCTGCGGCAGCGCCTACAAGAACAAGGGCGTGCAGCCCCTGCTCGACGCGGTGGTCCGCTACCTGCCCAACCCGCTCGAGCGGAAGGTGATCGCCAAGAACTGGTCGAATCCCGACGAGAAGTTCGACCTCGACGCCGACCCGAAGAAGCCGCTGGTGGCGATGGCCTTCAAGATCGTCGACGACCCCTACGGCCAGCTCACCTTCATGCGGCTCTACCAGGGCACGATGAAGAAGGGCGAGACCTACGTCAACCAGCGGACGAGCAACAAGCAGCGGTTCAGCCGCATCGTGCGGATGCACGCCGACAAGCGTGAGGAGATCGACGTGGCCGAGGCCGGCGACATCGTCGCCGTGATGGGCGTCGACGCCGCCTCCGGCGACACCTACTCCGCCGACGCCAAGTACTGCACGCTCGAGAGCATGTTCGTGCCGGAGCCGGTGATCAAGATGTCGATCAACCCGACCAACCGCGACGGGCTCGACAAGCTCGGCAAGGCCCTGCAGCGGTTCACCCGCGAGGATCCCACGTTCCGCGTGTTCACCGACGAGGAAACCAACGAAACGCTGATCGCCGGCATGGGCGAGCTGCACCTCGACATCTACGTCGAGCGGATCAAGCGGGAATACAAGGTGGAGGTGACGGTCGGGGCCCCGAAGGTGAGCTACCGCGAGGCTCCCACCAAGGGCACGGCCTACGACTACAAGCACAAGAAGCAGACGGGCGGCTCCGGCCAGTACGCCCACATCATCGGCCACCTCGAGCCGCTGCCCGAGGATGCCACGGAGGCGTTCGAGTTCGAGGATGCGGTGGTCGGCGGCCGCGTGCCGCGGGAATACATCCCCTCGGTGGAGAAGGGTTTCCGGGCGGTGCTCGGCAAGGGCCCGATCGCGGGCTTCCCGATCGTGGGCGTGAAGGCCACGCTCGAAGACGGCTCGTATCACGACGTCGACTCCAGCGACATGGCCTTCCAGGTCTGCGCCCGGGCGGGGTTCCGCGAGGCCTTTCTGAACACGAAGCCGGTGCTGCTCGAGCCGATCATGAAGATGGAGGTCGAGGTGCCGGCCGACTTCCAGGGCTCGGTGACGGGCGAGCTCAACAAGCGGCGCGGGCTGATCATCTCGACGGAGACGGTGGGCAACACGTCGACGATCGTGGCGGAGGTGCCGCTGGCCGAGACCTTCGGCTACTCGACCGACCTGCGGAGCATGACGCAGGGGCAGGGGGTGTTCACGATGGAGTTTTCCAAGTACCGGGCGACTCCGGGGAACATCCAGAAGGAGATCATCGAGGAGCGGAAGAAGGCCGACTTGGCCGCGGCGAAGTAGGGCCCGGGAAGCCCCAATCGCCTGAGCGATGGGGACGGTGCGCCGGGAGGCGTGGGTCAACGGTGGGTTGGCACGGGTTGAAAAACCCGTGCTACTCAAGTGCCCCCGTAGCGCGGGTTTTCCAACCCGCGTGCGTGCCCAAAGGCGCCGCGGTCCAAGCCCCCGCAGCGCGGGTTTTCCAACCCGCGTGCCCGCCAGCCCCCGCAGCGCGGGTTTTCCAATCCGCGTGCGTGCCAAAACGCGCCGTGGTCCAAGCCCCCGTAGCGCGGGTTTTCCAACCCGCGTGCCCGCCAGCCCCCGCCGCGTCCCCCGCCGCCCCGCTCGCTCCCCTCACTCCGCGACGATCAACTCGTCGTGACGGACCGCGGCCTTGCGGGCCGCGTCGATCACTCCGGCCCGCTGCCAGCCGCGGATCGCGAGGTTGTAGGCGGTGATCGCGAGGTCGCGCCGGCCGTCCGACTCCGCCCGCTCGGCCACCTTCTCCGCCACCTGGGCGAATGCCACCGCCCGCTGCGGCGCGAGCAGGCGGATCGGAATCTCCTTCAGCGAACGGACCTCCTCCGCCTCGGCGTCGAACTCGTAGGTGGCCGACGCGAGCACGACCGCCTGATCGAGCGTCTCGGCGTCGCCGGCCGCCACGGCCATCCGCCGGGCTTCGGCCAGCATCAGCCACTTCACGCTGCGATCCTCCTCGGAGACGGCCGCCTCGATCAGGGCGTCGGGAATCACGTTCGCCCCCGCCGTCGTCCGGCCCCGGGCGAGGATGCCGGGAAATCGCCGTTCGAACTCGGCCCGGGCGTCGATGAGTTCGCGTGCCGTGGGGGGCGCGGCACCCGTCACGGCGGCTGGAAACTCACGCATCGTCGGCCGGGGGGGCTCCGCCTGGGCGCCGGTCGCGTCGTCGGCCCGGGCCGGCAGGGCAAGGAGCAGCAGGGCGAGGGTGAGCGATCGCATCAACGCAGCCTAGCGGGCCGCGGATCGGCGGGCCAGCGGCGGGCGGGGGAACGCGGGTTGAGGAGCACGGGTTTTCCAACCCGTGCCGGCCCGGTTGTGGCACGGCCCCCATCGCTGACGCGATTGGGGCTCCCGGATGCGCGGGTTGGAAACCCGCGCTACGTACGGCGGAAAAACGCGGGTTGAGTAGCACGGGTTTTCCAACCCGTGCCGGCCCGGTTGTGACGCGGCCCCCATCGCTTACGCGATTGGGGCTCCCGGATGCGCGGGTTGGAAACCCGCGCTACGTACGGCGGAAAAACGCGGGTGGGAAACGTGCCTGAGTAGCACGGGTTTTCCAACCCGTGCCAACCCGTGCCAACCCGTGCCAACCCGTGCCAACCCGTGCCAACCCGTGCCAACCCGTGCCAACCCGTGCCGGCCCGGGCCGCCACGGGCCGGCGTCAGGCGGGTCGCTGCGACTTCGCCCACGCGACCATCTCGGCGATTCCCTCGCGGGTCGTCTGGGGGTGCCGAAAGCCGGCCGCCACCAGGGCGTCGCATGGAAACACGGTCGTCTCGCGCAGGGCCCGCAGCCGGGCCGACGTGAGCGGGAAATCTCGGCCCGTCACGGCTTCGATGGCGTCACCGAGCGGCGCCGCGGCCGCGGCGACCCAGCCGGGAACTCGCTTTGGCGGCGGCGAGCCGGCAAGTTCGGCGATCATCGCGGCGAGCTCGGCCAGGGTGTGGGTGCCTGCGTCCGAAACGTTGAACACGTGGCATCCCGGGCCGAGCGCCTCCAGCGCGAAGGCGATCGCGGCGCAGAGGTTCGTCCGCGACACGATCGACTTCCTGGTCGCGCCGTGGCCGATCAGGCAGGGCTTGCCCGCCAGAATCTGCCGCACGAAGGCGGCGAGATTCGCCTCGTTGCCCGGGCCGTAGACGGGAGCGGGGCGGAGGATCACGGCCGTGCGGCTCGAGTCGGCAGCGGCCCAGCCGATCACCTCCTGCTCGGCCTCGGCCTTCGATCCGCCGTAGGGCGAAGACCGTTCGGCCGGTGCGTTTTCGAGGGTCGCCCCCTGCCCGGCCGCCACGGCCTTGATCGTGCTTGCCAGGATGAACCGCGACACGCCATGCCTGGAGGCCCAGGCGAGCCAATCGCGAGTGCCTTCCACGTTGACCGTTCGAAACTCCGTCACGTCAGCCGCGGTCGGCCGGGGCACGTGCTGCTTCACCTCGAGGTGGACGATCGCCTCGGGGCAGGCGGCGGGCTCAGATGGGCCGACCAGCGCCGTCGAGCGATCCAGTCCCTGCCAGCCGGAGGGCAGGCCCGTCGGTGCGACACGGCCGGTGGCGATCCCGTGATGGCCGTGGGCCGCGAGGGCGGGGAGCAACTCCCGGCCAACGAATCCCCGCGCTCCGGTGACCAGCAGATTCACGAGCGGTCCTTGTCGGGCAAGGCCCCCCGCGATCACTGGTAGTAGTGCGAGTAGTTCAGGTACGTCGCGCGGTGGCCGGTCGGGCGGATCGACTCGTCGATCTGCCGGGCCGAAGTGTCGCGGCCAATCTGCTGGACCTGGTTTTGGAGTTTCTGCATCTGGCGACGCTGGGCGATTTGCTCGATCTGCTGCTGCTGCTGCTGAACCTGCGGCTGCACCATCGTCTGGTAGATGTTCTGGGCCTGCATCGGATTGAAGCCCTGCTGCTGCAACTGCATATACGGGCTTACCGTTGGCCGTCGGTACACACTACTCGAAAACGGCAGTTCGCCGCCGCCACCAGCTCCCGTGCGGCCGGCAGAATACTGGGACCGTATCGGCTGAGCCTTCGCCGCCTCACTGATCATCACCGGCACCAAACCGGCGATCATCAGAATCTGGGCCGCCCGCCATCGCGTGCCGCTGGTAATCATGAACGTCTCCTCGCCTTTCCGGATCTGTGTCGATTATACGGCCAACTTCAGCGTTGGCTCGCAACCGTCGCGGCAACGTCATACTGCCCCACCACCTGATCCATCAGGCCCTTGAGAGCCGCCTTGACCACGGGCTTGTCGTGGATCCAGGCCGCAACTTCCGGCCCGTAGGCACCGTAGGCGTCCCGCAGCCAGCTGGGGGCGTCGGTCAGCAGCCAGGCCCGGAAGAGCAGCCACTGCGGATTGTGCACGCCGTAGACCTCTCGGGCCACCCAGCACATTCCGCCGAAGTTCGGGTTGAAGCCGAAGGGGAAGCGGTTGATCTGCTGCACGAGGCTCGTGCCGAGCAGCGAGAAGCCGAAGATCCGCTCGAACGGAGCCGTGACCTTCCCGATGATCGAGTCGAAGGCGATCCACTGGTCCTGGGCGATGAACACGCGGTCGCCCGGCAGGAGCTGGTAGTTGGTGGCCGTGGAGCCCCCCTTCATGATGGCCTCGATGTCCACCGGCAGAACCTGGTCGCAGCCCACGCCCGAGGGGGCGGGCCGGGCGATCCAGATGTCTTTGCTCGAAAGCCGCGAAAGCCCGTTGATCTGCGAGATCGCGTCGAGCACGGTTTCGTTGCCGGTCACCGGGAACCGGGCGATGTTGTCGCCAAAGCCTGCACCCTCCGTGACCACGTAGTAGACCTTCGAGTTGTAGGCAAACACGTCCACGCTCACGAGCGGGGCGTCGAGGAACTGCGCGAGGTGCTTCTCGATGGCGACCTTCGCTTCTTCGAGGGTCAGGCCGGTCACGAACACACTGCCGTAGGTCCCGAGGTTGATCGTGCCGTCCGGAGCCACGAGGTGCTCGCCGGCGATCTGCTGCTGGCCGGCGGCCTGGGCGAGCGTGAGCGACACCTGCGGCTCCTTGAGCACCCGCTTGAGATGCTTGAAGACGGCGTCCTGGGCCTCCTCGAGCGAGAGGTTGCCGACCATCACCTTGCCGTACGACGGTCCCAGGTCGAGCATCCCGCCCGGTTCCACCACATAGAGCCCGTTGATCGGCTGCTCCAGGAGTGTGCCCTCCACGATCACCTGCAAGGCGTCGAACGACTGGATCTTGAACGGGGGCTTCGGCACCACGCGGAGGGCGTCGATCAGGAGGATGTCGGGCGGCTCGATCACGTAGGCGGGGAGCGTCACCTTCGCCAGTTCCTTGGCGGGCATCCGGCCCGGCTCGGGGGGGCACTGGGCGTCGAGCATCACCTGGTGCTTGGTGGCCAGCTGGGGGCGGCCGTAGATGTTGCAGCCGGTGGACGTCAGCATCGCCGCAAGCAGCGGGAGCACCACGCTCATCCGGTAAAAGTTGCGGTTTTTGGGGGCGAAGCGGCGGGCCATGGCAAACTCCTTACGACCGGTACGGTCACTCCGATCGGATTTATCGGCACGTTCACCCGGCAAACTTTGCCCTTCCTTCCGGTCGGGAAAGGGAGCGTTCCCGGGAAACCATCGAAAACCGCAGCGGACGCGAGACTTCGGCTGGGCGCGAGCGTAAACTCCGGTGGGATATCCATGTTTTCTCTCGCGACGTCATCAGGTGCCGGGCCCGCCCGGGACACCCACGGGAACGGAGTTCGTTCCTGCCCACCATGCCCATCTTGCCAAAGCAACGGGACATCTTCCCCGACGACTTGCTCGAGGAGCGGGTCGGGCAGCCGGGCGAGGCGATCTCGCCAGCCTCTGCGTCTAGCTGGGTCGCCTTCTATACGCTGGCCCGCCGCGAGAAGGATCTCATGCGAAAACTCTCCGCCGCCGGCATACCGTTCTACGCCCCGCTCGTGCGGCGGCGACTGCCTGCGGCAGGCGGTCGCGTGCGCACGTCGTGGGTCCCACTCTTCCCCGGCTACGTCTTTTCTCCAGTCGACGACGAGCAGCGTCGGGCTGCCCTGGCGTCGAACGTCGTCTCCCGCTGGCTTTCGGTGCCCGACACGCGAATGCTTGTGGTCGACCTCCGGGCGATCAAGCGGCTCATCGACAGCGAGCGGCCGCTCACTCCGGAGGCTCGGCTCGAGGCCGGGCAGACGGTCCGCGTGCGGAGCGGTCCGCTTCGCGGCCTCGAGGGCATGGTCGTCTCCCGCCGGGGTGAGGAAAGGCTGCTGGTCGCCGTGCGATTCCTCAATCAAGGCGCCTCGATCGAACTGGAAGACGTCGATCTCGAACGGCTCTGAACCACGCGTAGGACGCGCATGAACATTCCCTTTTCGAAAACGGCGCTTAGCGTCCGCAGGGTCAACGGCAGGGCCATCCGCCTGCTTGGCGCCCATGCCCTCGTCTTTGCGGCGTCGCTGTTTCTCGCCTTCTTCACGATGGGCGACTTCTCGTTCGAGGGCAACTGGCTCGCCAAGTATGCGGCGGTCGTTCCCTGGTTCATCCTCATCAAACTCGTCGTCTTCTATGCCCTGGGCCTGTGCCACGTGTCATGGGGGCGGGTCGCGTTCGGCGATCTGACGGCTCTGCTCTGGGCGGCCACGATGAGCCTGCTGGTCTTCGCATTCTTTGACAGCTTTTTCGTATCGCGAGGCTGGGCCCCAGGGATCCCACGTATCCGGCGGAGCATTTTCCTGCTTGACTGGGCCTGCACGATCATGCTCGTGGGGGGGATTCGCACCCTTTGGCGAAGCCTCCGGGAAGAGTTGTGGCCGCTCCTGGCGAGGCACAAGGCGAAGACGGCCCTGATCATCGGCGCGGATCATGCCGGCGAAATCATTGCCCGTAATCTCACCGCGGCCTCGAACAATCCGTACCTGATCGTCGGATTCGTCGACGACGACCCAACGCTCCAGCATTCACGGGTCGCCGGCCGGGAGGTGCTCGGAACGCTCCGCGACGTCGCCCGGGAAGTCATCAAGCGCGGCGTCGACGAGGTGATCGTCCAGTCCGGTCAGTTGACTGGCCGCCGCTTCCGCACGCTGCTCGACGAGTGCGCCGCGGTCGGAGCCGAGGTGAAGGTGCTGCCGGGCATCGACGAGTTGCTGATGGCCAACCCGAATCCCTCTCGCGTCTCGCTCCGCTCCGTGGAGATCAAGGACCTGCTTCGCCGCGAACCGGTGCAGCTCGACGACGCCGCGATCCGCAGCCTGATCGAAGGCCGCGTGGTGATGGTCACGGGCGCCGGGGGCTCGATCGGCTCCGAGGTCTGCCGGCAGGTGATCCGGTTCAAGCCCAAGCAGCTGCTCCTCCTGGAGCGCAACGAGAACTCGTTGTTTCTGGTGGAGCAGGAGTTCGGCCGGCTCGACCCGCGGCCGGCGTTCGAGCCGCTGATCGGCGACATCTGCGATGAGCCCAGGATGGAGCAGATCCTGGCGACCTACACCCCAGACGTCGTGTTCCACGCGGCCGCCCACAAGCACGTGCCGATGATGGAGTGGAATCCGGCCGAGGCCATCAAGAACAACGTCTTCGGCACGCGGCTCCTGGCCCGGCTCGCCGATCAGCACGGCGTCAAGACGTTCGTGATGATCTCGACCGACAAGGCGGTGAACCCCACCAGCGTGATGGGCTGCTCCAAGCTGCTCGCCGAGCGGTTCGTGCAGGCGCTTTCCACGGCGTCGCGGACGAAGTTCATCGTGGTGCGGTTCGGCAACGTGCTGGCCAGCAACGGGAGCGTGGTGCCGACCTTCCAGGAGCAGATTCGCCGCGGCGGGCCGATCACCGTCACCCACCCGGGCATCGAGCGCTACTTCATGACGATCCCGGAGGCCTCGCAGCTGGTGCTCCAGGCGGCCACGCAGGGCGACGGCGGCGAAATCTTCGTGCTGGACATGGGTGAGAGCGTGAAGATCGTCGACCTCGCCCGCGACCTGATCGCCCTGTCGGGCCTCGAGCCCGACGACATCGAAATCGTGTACACGGGCTTGCGGCCCGGTGAGAAGCTCTTCGAGGAGCTGTACTTCGACGACGAGCGGCGGGTGGCGACACGGCATGCCAAGGTGTTCTGCGCGATTCATCGTCCGGCGGATCTGCTGGCCGTGGAGTCGTTGTTCGACGACCTGGCCGACGTCCTCGAGGGCAAGCCGGAGGCGGTGCGGGCCCGCCTCCGCGACCTCGTCCCGGAATACGGCGCCGGGGCAGGAGCGGCCGAGGCTCTGCCCCAGCAGCGAGCCCACGCGAAATGAGGTTTCTCAGCGGTCTCTGCGGAAGCCCCAATCGCGGAGCGATGGGGCCATGGTCCCGCCCGTGCGCTTGTCGT
>VGYR01000127.1 GCA_016872925.1 Planctomycetota bacterium
GGCGTTCCTTCGCCGTCAACCGCACGACATACTTCTTTCGCATGGGACACCTCCGTGTTGTCGGAAGCATCCCATTTCCAGAGCCCTGCACAAATCCGACTTTCTAGCCGTGACGGAGCGCTAGAGTCGTTCGAGAACGAGTGAGCTCCGCGGCGGCCGGTCCACGGCGATCGCGGTCGCGTCGCCGAGCATGGCCAGCACCTGCGGAACGGCCGCGGCATGGAGCGGGTTGGCGTGGATCTCGGCGACCACGTCGCCCGCCCGCACCTCGTCCCCCACGGCCTTCCTGAACACGATCCCCGCCGCGGGATCGATCGTCGAGTCGACCCGGGCCCGCCCGGCGCCCAGGAGCATCGAGGCCTGCCCTACCGGCCAGGCCCGGATGCCCGCGACGAAGCCGGCCCGGTCGGCCCGGAACAACTCGACCGTGGCGGCCTTCGGCAGCACGCCGAGGGGATCGTCGCAGACCCGGGGATCGCCCCCCTGCGCCGCCACCACCCGCCGGAAGCGGTCGAGGGCCGAGCCGTCGGCGATCGCCCGGCGGCACCGTGCCAGGGCGTCGTCATGGTTCGCGGCCACCCCGCCGAGCACGAGCATCTCGGCGGCCAGTTCCAGCGACACCTCCATCAGGTCGTCGGGGCCGCGGCCCTTCAAGCATTCCACGCTCTCCCAGACCTCGAGCGCATTGCCCACGGCCCGGCCGAGCGGCGCGTCCATGCTCGTGATCAGGGCCTGCACCGGCTTGCCGAGCTCGCGGCCGATCCGCGTCATGCTCTCGGCGAGGGCCCGGGCATCCTCCCGCTTCGCCATGAACGCCCCGTCGCCCGTCTTCACGTCGAGCACCAGCGCGTCGATGCCCTCGGCGAGCTTCTTGGAGAGAATCGATGCCGTGATCAGCGGGATGCTCTCGACCGTCGCGGTGGCATCGCGGAGGGCGTAGAGCACGCGATCGGCGGGCGCGATCTCGGCCGTCTGTCCGATCAGCACCAGGCCGCACTCGCGGGCCACGCGTCGGTAGGCGGCGAGGTCGAGGTCGATGCGAAACCCGGGGATGCTCTCGAGCTTGTCGAGCGTCCCCCCGGTATGGCCCAGGCCGCGGCCCGAGACCATCGGCACCGTCACGCCACAGGCCGCGGCGATCGGCGCGAGGATCAGGCTCGTCTTGTCCCCCACACCCCCCGTGGAGTGCTTGTCGACCTTGGACCCGGGAATGTCGGAGAGGTCGATGACCGTGCCCGAGTGGAGCATCGCGTGGACGAGGGCCGCGGTCTCGCGGGGCGTCATGCCGCGCCACAGGATCGCCATGGTCAGGGCCGACCACTGGTAGTCGGGCACCTCCCCCGTGGCGATGCCACCGACCAGAAACCGGATCTCATCGGTCGACAGCTCGCCGCCGTCGCGCTTTCGGCGGATCAGGTCGACGGCTCGCATCGCACGGCTCCCGCGGAGTCTGGCTCAGTGCCGTGCCGACGTGCCGAACTGCCGATCGCCGGCATCGCCCAGCCCCGGGACGATGAACCCCACGTCGTTGAGGCCGTCGTCGAGGGCGGCGACGTGGATCGCCACGTCGGGCATCGCCTCCGAGAGTTTCCGAACCCCCTCGGGGGCCGCGATCAGCGCCAGAAACACCAGCCGCGGAATCCCCGCGGACCGCAGGATCTCGCAGGTGCGGATCGCCGACCCGCCGGTGGCAAGCATCGGGTCGACCACGATCGCCAGCGAAGCACCGCAGTTGGCGGGCAGCTTGTTGTAGTACTCCTGCGGCCGGAGCGTCGTCTCGTCGCGGTACAGCCCGATGTGCCAGACTTCGGCGTCGGGAATCAGCTCGATGAGCCCTTCGGCCATGCCCAGGCCGGCACGGAGGATGGGCACGACCGCGATTCGCTCGGCGATCCGCCGGCCCTGCGCCGATCCGAGCGGGGTGGGCACGCGGACGGCCCTCGTCGGCACGTCGGCGGTGGCCTCCACGGCGAGCAGCCGCGTGATCTGGCCCACCGCCCGACGAAACTCCGGCGGCTTCGTGGCGGGGTCGCGGAGCACGGCGACATGGTGCGCGACCAGGGGGTGAGACGACACTCGAACGTGCGACATGCGACTCACCCTCCGCGATCCCTGCCGAACCGGCCGAATGATCATACGGCGGGACACCGGGTTGTCGACTCCGTTCCCGCCTGGGGACGGATAGACTCTCGGACCTGTCGACACACGCGCCGGGCCCCCGGGCGGTGCCGCGTACCGCAGACCCGCTTCGAGGTCCTCATGGCATCGCCACCCGTCGGCCCCCCGGACGACATCCTGCTCGCGGCCGCCCGCACGGCGGGAGCCAACGCCCACTCCCCCTACTCGGGCTGGAAGGTCGGTTCCGCCGCGGTGTTCGCGGAGACGGGGGCGGCCATCTTCAAGGGAGCCAACGTCGAGAACGGCTCCTACGGGCTGACCATCTGCGGCGAGCGGTCGGCGATCTTCGCCGGCGTGGTCGCCGGAGGCCGCCAGCTGGTGCGGATCGCCCTGACGTGCAGCGACTCGGCAGGAACGCTCGTCGCCAAGATCGCCCCCTGCGGCGCGTGCCTGCAGGTGATCTCCGAGTTCGGCACGGCCGACACGGCGATCGTGATCGACGGCCGCGGCACGTTTCGGCTCGCCGACTTCCTACCGCTCCCGTTCGGCGCCGACTCGCTCAAGACACACGACGGCGTCACGGGCTGACGTCGAGGGCCACGAGCCTGCGGTCGTTCCGGAGGTAGAGCCGGCCGTTCGACAGGGCCGGCAGGGCGCGCAGCGAACCGCCGCCGGGATCGGTGGCGAACGGCCGGGCTCGGGCGAGGATCTCGAGCCGCGCCGAATCGGGGCGCACGAGCACCAGTTCGCCAGCGGTCTTCGCGACGAGGATCTTGCCATCGGCGGCCAGCAGCGTGCCGTAGCCGAACCCCGGCTCCCGCCAGGCCTGGCGGCCCGTGGCCGGATCGAGGCAGACGAGATCGGCGGGCGGCACGTCGTCGCGGCCGTCGATCGCGTACAGAAATCCGGCGACGAGCAGGGGCGTCGCATACTGTGACGCGAGCGGATCGACGCCCTGCCAGGCAGGTGTCGCACGATCCGGGTCGAAGTCGGCGCACACGGAGCCGATTCCGTAGGCGGCCGTGACCAGGAAGCGCTTTTCGCCGAGCAGCACCGGGGACGCGGCGTTGACCGTCGGCCCACGCTGGCCGAACGGAAACGACCAGCGGACGGCGCCGGAGGACGCATCGAGCAACAGGCACGAGAGCCGCGCCACCATCAGCGCGTGCGGCCTGCCCGCCACGCTCACCTCCACGGGGGCCGAATAGCTGGCCCCTTCCCGGGTCGCCGTCCAGGCGGTCTCGCCGGTCGCCGCATCGAACGCCACCACGCCCGCATCCCCGCGCCGGCCGCCGACGTTCACCACGACGCGCTCTCCGACCACCAGGGGCGTCGTGCCCGCTCCGAAATACCCCTCGGCGGCGTCGAACTCCCGATGGGTCTGTCGCTGCCAGAGCCGCTTGCCCGTGGCGGCGTCGACGCAGGCGAGCACGCCCTGCGCTCCGAACACGAACACGCGACCTGCGTGGACGACGGGCGTGCAGAGCGGCCCGTCGGAACCTCCCACCTGTGGCACGAACGAGGTCGCGTGGCCGTCGCTCCAGACGGGCTCACCCGTGGCCGCGTCGAGCGCCTCGAGCACCTCACGGTCGCCGACGCGGTGCAGGAGAAACAGGCGGTCGGCCACCACCGCCGCGCCCGCGACTCCAGCCCCCACGTCCCGTGTCCACAGGACCCGTGGTCCTGGATCGGGCCAGGCGTCGGCCAACCGCTCGTCGGCCGCGGCAATGCCGCGGCGCATCGGACCGAGGATCTGCGGCCAGTCGCCGGCGCTCACGAAGCCGACGGACGCGCCGGTCACGAACACGACGACGCCCGCCAGGATGCCGCGGAGCATCACTGCGGCCGGCTCCGCTGCCGGAAATACTTGAGTCCCGGAACGAAGAAGCAGGCGCCGCTGACGAGCCCGAAGATCACGTGCTGCCACGCGGGCACGGCGCACATCACGAGCGCCGTCGCGAACAGCGCCGCCGCCTGGATGTAGAAGGCACCGGAGAGGATGCCGGCCTTCACGAAGAACACGAGCCCGGCGAACAGCGCGAGCACCGGCGACAACTTCAGCACCGGGAGGCCGAGAAACTGCTCGATCGCGAACAGCAGGGTGCTGGCGATCATGCTGCCCCCCCAGACGTGGGCGATCTGCCGCTCGACCGACGTCACCGGCCCGTTGCGGTGCCGAAGCGCCCAGAAGATCGGCGCCCAGAGGGCGAGGCCGCCCCCCCAGAGCACGAGATACGGCCAGCGACTGACCACGCCCTGCCACGCGATCACGTCGGTGACGCAGCACAGCACCAGCACGACGACCGAGTGCCACATCCAGAGCAGGCCCCAGTTCTCGAGCACGACCGCGTGATGCGTTTCGCGAAACAGCCGCGCGACGACGTCGGCGATGCCCCCGCGACGGGCGGCGATCGGCTCCCCAGCAAGCGCCGCCCGGAGATCGGCGGCCAGGGCCGCCGCCGATGCGTACCGCAGGTCCTGGGGCTTCTGCAGGCTCTTCAGCGCGATCATCTCGAGGTCCCGATCGGCCGCGGGCGCGATCGATCGGGGAGCCGGTGGATCGGCCTCGAGGACCGCCAAGAGCGTGTCCATCGGCGTCGTCGCCTGGAACGGAGGTCGTCCGCAGGTGGTCTGGTAAAGAATCGCCCCCAGGCTCCAGACGTCGCTGGTCGGGCCGACGTCGCCGCGGCTCCCGGCCGCCTGCTCCGGCGACATGTAGCAGGGCGTGCCCAGGATCGCCCCGGTGTGCGTCACCGAATCGGAGTCCTCGAGCCGCTTGGCGAGGCCGAAGTCGGAGACCAGCGGCTCACCGGCGGGGTCGAGGAGGATGTTCGAGGGCTTGAGGTCGCGGTGCAGCACGCCACGGTCGTGCGCCGCCTGCACGGCGTCAGCCACCTTGGCCATGAGCACCGCCGCCTCGCGGGGCGGCAGCGGCCCCTGGGCGAGCCGCTTCGCCAACGTGGTGCCCTCGATGAGCCGCATGCTGTAGAAGGGCAGTCCGTCCTGCTCGCCGACCTCGAAGATCGGCACGATGCCGGGATGGTCGAGCCGGGCGGCCGCTTCGGCCTCGCTGCGAAACCTGGCCAGGTCGGCCGTGCTCGCCAGGTCGCGGCGAAGCAGCATCTTCACCGCGACGGAGCGGCCCAGGCTCTGCTGGACGGCCCGGTACACGATTCCCATGCCGCCGCGGCCGATCTCCTCGACGAGCTGGTAGTCGCCGAACACGGCCGGCAGCGGCGTGGCGCCGGGCACGAACACGCCCGGCCTGGCGACTGGCGGAGGCACCGTCGCCCCGCGGCTCGAACTCAACATCGTGGCCTGCGGGTCTCCGGCTCGCGCCGCCGCCGCGACCGCCGGCGCGAACATGATCGTGGTCTCGTGGGCCACCGCATCGGCCATCGACATGGCCGCGAACAACTCCCGAAGCTGGCCGGCCAGATCGGGGTGGGTGGCCGCCATCGCCTCCAGACGCCGCTGCGCGTCGGGCCCGACGAGCTCCGAGAGTTCCTCCACCAGCTGTGCGAGCACTTCCTCCCGGTCGGGAGAGAGGACGGCGTCGATGGATCTCGAAGAACTCGGCATGACTGTGCGGAATCGGGGGCTGCCGGAGCGACGTTCCGCGAAACCATAGGCGCGCCGGCCACCGTGGCGGCACGCTCAGGAATCGCTCCCGTCGAGCAGGCTCCGGAGCCGGCGCATCGCCCGGAGATATCGCATGCCCGCGGCCGGCTTCGCGAGCCCCAGGGCCGCGGCCGCTTCGGCCGTGGAAAGGTGCTCGAAGTGTCGCAGCAGGACGATCTGCCGGTCGCCCTCGTCGAGCCGCTCGACGGCCGCCGCGAATCGCCGCTCCAGCTCGTGCCACGTGGCCGCTGCGGCGGGCGTCAGTTCGCGATCGGCGACACCCACGATCTCCCCGGCCGACGAGCCGTCGCCGTCGCCCGACACGAGCGGCACCTCGCGATCCAGGCTCCGGGTCGCGGCCACGCGATGCCGCCGGTGGGCGTCGATCAGGCGGTCGCGGGCCATGTGCCGCAGCCAGAGCCGAAATGGCATGGTCGGATTGACGAGGTAGTCACCGAGCCGCCGGTTGGCTTCGATCATCACTTCCTGAACGATGTCGCTGGCATCGACGCGGCGCGTGATCACCCGATCCATCCGGCGGTCGATCATCTGCCGAATGGCCTGCCGGTGGCGCTCCAACAGCCGGTTGATCGCGTCGGCATCACCATCGCGGACGCGATCGAGGAGCACGAGCGTGGCCGGCCCCGCGGACTGCGGCGATCCGGCCGCGTCGCCGTCGTGGGCGGCTGTCGTGATGGGCGGGATGGACACCACTTCATTCTACCAACGCGAACCCGCCCACGTGTCGACCGTTCCGACCGTGACGGTCACGCAGGTGGTGCGGTTCGCCGGGCCGCAAATCTCCCGAAATTCCATGCTCCTTGCCCACGCCGACTTTTTGCCCGACGTCGTTTCGTGATCCATAATCGCGGGCGGTCTGATGGAGCGACCGCTGGCAGCCGCGGCCCCCGCGGCGCTCGCGAACGGATGCCAACGTGCCAGTTCTCCGCCCAGCGCCGCAGCGCGGTCGTCGCCGGCAGGTCCTCGCGGCCTGGGGCCCCGTGGCCGTCGCGGTCGGCATCTGCGGGCTGTCGGTCCGTGCCGACGCCCCGCTGGCACCGCTGCCGCCGGCGTTTCAGCCCGACGCGTTGACCGCCGCCATCCCTCACGAGGATCTCGCCGCCCGGGCCGCGGCCCTCGTGCATCAGGGCCGCTGGTCGGACGTGGTCAGCATCTGCGAAACCGCGGCCCGCAAGGGCACGCTCGCCCCCTCGCTCCGCCATCAATACGACCTCGCCAAGCTCCACTGCGATGTCGCCCGCCGGCACGCCGAACCGGCGTTCCGCGGCCACCTCGCCACCCTCGCCGAGGTCGACGCCCGCCGCCTCTACTCGGAGGTGCTCGCGCGGATCGAGTCGCATCATGTCGACGCCCCGGATTTCGGCCGCCTCGTGGATCGGGGTCTCCGGGCGATCGACGTGGGGCTCGACGAGCCGGCGTTCGCGTCCACGCATGCGGCCCAGGCCACGCCGGCCCGCCGGGCCGTGTACCAGGAGCAGGTGGCGCGGATCACCGGCGAGCGAAGCCTCGCCTCGCGATCCGACGCCGAGTCGGTGGCCGCGAGCGTCGCCCGGGCAGCCCACTCGATCATGGGCATCCCGCCGGCGGTCACGCTCCTGGAGATGACCGCCGCGGCCGTGGGGGGGCTCGACGAGTATTCGGCCTTCCTGACGACCGGTCAGCTCGACGACCTCTACGCCCAGATCGAGGGCAACTTCGTCGGCCTCGGGGTCGAACTCAAGAGCGCCCCCGACGGGCTCCTCGTGGTGCACGTGATCCCGGGCAGCCCCGCCGAGCGGGCGGGCATCCGGGCGAGTGACCACCTCGTCGGGGTCGGCGGCCGGTCGCTCGCCGGGATGGGCGTCGACGAGGCGGCCCACCTGCTGCAGGGTCCGGAAGGATCGCTCGTGACGCTCGCCATCCTCAGGGCGCCTTCGCCGGCGCGGGCGGTGACGGTGCGGCGTGAGCATGTGGAGGTGCCGAGCATCGAGCAGGTGCGGATGCTCGACCCCGCGGCCGGGATCGCGGGCCTGAAGCTGACGTCGTTCCAGAAGACGACCGCGGCCGATCTCGAGGCGGCCCTGCGACGGCTCGACGCGGCCGGGATGCGGTCGCTGGTCATCGACCTCCGCGGCAATCCCGGCGGCCTGCTCTCGTCGGCGGTCGACGTCGCGGATCTGTTCCTCGACCGGGGGCTCGTGGTCGCCACCCGGGGACGCAGCCCGGACGAGGACTTCAACTACTCCGCCGGCAAGGCCGGCACCTGGAGGATGCCGCTGGTGGTGCTGATCGACGGCGACTCGGCCAGTTCCAGCGAGATCTTCGCCGGGGCGATCCGCGACCACGGCCGCGGCACGATCGTGGGCTCGCGGAGCTACGGCAAGGGTTCCATCCAGGGCATCTTTCCCCTGGAGTCGTCCGGCATGGGCATCCGGCTGACGACGGCGAAGTTCTTCTCGCCGCGGGGCTTGCCGTACAGCGGCCTCGGGGTCGCGCCGCACGTGCAGGTGCATGCGGCCGCCAAGCCCGTCGACGGGATGGCCGCACCGGTCGCGAGCGACGCGGCCCTGGCGGCCGCCACGGACGTCGCCCGCCGGCTGGCGGTTCGCCCCGCCGCCGCCCGACCGACGGGGCGGTCGACGGCCGCCCGCTGATGCCGCCGGCGGCGGGGCCGCCGCGACTTGAACCGGGCTCCCGGCCCCGATAGTCTGTCGGATCATCGAGCACGGTTCGTCGCTGAACACTTCTTCTGGCTGCGACGAGCCACGGTGATCGTCCAGGTTTCGCGTGTTGGCGGACACGCGGAGCCGAGATGTCGACTCGGTCGCGGCGTTGCCAGCCCCGCGGCTTCCAGGCCTGCCTTTCCATCCTCGCAAGCAGTCATTTTCTCCAACCCACAGAAGGACTCCCATGACTTCCGCCCGCTCGAGCGCCATCGCCGCGATCAACAACTACAAGTCCAACGGCCAGGCCTGGAACTTCCGCGAGACGCCGACCAGCGAGATCTTCGGCGCCAACGTGTTCAGCGACGCCGTCATGAAGGATCGGCTGCCCAAGAGCGTCTACAAGGCGCTCCAGGCCACGATCAAGCAGGGCAAGCCGATCGATCCGTCGATCGCCGACGCCGTGGCGCTCGCCATGAAGGACTGGGCGATCGAGAAGGGGGCCACGCACTACGCCCACGTGTTCTACCCCCTCACGGGCCTGACCGCCGAGAAGCACGACAGCTTCCTCACGCCCACCGGCGACGGCGACGCGATCGCCGAGTTCTCCGGCAAGGAGCTGATCCAGGGCGAGCCCGACGCCTCGAGCTTTCCGTCGGGCGGCCTCCGCGCGACCTTCGAGGCCCGGGGCTACACCGCCTGGGATCCGACGAGCCCGGCCTACATCCTCGACAACCCCAACGGCACCACGCTCTGCATCCCCACCGCGTTCTGCTCGTGGACGGGCGAGGCTCTCGACAAGAAGACGCCCCTGCTCCGCTCGATGCAGGCGGTCGACAAGCAGGCCCGCCGGGTGCTGGCCCTGTTCGGCCACAAGGACGTCGGCCAGGTGACGGCCTCGGCCGGCCCCGAGCAGGAGTACTTCCTGATCGACCGCAACTTCTTCTTCGCCCGCCCCGACCTGACCATGAGCGGCCGGACGCTGTTCGGAGCCAAGTCCCCCAAGGGCCAGGAGTTCGAGGATCAGTACTTCGGGGCGATTCCCGAGCGGGTGCTCGCCTTCATGATGGACTCCGAGCGCGAGCTCTACAAGCTCGGCGTGCCGGTCAAGACCCGCCACAACGAGGTGGCCCCGAGCCAGTACGAGATCGCCCCGATCTACGAGAACGCCAACATCGCCACCGACCACCAGCAGGCGATCATGCAGACGCTCACGCGGGTGGCCCAGAAGTACGGCATGGCGTGCCTGCTGCACGAGAAGCCCTTCGCGGGCATCAACGGCTCCGGCAAGCACGTCAACTGGTCGCTCGGGTGCAAGCTCGGCAACCTCCTCGAGCCGGGCGAGACGCCGCACGCGAACATGCAGTTCCTCGTCTTCTGTGCCGCCGTGATCCGGGCGGTGCACAAGCACGGCGACCTGCTCCGGGCCGTCGTCGCCTCCAGCGGCAACGACCACCGGCTCGGGGCCAACGAGGCTCCGCCGGCGATCATCTCGATCTTTCTCGGCGACCAGCTCTCCGACGTCTTCGAGCAGATCGAGAAGGGCAAGGCGACGAGTTCCAAGTCGACCGGCACGCTGACGGTGGGGGTCGACACGCTCCCGCCGCTGCCGAAGCACGCGGGTGACCGCAACCGCACCAGCCCGTTTGCCTTCACGGGCAACAAGTTCGAGTTCCGGGCGGTGGGCTCGAGCCAGTCGATCGCCGGTCCGCTCGTGGCGCTCAACACGATCATGGCCGAGAGCCTCGACGCGATCGCCACGGAACTCGAGAAGGCGACCGGAGGCGACCAGGCCAAGCTCCCCGCTGCGGTGGAGAAGCTGCTCCAGAGGATCATCTCCGAGCACAAGGCGGTGATCTTCAACGGCAACGGCTACTCGCAGGAGTGGCATGCCGAGGCGGCCAAGCGCGGCCTGCCCAACAACCGGGCCACGCCGGAAGCCCTGGATCAGCTCGTGGCCCCGAAGAACCTCGAGATGTTCGAGAAGTACGGGGTGCTCTCGAAGCGGGAGATGCAGAGCCGCTACGAGATCTACATGGAACGGTACTGCAAGGACATCAACACCGAGGCGCAGGCCGCCCTGCAGATCGCCAAGACGATGATTCTCCCGGCCGGCTACCGCTACCAGGGCGAACTGGTCGACATCGCCACCAAGCTCAAGGGGCTCGGCCAGGCGCCCCACATGGGCACGCTGGAGAAGCTCACCAAGCTCGTGGGCGAGTTCGAGGGTCGGATCGACGCCCTGGAGAAGTCGCTCGCCCATCATGGCGGCGGCGACCTGCAGGCAGAGGTCAGGCACTTCCACGGCGACGTCGTGCCGGCCATGCTGGCCCTCCGCGAGACGGCGGACCAGATCGAGGTCATCCTGCCGGACGACCTCTGGCCGCTGCCGACCTACCGCGAGATGCTGTTCATCAAGTGAGCGACGATCTCGCACGGGCGATCGCCGCGGAGTGCGATCGCCTCGGCATCGTCGCCTCTCCGGAAGCCATGCAGAGGCTGGCCGCCTACGCGGCCAGCCTCTGGTCTTGGAACGAGCGGCTGAACCTCACCCGGCACCTCGATGCCGAGGCCTTCGTGTCGCGCGACGTGGCCGATGCCGCGGGCATCGCGCCTCATCTCGCCCACGGAGAGCGGGTGCTCGACGTCGGCACGGGAGGTGGCGTGCCCGGCGTGATCCTGGCGATCCTGCGGCCGGACCTCCACGTGGAGCTCTGCGACAGCGTGGCCAAGAAGGCCCGGGCCGTGGCGGAGATCGTCCGCGAGACGGGCCTGGAGATCCCGGTGCACGCGGCGGCCGGCCAGGCGATCGTCGTGGGTCGGCCGGCCGGCTCCGACCGCTTCGACACGCTCGTGGTGCGGGCGGTGGCGCCCTTGAGCAAGCTGCTCGGCTGGTTCGGGCCGGTGCTCGGCTCCTGCGGCCGGCTGCTCGTCGTGAAGGGGCCGCGCTGGGAGGACGAGCGGGACGATGCCCGCTTCCGCGGGCTCACCAGGCGGGTCGCGATCCGCCGCCTCGCCTCGTGGCCGATCCGTGGCCGCGATCACGAGACCGTGCTGCTCGAGATCGGTCCCCGCATGGGCCCTTGATCGTTCATCGTGCGGGGTCGCCCGTGCCCCGTCGCCGGACGTTCGTCCCTCCTACGGAAGCCCCAATCGCGTGAGCGATGGGGGCCGTGCCCTCGCCGGCATTGCTCGCGCTCCAGGTGCGCAGACTCAAACGGCCAGGCGAGGGGCTGCCCGTGCCCCGTCGCCGGACGTTGTCGAGTAGGCCCGGGGGCTTTCGCCCCCGGGCCTCTCTCAGAACCGGACTTGTGGGTCACACATCCGGCTCTTTGGGTTCCGGTCTCAGCGGACGGACAATGCTGTCCGGCCAGAGGCCGGTGCAACCGACTTGCGTCGGCTTCACTGGCGCCGAGATCGTTCGCGGTCCTGCGGTTCGCTATGTGCAGCAGGGAGTCTCTGCCGCCGGATGCGTCCGACGGTCCTGACTCCCCGCCCCCTGGCGGGCTGGCGGCGAACACGAACTTCAGTTGGCGTGATCTCATGCTTCAAAACCCATCGCCCCCTTCGCTCCAGCCGCTTTCACGGCCTTCATCGCTACTACGGGGCGATCCGACTTCTCCTCC
>VGYR01000128.1 GCA_016872925.1 Planctomycetota bacterium
CCACGCCTGTTTTGTGTTGACGTAAACCCCTGCGGCGCAAGGACTTCATTTTTCAAACTGTAGAAGACGGGCCATGAAGATTTGAGAGAGATACGAACCCGTCCTCCCTTTCGCCCATTGATCGGTCTGCATTCTTTTCACGAGGAGAAGCTCATGATCCGGAGCCCGTTTGCGCGGCTCGCCATGGCCGTTCTGCTGGTGGCCGCTGGTGCTGCCGCCGCGTCTGCCGGCACGTTCGTCCAGCCGAACCAGTTCGGCACCCTCACGAGTGGCACCCCTCCCAACAGCATCGCTTGGTCGGCGGTGGCCACGGGCACGGCCCTGCCGGTCGTGACCAGCGCGACCAACCCCCTGAACGGGCAGCCGGGGGCGTTGGTGTACTTCGACTACGTGACCGGTCAGATCCAGTTCGATCCCAAAGGCCTGAACGTGACGAGTTTCATCCTCACCTACACGACGGCGACGGCGAACAACGTCATCACGAACACCTTCCCCGGGCCGTTTCAGTACACCACGGGAACGGGACTGTCGTCGTACTCGGGCATCGGCGGGCCGGAGCGGACCTTTCCCGCGAAAAGTCCCTTGACGACCGGCCTGGAGCCGACGACCTATCCGGCTCGTGTCGGCCTGACGGTCGGACCGCCGCTGTCACCCTTGCTGAACACCGGCACCAATCCGGATTCGGCGTCGACCGACGGCTCCTCCTGGAACCTCGCGTGGGCCTTTCCTCCCGATCTCGTGACATCGGGCAGCGCGTCGTCGTTCGTGCAGTCGAACTTTCGGACCTTCACCCAAAGTGGCAACGCCAACGCCAACAAGCTCGGCTACGGCAGCGAGAAGTCGGTGTTCCAGTACACCATTCTCGGCGTGTCGAACACCCAACTCGGGGCGGTCGTTGCGGTGCCGGAACCCAGCACGCTGGTGGCCGCCGGCACCAGTGCGGTGATCGCGGGCGTCCTGCGGTGGCGTCGCCGGCGGTCGGCCGAATAGTCCACGGCACCAAGATGACGGGCATCGGTGGCGATGGACCGCGGGTCGCCACCGATGCCCTCGTCTCCGCACCGACGGTCGTGGGTGACGTGAACGTCACTGCGGTCCACCGACGCGGCTCTCTGCTGGCGTCCTGCTCGTGCCGACCGGCCTGTGAGGCCTGGAGCACTCGAGCGCGGCATGCATCGTGGATGCTGCCGCAGGTGGGCGGTACGATGAATGGACCGGTGAGTTGCCGGCCGCCGTCGGAGTGCCGGGATGTCAGGGCCGAAGCCGTCGATTCGTGACCCCGCGTCCTCGTCGGACCAGGGGATCGTGTTGCCGGTCGACCTCGTCGGCCGGCTGGCGGCGTTTCGGAGACGCGTGCGCCGGCGCAAGTTCTTCGAAGCGGCCTGTGCGGGGATCGCGGGACTGACGACGGCCTTTCTCGCGGTCTTTCTCTTCGATCGGCTCTGGGAGACTCCGGCCGTCGTGCGGTCGGCCCTGTGCGCCGCCGCTGCCACCGCCTGCCTGGCGGTGCCCCACGCGATCCGCCGCTGGGGGGCGGGCTTGTCGTCGCTGGAGCAGGTCGCTCGGCTGATCGGACGGCGGTTTCCGGCGGTTGGTGACGAACTGGTCGGGATCATCGAGCTCGTCCACGGCGGCACCGCCGTCCAGTCACGGTCGCGAGCGCTCTGCGAGGCGGCGGTGGCCCAGGTGGCGGAGCGTTCCCGAGCGGTCGACTTTCGAGGAGCCATGCCCCCCTCCCATCCCGTCCGCTGGGCCATGGCCGCCGGTCTGCCGGTCGTCGTGGCGGCAACGCTTGCGTTTCTGGTGCCGGACGCCGCGGCCAATGCCTGGCGCCGGCTCCTGCTGCCGCTGGCTGCCGTGGAGCGGTTCACCTTTGCGAAGGTGCAGGATCTGCCCTCCCGGATCGTCGTGCCGCACGGTGAGCCGGCGACCGTGGAGGTGAGGCTGCGTGACGAATCTCGGTGGCGACCGCGAGAGGGGCGGCTCACGGTCGGTCCCCAGAAGCCGGCCGCGGCTCGGCTCGCCGGGGAGCGATACGCCTTCGAGATCCCGCCGCAGGTCGCCGACCAGCGGCTGACGCTCGCCGTCGGCGACGTGCGGCAACGGGCGATGCTCGCGGCGGTGCATCGGCCCGAACTTTCGGGCCTCGAAGCGGAGGTGACGCTGCCCGAGTATCTCGAGCGTCCGGGAACGAAGCGGCAGGACCTGCGTGGCGGCGTGCTCGCGCCGGTCACCGGCAGTCGCGTGGTGGTCGTGGCGACCGCCAACCGGGATCTGGCGGGCGGCTCGGTCGACGGCGCCGCGGTGCCGACCGACGGCCGCACGATCCGCACGGCACCCATGGTCGTCGCCGACGAGGCGCGCACGGTGATTTCGTGGCGGGATGCCGACGGCCTCGAGGCCGCGGAACCGCTGGAGCTTGCGATCACTCCCCGCGCCGACGCAGCGCCGACCGTGGCGATGCTCAACGTGCCGCCGATTCGCGGGATGCTGCTGGAGACCGACACGCTGAAGTTCCGGGTCGCGGCCCGTGACGACTTCGGCATCCGGCGGGTGGGACTGGCCTGGGAAGGCCTGGACGATCCGCAGGCGTCGGCGGGAGCGACCGGCGATGCCGCGGCCCGTGAGCGGGGGGAGCGGATCCTGCAGGCGGGCGGTGGCGAGACCGAGACGCTGGACGCCGCGGCGACGTTCTGTCCCGAGTCGCTCGGCATCCGGCCGCAGCCCATCGCGATCCGCGCCTTCGTCGAGGACTACCTGCCCGGCCGTGCCCGGGTGGTGTCGTCGCCCCTGGTGCTGTACGTGGTCGATCGGGCCGAGCATGCGCTCGTGCTCAACACCCGGCTGCAGCAGTTCCGGCAGCAGGCCAGCGAAGTCCGCGATCGCGAGATGGGCCTGCTGGCGAGCAACCGCGAGCTGCGGAAGTTGCCCGCCGAGGCACTCGGTTCGCCGGAGGCGCGTGCCCGGCTGGAGGCGCAGGCCGCCGCCGAGGAGGCCAATGCCCGCCGGCTCGAGCGGCTCGTCGACGAAGGGGCGGAACTCGTGCGGGAGGCTCTCAAGAACCCCGAGTTCGAAGCCGCCACGCTCGAGCAACTCGCCGCGGACATCCAGACCCTCGCCGACATCTCCGAGAATCGGATGCCCGGCGTGGCCGACCTGCTCGGGCAGGCGGCCACGTCCCGCAGCGGTTCCGGCACGTCGTCGCCGGGCGATCCGGCCGCCGCGCAGCCTGCGGATGGCTCGACCGCATCGCCCCCCGGCGAGCACGCGGAGCCCGGGGAGCTGGCTGATGGTGGGCAGCGGCCCCGCGGGGAGGCGCCGCAGGTGGGCGAACAGAGGCCGCAGCCCGATGGCCCGCGGCCCGGCGACGGTGAAGACGCCCCGACGCGGCAGCCGTCGATCCCGCAGGTCGTCGACGCCGAGTCCTCGCAGCAGCCGCGGGCGGCCGCGCCCCCGGCGTCGTCCGATCCGGCCGCCGGCCGCCTCGGCCTGCCGACGACCCAAGCCGGCTCGGCTCCGGCGACAAAACCGGCTCCCGGTGCAGACCGCCCCGCCGCGGAGCTGCTCGACGACGCGATCGCGAAGCAGGAGGAACTGCTCGCCGAGTTCGCGAAGGTGGCCGATGAACTCGCCGCGCTGATGGCGCGGCTCGAGGGCAGCACGTTCGTCAAGCGGCTCAAGCTCGCCGCGCGGCAACAGGGGGCGATCGGCAGCCGGATCGCGGCTCTTGCGGCCGAGGCGTTCGGTGCCGCGGAGCGCCAGCCGGAGCCCGTCAAGCAGGCGCTCGGGGACGTCCGCGAGCAGTCGCTCCGGGAGACCGAGCGGATGTCGGCGCTGATGGACGATCTGCAGGCCTATTTCGATCGCCGCCAACTCCCCGCGTTCCGCACGGTCCTCGAGGAGATGAAGGATCTCGACACGCTCGGCAGCCTGCGCCAGTTCTCCGACGACGTGCTGCGCGAGGCGGGCATGTCGATCGCTCAGGCCGAGTTCTGGTCCGACACGTTCGATCGCCTGGCCGACGACCTGGTGCCCCCGCCATGCGCCGGCGGGGGCGAGGGGAGCGGGTCTCCGCGGGAGAGCGTGCCCGCGGAGGTGGTGCTCGAGGCGATGAAGATCCTCGACGACGAGGTCAATCTCCGCGAGGAGACCCGGGTAGCCCAGCAGGCGCGGAGCGCCCTGGACACGGAGGAGTTCGCCGAGCAGGCCCGCAGGCTCGCCGAACGGCAGGATGCGATCGCCGAGCGCCTGGTCGATCTCGCCGATCGGCTGCTCGAGGAGCCCGACGGGGAACGGCGGTTCGGGCCCGAGATCGCGATCTTCGAAAAAGTCGAGGGGGTGATGACCGAGGCAGGGGCCATCCTGGCTGCGCCAGACACCGGGCCGCGGGCGATCGCCGCCGAGACGGAGGCGATCGAACTCCTGCTCGCCGCCCAGGCTGCGGCCGGCGATCCGTCCGGCGGTGGCGGTGGCGGCGGCGGTGCGAAGCCCGGTGGCGGCGGTGGCGGCACCGCCACGAGTGCCGCGCTGGCCCTGGCCGGCCGCGGAAACCGCACCGGTCGCGGGGACGGAGGGGAGAAGGATCAGGCCACCGGCACCACCGGCCGCGTGTTGCCCGATGAGTTTCGCGCCGGACTCGACGCGTATTTCAATCGCTACGAGAAGGAGCGCCGGTGAACGTGTCCGCCGGAGCCGTCGTCGTGATCGCGGCCCTCGTGGCATCGGCGGCCGCCGCGCAGGGGCCGGTGATTCGCTACGGCGATCCCATGCCCCGCGACGTCCGCGAGATGTACGACGCCGGCCTGCGGTATCTGGTGAAGACCCAGGATGAGAGCGGCGGCTGGAGGGACGGTCAGGCTGGCCCGGGCGTCACCGGCATGGCGGTGATGGCCCTGCTCGCCTCCGGCGAGGATCCGAACCACGGACCCTACCGGGGGGCGATTCGCAAGGCCTTGGTGAGCATGATCGCGGCGCAGAACGCGGAGACCGGCTTCCTCGGCTCCGGGCAGGGGCATGACAGCATGTACCAGCACGGGTTCGGCATGCTCGCCCTCGCCGAGGCGTACGGCACCGTCGACGATCGGACGCTCACGTCGCAGGGCTCGGCCGGTGCGCCGGTTCGGCCGATCGGCCAGGCGCTCGAGCTCGCGGTCCGTTGTGCGGTGACCAGCGCCCGGAAGAATCCCGTGGGCGCCTGGCGCTACTCTCCGGATGCGCAGGATGCCGACACGTCGGTGAGCGGCGCGGTGCTGATGGGCCTCCTGGGAGCCCGCAATGCCGGCATCGAAGTTCCCGACGAGACGATCGACAAGGCGATCAAGTACTACGCGTCGATGACCGGTCCCAATGGCCAGCTCGGCTACTCCGGGGGCCCCGGCGGCGGGAGCGACGCGGTCACGAGCATCGGGGTGCTCGTGTTCTCGATCGCCAGGCAGAAGGGTCTGCCCCAATACGTCACGTCGGCGGCGTTTCTGAAGGCCCGATCGCTCGGCCTCGAGCAGGGGGGGATGGAGGGCTACCCGACCTACACGCGGTACTACCGCGCCCAGGCGCTGTTCCAGGCCGACGTCGTCGCCTGGGAGAAGTGGAACGCGGGATTGGTCCGCGAACTGAAGACGATGCAGGCCAAGGACGGCAGTTTCGCGGGCTTCGCCGGACGCGGCGGCGGTTTCGGCGGCACCGTCGACACGTCCTTGGCCCTGCTGTCGCTCGCGGTCAACTACAAGATGCTTCCGGTGTACGAGCGATGACCATGCGCGGTGCGACTCCATCGACGCCGATTGCCGCGGCGGCAGCGTGCCTCCTGGTGCTCACGCCGCCGGGCGCGGCGATCTTCGCCGAGAAGCCCGCGGCGGATGGCGATCCGACCGTGGCCGAGGACGGCGATGATGCCGCGGGCGGTCGCGCGAGTCGGGGGCCTGTCGGCGGCATCCTCGGCATCGGAGTCCGGGCGGTGTTCGATGCGATCGCCCCGGGGGCGCGGCGGACGCCGCAGCCGATTCCGATCGACGAGGGCGAAGACGGCGAGATGCCGAACGATCCGGCGCGGGCCCAGGCCTGGCAGCAGCGGAAGCAGGTCCGGCAGCAGGCCAAGCACATGGAACAGATCTTCCAGCCGCTCCTCCACACCGAGCTCGAGATGATTCGCCAGACGTGCCCGGATCTCACCGGGGAGGCCCGGCGGGAGATCCTGGCCGCGGGGCGGGCGGCGGTGACGAAGACGGCCTTGGAGTTCGCCACGCAGCAGTTGATCGGCGGCCAGCCGCGCCTGGCGGTCGACGCGCGGCGGAGCATCCGGGTGCCGATGGCGACGGCCCTGAAACCGCATGCGTCGGCCGAGCAGTTCGCCGCCTACGGCCGGGAGCAGCAGGCCCGACACGCCCGCCGCGCGCGGGCGGCACGGGTGGCGATCGTGGCCAAGCTCGACCGCCACCTGGACCTCTCGGCGGCCCAGCGTCGGGCCATCGAGGAAGACCTCGAGGGACACTGGGAGGACGCGTGGGTCCGAGAACTCGACGACAACGGGATGGTGATCAACGGCGAGCGGACCGCCCCGGACTATGCGAAGGCCTGCATCGATCCCCACCTGGACGAGCGGCAGCTTTCCGAGTGGCAGCGCTGGCATCGTGCCGCCGGCCAGGCGGTCGGGGGCTTCCATGCCGGCTGGAATCTTGACGGGCAGGGGCTGCACGAACCCGACCGCTGGTGGAGCGGAGAGGAGGAGCGATGATCCGCAGCCTGCAGGCGTGCCTCTGCGCCGGTGTCGTCGCCGGGCTGCCGGCGCTGGCCGACGACGACCGGATCGTGGACCAGCCGGAACCGGCCGTGTCACAGCCCGAGCAGCAGCACCTCATCGACCTCGCCGCCAACTTCGACGCCAACCTGTTCGAGCAGCAGGGAAACGGCTGGGTGCTGCGGGGCGGCGTTCAGTTCGGCAACGGGCTGAACGTCCGCGACCGGGTGCGGGTGATGGCCAACGGCCGGCTGATCATCGCCGGTGCGGACGCGTCCGGCGGCCGGCCGGCGGAATCGCCGACCCGCGCCAGCGTGCGACTGCTGGCCGAGAAGCGGCTGGAGCGGATCGCCGCCGCCTGCGCCCTGACGGAGCTGCAGCGGCGCGACCTCCGCCTGGCCATCGAGTCCGACATCCGGCGCTGCACCGCCGAAATCGAAGCCCTGCGGGGCAAGTATGCGGGAGTGCGGGTCAACCTCAACGACCAGGAGGGGCAGAAGACGTGGCACCAGTTCCAGCAGGACGTGCAGCACTGCCGCCGGATCCTGCGGAACGTGCTCGACGGTGACTCGCTGTTCGCCAGCGTGCTGCCCACCACGCTCGAGGCTGGTCAGTTGGCCGGCATCGAGGAGGAGACGCGGCAGCGGCGGTCGTTTCGCTGGCGGGTGATGGTCGCGGCCACACTCACGCGGATGGACGACATGCTGGGGCTGACGCAGGTCCAGCACGACGTGATCGAGAAGGCGCTGCTCGCCCGCGATCCCGGCCTGCGGGTCGCCGAGCTCAAGCCGGAACAGGACACCACCCACCTCCAGCAGAACCTCGTCTACCTCGTGCTCTCGGAGTGCGAGCCGTCGTCATTGCGCAAGGCGGTGAGCGAGCGGCAGTGGAAGTCGCTGGCGCTGCTGATGAACCAGGGCAAGTCGATGCGGTCCTGGATCGAGCAGCAGGGCATCCTCGACCAGCCTTCAGGACCGCCCCAGCGGTGATCAGGCGGCGGGTGTCGGCAGCAGCTCGGACGCAGGCGGGGTGGCCCGCGGCGCCGGGGTCACTGGCAGTTGGGCAGGGACGGGCTCCGGCTTGGTGGCCGGATCACGAGCCGGCAGTTGCACGGCCGGTGCGTCGGCGCCGAGTTCGGCGAAGTTCTGCGAGATCGCGCCGCGGCTGAACACGCCGGGCCGCGAATGACGGTAGTCGAGATACAGGCTCGCGTCCCGCTGCCGGGCGCGGCGATGGGCGTCGAAGTAGGCCTTGCCGGGCCACGGCCCTTCGGCGAGGAACACGCCGTTGTATTCCAGCAGCGAGCCCTTGCGGTAATGGAGCTGTGAGATCGAGCGGCTGTAGTCGACCAGCGACCGGTAGTAGGAACTCTCGGCCTCGGCCCGCCGCCGCTGGGCGTCGAGCAGTTGGTCGAAGGTGACGGTGTTCGCCTCGTAGGCCGCCTGCACCGCCTCGACCTGCCGCTCGGCGGCGACGCGGCGGTTGAAGTTGGTCTGGGCCAGCGCGAAGTTCGTGTCGACGTTGCGCACCGCCTCGACGAGGGCGTGCGAGGCCTCGAGTTCCTCGTCCTGGAGCCGGACCCGCTCGCGGGCGAGCTGGAGCTGGTGGTGCCGGACGGTGGCGAGCTCGCGCCGGAAGCCGAGCGGCATCAGGAACTGTGCCCCGGCCTGCCACTCCTGGAACTGGCCGCTGAACAGCGTCGAGTAGGCGTCGCTGCCGCGAAGCGGATCGACCGTATTGGTGGCTTCGTAGGGATTGTAGTTCTGGTTGATCAGGTCCTGGCCCATGCCGAGGAACCGCCAGCGACCGACCATGTCGAGCCGGGGGAGGAGCAGGTTCTTGGCGGCGACGAGTTCCAGCTCCCGCTGCTTGATGACCCACTTCTGCTTGCGGAGCTCCGCCGAGCGGGACAGAGCCTCGACGAGCGACTGCTGCCAGTCGAACGAGATCCGCGCGGTCGTCGGCTCGTCGGAGGGGCGGATCAGGCGGCCGTCGCTGGCCGAGATGCCCATCATGTACCGGAGGCGGTTCTCACACCGGTAGACGTCGGTGAGCGCCTGCTCGACCTCGCTGCGGAAGAAGAAGTATTGCTCCCGGGCCTGTGCCTCCTTGTCGGCCTCGCCCCCGCGGGACTGCTCGACGTAGAGGGCGTGGACCTTTCGCCAGGCCTCCAGCGCACTGTCCCGGCCAGCCTTGCGGGCCTCGAGGTTGCGGTAGGCAAAGTACAACTCCCAGTACGACTGCTCGGTGTCGCTGACGAGGTTGCGGACGCCAGCCTCGAAGTCGGCCAGCGAGATGTCGGCATTGATCCGGGCGAGCAGCACACCGCGGAAGTTGGGGCGGCCGTAGAGGTTGTCGAAGAAGTCGGGGCCGGCGATGCGGTTGTAGGTCACGCCGGCGCCCTGGAGGAGCGGCTGGTTGAAGGTGAAGTCGTAGTTGGTGGTCCACGTCGAGGGAACGACGACTTTCTTTCGGGTGGGATCGGTGGGCGTAGGATCGGGGACGCTCTCGCGGATCGGCGAGTTGTTGTTGTCGTAGATCGTGGAGTTGGAGAAACCCCAGGTGGCACCGGTCGCCGTCCGCTTCTGGATGCCCGTGGTCCAGTTGCCCTGATCGCCCTCGAGCCAGCGTGGGAAGATCCGTCCCCCCGAGACGTCGATGTTCTGCGGCCTGTTCTGTCGCTCCCAGGTGAGCGAACTGGAGAGCTGGGCATCGAACAGGGCCAGCGCGCTCTCGACGCCGCGGAAGGGGTCGGTCTCGATGATCGCCGGGTCGTAAACGGTCGGCGTCTGGACGGGACTGGTGAGCAGGGAGACCGGCGGCTCGCCCGTCTGCGGCCGCGGGCCGCCGAAGCTCGCGAACCGGCCGCCGAGGTTGCGGAGGACCTTGCCGTTCTCGAGAGACGTGCGGATCGCCTCCTCGAGCGAGAGTTCCCAGACGTTGTCGAAGTTCGGGTTCGAGAGCGTCAGCGGCTCGACAGTGCCGGCGGCCTCGTCGAGGGGCGGCTGGTCGCTGTCGGGATATTCGAGCTTCTGGATCGACCCGACGTAGTGCGAGAGGTCGCCATCCTCGAAGAAGTAGAACGGTTGCCGGGGCGCACAGCCGCCGGCAACGAGCGTCAGGCTCGTCAGGGCCACCCAGAGTTGTCGGGCGAGTCGCGGCACGGCGGAGCGCCGGCGGGGCCGGCGGTCTCGAGGGCGAAACCAGGCTCAAAACGCCGCCGCTGCGCCAAGGGGGCTCTTCCGCGTGTCCGCGGCATCGTCCCGGCACGTCGCCCCCCGACTTCGTGCCCGCACTCCGTCTGCACCAAGGCGCGGCGGCAGCACGTCTGGTATCGGACCGTCCTGCCCGCAAACTTGGATCGATCGTCAAAGTCGTCGCCAGCCTTGGCAGTCTGGGTGGCCGGGGCAATCCTCGGGTCACGGTCCCGGCCAGCCGGCGGTGGTCGAGGTGTTCACCGCTTCTCCATCCCGCCAGACGAATCGCGCCGCGGCTCCCGGAAACCGCTCCACCACGGCGGGCCCGGCGGCCGGCCCGAGCACGCTCGCGGCGGTGGCCAGGGCGTCGGCGGTGACGCCATCCGGCGCGACCACCGTCACCGCGGCCGGGCCGGAGACGCCGACTCCCGTCCGCGGGTCGACGATGTGGCTGTAGCGGCGGCCGTCGATCTCGACGAACTGGGTGGCGTCCCCGGACGTGGTGACCGCGGCATGCTCGAGGACGAGCACCTCGGGATCTTCGTCTCCCGGGATGCCTCGCACGGCGATTCGCCATCCCTCAGCACCTGGCGGCGGACCCGAGACGACCACGTCGCCGGATGCGTCCACCATGGCCGATTCCACCCCTCGATCGGCGAGCACCTGGAGCACCCTGTCGGCGGCATACCCCATGCCGATCCCACCGGGATCGAGCCGCATGGCGGATCGGGTGAGCCGCACGGAACGCGTTGCCGGATCGAGGACGACCCCCTCGCCCCCGACCGCGGCCCGGGCGGCGGCGAGTTTCTCAGGCCGGGGAAAGCGGCCGGAACGCCGCGCCTGCCGCCAGAGGGTCGTCAGCGGGCCCACGGTGATGTCGAAGGCCCCGTCGGTCAGCCGCCGGACTTCGCCCCCCCGCACGAGCACGTTCCAGAGGTCGTTGCCGACGCGGACGGGCTCGGAGGAGGGGGCCGAGGCCGAGAGTCGGGAGAGTTCGCTTTCCGGGTCGTAGTCCGAGAGGACACGTTCGAGCCGTGCGGCCTCGGCGAAGGCGGCTTCGAGTGCCTGCTCGCCGGCCGAGCGGTCGCGGGCGTGGAGCGTGACCGTCCACGGCACGCCCATCAGCGGACGAGTCTCGGAGAGCCGCACCGTCGTCGCGAGAACGGGCAAGGGCCGCGGGTGGACCGAGCCTCCGCAGCCCGCCCAGGCCAGTGTCACCACGGCAAGACTGCGATACACTCTGCGGATCATGGGTGATGCCTCTGCGAATCCCGCCGTCGCGATCACGTTCGAATGCACGCCCCTGCGGAGCGTGCCCAGGTTTGACGTGCCTCTCGACGCGTCGCCCGTCTACCGGGCCCGCCTCGAGAAGATGCAGCGGGCCGTGGCCGCCCACGGCACCCGCAACGCCTACTACCTTACCGACGGCGGCTGCACGTTTCGGTTCACGAACGACCCGGCCGTGGGTTGGGTGCGGTTTCGCTTCGAGGGCACGGTGCTCACGGACGATGCCGATGCCAGGACCATCGGCGGCGACATCGAGGTGGTGCTCGACCAGGAGACCTGCGACTGGCTGACGCAGCCGGCGGTGGAGTGGCTGAGGCTGGCTGCAAAGCATGCCGTGGAAGTCGAGTTCGACCGCTACATCGCCGCCGGCGACCTCTCCCGGGCCCTCGACCGGCTGGCCCGCGAGCAGGCCGCCAGCGACGCCGCCGGCGGCTACCTCGGCATGAATCTGTGATCAGCGGCTGCCGGGCCATCCCTGGCCCCGGCCGCCTTCGCCATGCGATCATCTCGGGCACGAACTCGGCGAGAGGTTGCCCGTGCCGCGAGAGCCGGCGTTGGCGGCAAGTGCAGGCAGGATGCCGAAAGCGGTGCGTTGGACATGGATGAATGACGGAAGGTGAGAGTCCTTTATGGGGCCGATTGGAGGCAACCAGAAGCCGGAGGCAGCTGCACGAGACCGAGGCTGGCATTGCACAGTGGAGGTCTTTCCCGCGAGGGCGTGTGGGATGGAAGCCCGAGG
>VGYR01000129.1 GCA_016872925.1 Planctomycetota bacterium
TGGCGATGTCCTTCGCCACCTACCGCAGCGCCCCGCCTGCCGCTGCCGTGCCTTTCACGTACTCGGGACAACCCTCGGCCAGCCGCATCGCCTCGCCCAGCCGCAGCGGCGGCCACACGTGAACCGTCAGCCAGAGCCGCGAGCCTTCGTCACGCTCGTCGGTGACGACGGCCCCCGGCACGGCGTCCAGGTGCTCGACCACGGCGGCGGCCCGCTTCGCGTTCGTCTTGCTCGTCTTCGCCAGCCGGATCGCGAACGTCAACTGCATCACCCGCTCGGGCGCGCAGGCGGGGCCGGCAACCGTGATGGAGGTTCCCACGTCACCAGCCCCGCCGCGCTTCCCCGGAATCGCAGTCACCGCCGCGCTCACGTTGCCCTCACTGATCGCGACTTCGGCCCCTCGCCTGCAACGTTGACGGCGGCCACGGCATACGCGGTTTCGCTCACAATATCGCCGCTCCACGATGTCGCCGGAGCCGCGATGGTGTCGATCAACTCGCCGTCCGCGTAAATCCGAAACTCGAGTAACCGCGACCCGCCATCGGATGAGTTCTGCCACGCCAAGACCGTCTCGGCCGTGAACACCACGCCAACGGGCGCGTCGGGCTTCCGACGCCGGGGCCGCATCACGCGATTGTTCATCGGGGGCACGGCCGCCCTCCACGCCGTGCGATGGCCTGCACGTGATCCCGAACCCACTCCTCGACCTCGATGAACAGTTGCGGGTGATTCAACGCGAGTTCACGACGACGGTGCGAGCACGCCCCCGGCACCTTCCGCACGGCCTCCACGTCACGCCGCAGCACGAACGCCGGCAGCCCCAGTGAGTGCATCACCCGCCGCAGCTCCTGGGCCTCGTCGTGCGACACGCCTTCGCCACGGGCAACGCGGGCCACACACGACCGATAGAACCGCAGGCGTTCCGCCATACGCTCGGCCTGCACGCCCGCCACGCTCACTGATGCAGCCCAACTTCCAGCGTGTAGCCGTCCAGGTCATCCGGCCCGCGGTACGGCCCGTATCCGCGACGTTTCTTCGCGAGGTAGCGTTTCCATTCCGCAGCATCGACCACGCCAATATCCCGAAGGTAGCGGGCCTCGGCCTCCATATACGGCTGGGGATAGTCGAAGTACCACGTGCCCGTGCCGTTGCGCGACGGCACGTACAGCTTGAAAAAGCCGTTGACCATCGGAGGTTCAATCACGACGGGCCGCGCGGGGATCTCGCCCACGACGTACTGCGCGAACGGCCGCTGACCTGGGCGGTGCTCAAGAGCCTTCGGCATGATCGTGTCTCGCCACCGCGCCCACAGCCGCACCCAATCCTCGCGAGTGCGGAGTTCCAGCGCCACACCCAATATCCCGCGACCGCGAAGCAGCGTTTCCTCCAACTCAAACTCAAGCACCTCGGTCGTGCCCTCGACGAAGCGCTTGCGAATCAGTCGCTTTGCCCGTGGCATCTTCAGCCCTCCAGCATGGCGGCCAGTTGCCGCAGACAACGATCACCCAACGCGCGGTAGTCCCGCTCAAGCGCCGCGGCCGGATTGACCCGCACGGCACCGAACCGATCCTTGAACGTGCCGCCGTCGCGGTTCACTTGCTCGGCGTACTGCGCGGCTCGCTCCAACGCCTCGCACCCGTTCCGCAGCACGGCCTCGGTCGCGGCATCGAGCACGTAGCGGGCACGAACGTCGTCGAACAGCGCGAGCCGCTGGCCCGTCAGCGTCACCGGGGCCGGGCCGGGGGCCGCGGGCAACGCCTGCGGCTCGGCCGGGGCGTTGAACTTCGCGCGGGCGTTGGGCTTACGTGCCATGGATTAGTGCCAATCTGCGTTAGCCGCGGTTCCGCACGCATACGGAGAGGTAGGCCGGGCGGTTTTAGTGAGCAAAGGCACGGTAGTTCCAAGGCCGCCCGGTCGCGTGTGATTGCCGGGGGGCTCAGTGCCAGCCCTTCTTCATCTCCGCATCGCTTGCGTGCAGGCCCGCGGCCTTCATCGCGCGACGAACACCGCGCTCGTCAGTGTCGAACGCAGCCCACACCCTCGCGGCTGGGAAGCATGGTGTGCCATGCTTCTCGCGATCCCAGAGCACCGCGACGTGGTGCAGGTCGATCTCGCGGAACGAACGAACGCGCCGCCCGTTGTGCTTGATGATCTCGGTGCGACGTGGCACGAACCCGATCGACAACCTCATCGTGCCCGCGAGCGCGTTGGCGAGCATCCTGGCGTTGGCCTGCTTCACCGGGACGCGGGCCACCAGCATCAGCCCAGTGCCGGCACCACTCAGGAACTCGAGCCCGCCAGACTTGGTGTCGGTGATCGCCTCGCCAGCGTGGCCCTCCAGCAGCTCGACGTTGACGGCTCGGGCCTTCACCATCCGCAACGAGTTCTCGACGGCAGACGGTGCCACCATCTCCGGCAGCCGTAGCCCGTCGTTGGCACACAACACCGGCGTGCTGATCCCCGGCGAGCACGCGCCCACCAGCACGATGGCGGCCGGTTGCTTGGCCCGTCGCTCCACGTTCCAGAGCGGTGCCAGACCATCACGCTGCCGCTGGCGGTCGATCGACCGCTTGATGCTGGCCGGGGCGTTGCGGGTTGCCAGACGAACACGCTCGGCCATCCGCTCGGGCGAGTAGAGTTGATCGACGTTCATGTTTCCCACCCTCCACGCGATGCACCTTCCAGGTGCGGGTAGTTCTTCGCCGGCTTGAACACCTCGGTGCTCATCGCCGCGTCGGCCTTGGTGATCCGCTCGGACAGGTGCTCGACGTCACCAAACAACAACGGGTTCTCGGAGCGAACGGCCGCGACGGCCTGGGCTTGGAACGGGTAGCCGCGGGCGAGCGCGTGATACGTGCCGACCTCCGCGTTCAACTCCCGCAGCCGCGCCTCGGTCGCCTTGATCTCCACGGCCAGTTCCTGCTCGCGGGCTTTCACGTCCGCGAGTCGCTGCTTCGTGGCATCGACGGCGGCCTGTTGCCGGCGTTCCTCTTGCACGGCCTTCACGCTGCGGGCCACGGCGTCGGGCGGCAGGTGCAGCCGCTGGGCCAGCGTGCCGATGGCGGCAATCGTCTTGCCGTCAGGCTCGTGCCCGTCGGCAATGCTGCCGACGATCTCACGCCACCGGAGCACGTCGGCGGCGGCCTCGGCCTTGCGAGCCTCGGCGTCGGCAGCGGCGACCCGCGCGGCGATCACGTCAGGATTGACGGCCTCGGCCACGGCAACGGCACCATCGTCCTTCGTCCTGCGAACCATCGTTGAACCTCCAGAGAATCACCCGGTCGTGTTGCCACGGCACGCCCGTGGCGACTGCTTGCGTTCCTCCAGCCACTCGATCAAGTCACTGGCCGCATACAGGCAGCGGCCACGCTTGTCGCCCGTGCGGCTATAGCGTGGCCCTCGGCCTTCGGCGGCGAGCCGCTTCAGCGTGCCCGGTGCCAGCCGACAACGGCGGGCAGCCTCGACTCGGGTGAACAACTCCAGTTGCGGCATCGTGACGTTCATGCTGCGGCCCTGTCCCCGCACCATAGCGGCAGCGTCCACAATCCTTGCAGTAACTTTCAGAGATCAAAACGGCAGCTCCCCGTCTTGGAACTCCTGGAGCTTCTGTGGCGAACGCCGCGCGGTACGCCGCGGCTTCGTTTCGGGCATCGTGAACACCAAGGCATCGCCCTGCATGGGTGGCGGTGCCAAGCGTTCGGCGTGCTCGTGGTCCGCGAGTACCATGGTGGCCGCCATGCCCTGCGCATCGGCCTCGGCAAGCACCAGGCCGAACCGAGGGGCGAAGGTGAACTGCACCGCGGTGCAGCCGATCGCCATCGCAGCCTCGGCCAGCTCCAGCACGTGCCGAGGATGTGCCGCCGCCACCGCTTGTGTCATGCCAGAAGCCAGCTCACCTTCCACCCGGTCGATCTTGCCGGGGTAGTCGGGAAATCGGGTCTGCACGATCGTGACCGTCTGCGGCGAACCCGAGGGGCCTACGATGCCGGCAACGTCTGCTGAGACCCGCAGTACCACTAGGGGCAGCTCGCCGGCCGGACCGGGGGGCGAGGCTCCTACAACCTTGGCGGCCCTGGCAAAGTCGCTGGCCGAAATCGTGAACGGCTGCACCGTGCCCAGCGCGGCATCCGCCGAGATCGAGAGCCGCAGCACCCGCTCGCCGGAGGCCACGGTCAGCACCGCGCGGGTCGGTTGCTGCTCGATCTGCACCAGGTCGGCCTCGGGGGCGGCGGCGAGCTGCACCGCGACCCGCGGGAGTCGGATCAGATTCATGCGGCCACCTCTCGTCGTTGTGATCGCCACGGCGTCAAATCCATGCCGGGGGGCACCGCCACGCCTTCGAGTGTGATCGCGTCCATGCCGATCGCCCGGGGCTCTCCAGCCAGCCATACGGGCACGTGCAGCGGCAGACCACGCCGCTTTGCGGCGGCGACTGTCGATTCGATCCCGGCACGGGCGTGCTCGTTGCCGATTGCCCAGAGTTGCGGCACCAGTAGGCCAACGGTTCCAGCTGGGACCGTGAAGTAGCCCGCCCCCGGCTTGTGCCATTCGATGTCTTCTGTCGTCCGCATGGGGATGCCGGGCTCGAACAACTCGGTTTCGGAGGCGGCCACTACCCGCTCGATCGTGATCGCCTGGCCTGGCACCTCGAACAGCCGCGCCGCGTAGACCACCAGCTCCGCGGTGGCCGCCGGCAGGCCCTTCTCCGCCAGGTACTCGGCGAGGTCTTCGGCGGGGACCGCAAGGGCCGGGGGCGTCGGCCGAGCGTGAGCCGCGCCGAGCTGCTCGCGGTGTGCCCGCAGTACGTCGAGCACCGCGCGGGGGATTGTCTTGCCGTCTGGCACCACGAGGGCCACGCCGCCGGCATCGTCTGGCACCAGGCGGCAGCCGGCCACGGCCACGGTCGAGATCGCCTCGGCGAGCGTCATAGCGTGTAGCTCCCCGGGGTCACGTTGTCGGGATCCCAAGCCGGCGGCGGTGCCAAGGGCTCCGCGGGCACGCTGGAAGGAAAAGAGGAAAAGGTCGGAAAAGGGTCGGAAGGGGCCGTGGCACCCTTTTCCTGCTTACCCTCTTTTCCTGCCCGTGGTGCCGGGCCAGGAATCCATCGCTCGGCTGGCCTCCCGCGGGTCTCAACCCGCTCGTGGTGAACGGCTCCCGCCGCCTGGACGCGGGACAGGGCAGCCACCAGCTCGGTCGATCCGAGCTTCCACCCGAGGCGCTGGTGCAGGCCGGTACGGGTGATCCCTGGCCGCTCGTTCACCGCGGCCACGATCTTCTCGAAGAGCGGGTCGTGCACCTGGCCAAAGATCACTCTTGCCGAGGCGGCGGCGTACCGCCACAAGTCGAGGGCCGCGACCAGGTCATCGTGCTCGATCGTGGCCCGCTTGCACACCAGGGCCATGAGCAGACTCAGCCGCAACGTCTGCGCCTCGCCACGCGACAGAACCGCCGCCAGCAGGTCGGAACCCACGGGCGTGGTCAGTTCGGCATAGGTTTGCTCCCACAGTCGATCCGCAGCCGGTGATCGCCGCACCCGGCCCACGCCCCGGGCGAAGGCGATCACGTCCGCAATCCTGGCGGGCACCGTGCCGAGATCGTCCAGGTCTCCGCCGTGCGGCAGCAGCCGGGCCCGGTCAGACAGCAGGAAGACGAACCGGTTAAACGTGCCGCCGAAGATGTCGCTCTCGCGGGCCACCTTCACCAGTTCCTGCCGCGTGACGTGGCCCACGATCGACAGGTGCGGATCGGTGGCCGTGCGGGCGCAGTTCTTCGCCATCGTCCGCAGGCTTTTCCCGTCCCACGCCTCGCGGAGCGTCTGAAGCAGGATGGAGTTCTCCCGGTTGCCAGCCTTCAACGCCGAGGCCAGCTCGGCGCAGACGATGAGCAGCCGCTTGTCGGGCACCCCCGGGTCGATCGTCGTCTGCTCGAAGTCGTCGGGCCCGCCACCCCTTTTCGGCACGAGCTTCACGACCGGATCGCGGAGCGCGTCGATCACGCCTTCGCCGCTCACGAGATTCGGCGAGTGGCACCACGTGGCCCACCAGTCATCCGCCGGCCGCAGGCAGTCGGCCACGAGATCGCCACCAGTGCCCTTTCGGCCCGCGCCGGTGTTCCCCACCACGGCCACGAACAAATTCGGATAGTGCCAGGTGCGGCCGACCACGGTGTGCGGGCCACGGCCGATGCAGTTCCCAATGCCCACCACGAGCTGCCCGGCGAGGGCCGCCGGGTGCGCTTCGGTCTCCTGCTCCACCCGCCGCATGAAGTCACCGATGACGCCGTGCCGCAGAAACAACTCGGGCCGCGCGGGGAGGGCCGGCGGCTGCGGCAGCGGCAGCGCCTCTAGCTCGGCGTCGTAGTCGTCGTCGGCCGCCGCCGCGGGCTTGCTCGTCTCGAAGTCGATCGAGGCCACTTCGGCCTCGGCGTAGCCTGGCGTGGCCGGCTTGCCGAATGCGTTCTTCACCTGCCGGGGTATGTCCTGTTCGTCGTCAGGTTCAAGGCCGAGCTTCCGACCCACGGCCATGAGCACCGCCGTGGCGTCGGCCAGAGGCCACCCACGCGCGTTCATGTCTCGCGCGGCCTCGTAGATGCTCGCGCGGCGGCCCTTGCCCTCAAACGTCTTCCCGTCGTGCACGAGGGCCCGGGTGGCGTCGGCCATGCTGCCGGCGTCAATCGTGATGGACAGTTCATGCAGCGGGATTGGCACGTACTCGGGCTCGGCCTGGGCCAGAGGAAACAGGCTTGCCGCATAGATCCGATTCGGATCGCATTCGACAAGCCGCACCCTTGGCTGCGCGGGGCGGTCGGCCTTTACGTTGCAAAATGGGCCCGGCAGCCGGAGCACCTGCTGGAACGAGCAGACATTCGGGCACGAGCCGAGCACTTCCGCCAGGGCCCGCTGGTGCCGCTTGAACGTGGCAAGATCGGGCAGCCGCTGCTCCAGCCGCCAGTAGGCGTGCCAGTGCTGCGGCGAAGTCTCCACGATCGCCGTAGGCGGCGGCAGCCCCGCGGTCTCGAGGCGCGATCGCGCCTCGGCGAGCGTCATCCCGCTATCGAAGTCGGCCACGAGCACAGAGCCCGGCAGCGTGCCCTCGCCCGTCGTGGCCCCCTTCTCTCGTCGCGGGTTCACGGAGAAGTAGGGGTTCACGCCGGCCCGGTTCCATTCCATGAGCCCGGGTACCAGCTCGTGGAGCTGCTCGGGCGTGGCCCATACGCTGCCCGGCTTGGCCCACGGCACCGGCCGCACCTCGTACAACAGGCCAGGCTCCAGCAGCAGGGCGAACAGCCGCAGCCGCTCGATCTCGGTCTCGATCTCGTCGTCGGTGAAGTCAGGACCATCGGCCATCGGTACCGCTCCAGGGGGCAGGAACTAAAAAGGTCCAAAAGGGTCACGAACTACCGCCGGCCCTCAGTCGCGGTACCCGTAGGCGTTCCGCAGGCCCATGCCGAAGCAGACGGCCCGGCCGGCGAACCTGGCCGCCGCCTTCCGATAGCCCTCGCGGTCGGTGGCGTCGAAGGTGCACTGCATCTGCCTCCAATGCTTCACCAGGTCGGCCAGCAGGTACTCGTCGAAGTACCCGGCCTCGTCCAGGCTCATCCCGGAGTACTGCTGGTCGGCTGCGGTCGTGTCATAGACCCGCAGCAGCTCGGCCAGGGTGGCGTCGAAGTACCGCTGCCGCTTATCTCGGGCCGCCTCGGCCCGGCATCGGTCAGTGGCTTGGTCGGCGGTCTCGTACACCTCGTCGCGGCGAATCTCCAGCAGTTCCTGGAGCCTCTCGGCGTCGGAGATCCTGGCCCGCTGCTGCGGGGCCGAGGCGGGGCGGGCGGTCTGGTCGTCGTGATTCATGGAACGGGTTCCTGTGGGGTCAAACGGAGCCCGTGGCACGTGCCGCGGGCGAAGAGAGCGTCGGGTACTTCTGGACGATGTAAGCCCGGGCCGCGCGTGGCACTCGTGCCAGGTAGCCCCGCTGGATGCAGCTCTCCACGATCTGCTGCACCCTGCTGGTCGAGATCCCGATCGTGGCGGCCAGCTCCCGCCGGGTCGGGGCGTAGCCCCTCGCCTGCTGGCCGGCCACGATCGCGGCGAGCAGCTCGTGCTCGCGGTGTTCCGTTGGCTTTCTCATGTCGTGCTCCTGGTGGTACTCGAAGCCTTCACTCGCTCAGAAACTTCTGGTGCAAAGTCGGGGCAGCTACTTGCAGCCACTCAAGTTCGTTTGCCGTTGTGAGCACCTCGCCCCGCGGTAGTCCCTGCTCGTGCTGGTGGTGGTGGGTCAGCTCGTGAATCAGTGCACTCACGACCCGCACCCGCCCGGGAACGGCCAGCCGCTTTTGCGTCGTAATGCCGAGCGACCTCATCACGTAGAGCGACATACACTCCGTCCAAGCGATCATCACGACGGGGCCTTCGAGACCTCTCCGGCCTTTTCGGTAGTACCGAGATCGATACCCGCCGCGGTTGAACACGTAATGCCGCACCCCGTCGAAGTCGGTCGCCGGGTGCTTGTCGCGCATCCATGCCAGGGCTTCTTCCAGCCAGCCGAGAAACTTGCCGTGCATTGATTGCGGCACACTCTTCCGAAACACGATCTCGCCGGTTGTCGCCGTTGCCATGTTGTCGTTCCTGGTAGTGGCGGGCAGGGTGCCCGGGGTCATCATCAAGGCCACCGCCCCGGGCTTGCACCGGGATGCCGCTAAGTCGGTGGCGTCGAATCGGATCGCCTGGCCGCGGCACTACACCGAGACCACACTCTCCACCCGGGTGCTCTCGCCGTTGGCAGCGGTGCCCACGACGATCGTGTAGGTCTTGCCGATACAGGCCGCGAGCGAGACCTTCTCGCCCGGCTTCATCGCGCCACCGAGCAGGCCGGCCATGAGCTTGCCGGTGACATTCTTCGGGCTCGGCGTCGGCTTGCACGTGCGGGATGCGATCTTCCCGTCGTGCTCGCCGCCGATCACCTTAAAGTCGAATCGGGCACCGTCGCCGTACTGCTCATGCGTGGTCTTCACCACGCCGATGAACTCGGCCTTGTAGAGCCCGGCCGGCGGGCCTGCGCCCTCGCTCACCGTGAACTCCATCAGGGCCTCGGCGGCCGGTCGCTGCTGATACGAAACAGACATGGAATCAACTCCGAATCGCCGACTTGAATGGCACTGTGCTGCGGCGAAGGCACGGTGGCCCACGAGATCACCCGTGGGGGTACGGTGGCCGGCGTAGATGCCGGAGAAGATCACCGGCGTGGCCGTGGCGGCCGCCTGGTGATCGCCGCAGCAGATGGCCGCGGGCTTCGTGTTGTCGCTACGATGAATCATGCTGACGCCCTCCAACGGCGTCGGCGATCGCCACGGCCAGCGGATGCGACCCCGCTGGCCGATGGCCTGTATGGGGTCTAGGTCTGCCGTCCCTCGTACTTGTGACGGGTCAGGTCGAGCAGCAGGTTCGCCACCGCTTCGAGCACCCGGTCGTCGTCCAGGTCGATCGTCAGCTCGGCGATCGAGTGCGGGACGCCTGCTCGGCCTTTTCGCAAACGCCGAGCAGTTCCAGCAGCACTCGCATTCGATGAGATGTGCGGCGAACTTCCTCGCGCACGTCCGTCGAGCGTGGCAACCCTTCGAGAATCGCAGGTCGCCTTCGCGGCTTGCTGGCCGCTCTTGGCCTTGCCTTCATTCCTCGCCTCGCCGCTGTGCTGTGTGTGACTCATCACACACGCACAATACGGGGCTACGGCAGGCTATCTGTGACCGATACGAAACACTAAGCGAGCGGGTGTTTCCTGCTTCATGCAGAGCGTTTGTATCGTCGAATCATGCGTCCGGTACACGCCGTCACGCTTGGCCGGCAGCACGGTCGCTGTAGCATCAGCTCGCTCAAGGCGCAGCCGCAGATCACAAAAATACTTTCGTACCGCCTCGTTGCTGGCCGGCTGCTCGGGCGTGCCGATCAGCCGTGCGACCTCATCGCGCTGCGCTTGTCCGCAGGCCAGCAGGTATCGCATCACCGCCGTGTCTCGCGCAGACGGCTGCCAGTTTCCGCCGTGAACCCGGCACCACGCATCTAATGCCGCAGGCGGGGCAGACGCCTCGTGCTGCCGAAGTAGCTCCAGCACCTCGGCTACGATGGCACGATCATTGACCGTGGCCAATCGGGCCTTCAATTTCCTGAGCAGCTCAGCGGCGCTGTGCAGATGATCGGGCGATCTCACAGCACCCTCGGCTGCTCGCCGTCCATGTCGTCGCCGAGCCCTTCCCAATCGTTGACGAAGGCCCGCTGCTGTAGGTCATAGGTGCCGTTCGCAAGATTGGGCGCGGCCATCAGCGATTCGCTCGACGCCTCGATCGCGTCGGCGATCTGCCGGAGCAGTTTCGCCGCCGTCTGCCGCGAGACTCCATGCTTGATCTCGGCACTCACAAGGCGAGGGCTACGGTCGATCAAATCGACGCCCCAAATGATCGGCCCAATGTCTGCTACCTCGGCGGTCTCGTATTCATCGCTAACGATCGGGCGGTCGAAGGCTTCGGCGTGGAACACCGAAAAGTAGATGCACCGCTCGGGCGGGTTTCGTTTACGTGTCATGCTCATCTCCCTGGTCGAATCGGAACTGGAAAACGTGGTCTTTTCGCCACGTAAGCCGCCCGCCCGGGCTGGCACCGGGCCGCCGCTGGCCAAGGCGGCGGGGCGGTCAGTCGGCGATGGCTTGGCCTTCGCCGATCACGTCATACTCGCGAGCGAGGTCTTCAAGATCCTGGTGCGTCGTGTGTACGGTGTTCGTCACGACCGAGACCAGGTAGTAGTCGCCGAGGCTTCCATGCCAGCGGCTGCGGGCCGCGCACTTCCGCAGAAGCAGACCCTTGGGCACAAGGCAGTTCTGCACCCGCCGTTCCACGGCGCGGCGAGAAAGAGAGAAGGGCCGCCGTCTTCCGAACGTAACGCAAACCAGACCGCCCGCACCTTCAACAAAACAAACCATCTGCGATTCCTTTCGTGAAATGGAATGGGACTTGATCTTGACCGTGGCACCTGAACGGCCGTTCCAGTAAACAGGCGAACAGGTTTAGGCCACGTGCGGGTAATCTACGCCGATGAGTTCTGGCGTCAAGCAGTTGCCGCCACCCTGCAACTTGGGCCTAAACTTCGGCTTCAAGGGTGCGGCCGTTACCCTGCTGTCTTGCGGCGTTTCGGCTCAGGCGAATCGACCACGACGGGCAGCCGTATCGTGAAAACAAGGGCCGGCTTTGCCTTGGCGGGGACTTGTCCACTACGTGAGCCAATACGGGACGCTCTTGCGGGGGGCCGCGGCGACGCTTCAGGTTTCGTTGGCCATCGAGGGGCTATCAGTTTTGGGGAACAGACTCCAACTTTGGGTGAAGAAACTGCACGCTGCAGTCGTGCCGCCAAATCCAAGCGAGGTACAGCGGAAAGTGAGGTTACTCGATCAGCAGGCCGTGGCTGCGAGCACGATTGAGAACTGGAAGCGGTGCCTCGGCCCCCGCGCGGAAACTTGCGGTCGCCTGGTGGAAGTCATCGCCTGCGGCGCATCGCCGCAGGCCGAGCCCTGGGAGCCGAAGGAGCACGCGTCGCAACTGAAGACCGCTGCCATTTTCGAAAAGACCGACCCGGACAAGGAGTTCGATGAGATCCGCCTTCGCATGCAGGCGGCGGGGATCGCAATTCAAGCTCCCTGGAAGTACATCGAGGGCAAGCGAGCCGAGCCAGAGACCAAGGAAGGCGTGGCCGACAAATGGCTCCTCAACCCCATGGCACAGATTCTCGCGCCGGAACCGGACTGACTGCCGGCGGTTGATGCCACGTGGCGCATGGTTGTGCCGCCGCAAAAGAGCCGCGACAGCACGACGCTGTCTCCAGATACTTGCCGCTGAGGTGATGTTTCTCAGCCACAGGTAGTTCAGGAGGTGCGTCGTGCTCAAAGAAGGCTCGCAGATCAACCA
>VGYR01000130.1 GCA_016872925.1 Planctomycetota bacterium
GGGATTCTGCTGGTCGCTCACGGTGTTGCCGGAGATGGCGGCATTGGTGACCGAGAGGCGTTTGCGAGCAGGCAGGGCATTGAGGCGCGTAGCGAGTACGTCGGTCCAGCGCTGCCCGGGCGGACCGGCCAACGGCATGGTGTCGAACCGCGTCGGCGACATGACGTATTTCAACAACGGGCTCGTGGGCAGACAGTTCGGCCGCGTGACCGTCTACACCAACGGCCTGGTCTCGGTGGACGGCGACCGGGCGCGGTACTTTAGCAACTACTCCGTCGGTGTCCCGATGCGCGGCACACCCGGTGGCATGGTCTACGGCGGCGGCACGCCCTATCCCTACGGACCGACGCCGTTCCCGATGCCCCAGCGCCGCTGAGCAGGCACCCGGCCGAGGGGTGCCGGCAGGGAAGCCGGTCGCAGCGCCGCCGCTTGCAGTCGCCGCAACGCGCGGAAACATGGTGATTGCTTGCCTTGTCGCAAGCGTCCGGGGTAGCCTCTGTAGCTTCGGAGGGTCGGAACAGTACCTCTTCTCCTTCAGTGGCTGGCATGAGGAGCCCTCTCATGGAGTCGCGCCGCGCCTCCGGCCGTGGTTCCCGGCCTTCCCGTTCCCGCCGCCGGGGGTGGCTTTCGCCCCGGCGTCGCCGCGGCGCACGGATCGGACTCCCGAGGCGACCACTCGCCCGCCTTGCCGGCGAGTCGCTCGAACGCCGACTCGTGCTGAGCCTGACGACGGTGCCCGACACCGACCCCGTCACCGCCGCGCAGACGGCGGCCCTGATCCAGGGAGTCGACGTGCTGTCGCAGCGGCTCACGCAGCTGCAGGAGTCGGGCCTGCTCGGGCAGGAGGCCGCCGCGCTCGGCGAGTCGCTCGGCACCCTCGCGCCGCTCGGTGACAGGCTGCGAACCAACCTCGCCGAGCGGCTCGCCACCCTCCTGCCGGGCGCCGGCACCGTGGGCGCCGTCAGGCAAGCCTTCGCCGACGCCGACACGGCCGACATCGCCCTCACCATCCGTGACGTCGACGTGGCCAAGGAGACGCTCGACGGACAGTCGAGGATGTGGTTCGCCGTCGATCTGATCTCGAGCACGAAGCTACCGTCCTATCAGCTGTCGCTCGGCCAGACGCCCTCGACCACCGCCACGCCCTCGCTCCTCGACCAGGGCATGCGGCTCGGCGACGTGAAGACCGCGGTGGCCGTGGGCTACGAGGGGGTCGTGCATTTCGGCATCGATCTCGCCCCCGGGCTGGCCACTGAACAGGGATTCTTCATCAAGTTCGACGCGCTCGACGCCTTCGCGACGGCCGACGCCACGGGTGCGTCGGCCGTCAAGAGCGTCGACGGCAGCTACGGGATCATGCGGCTGGGCCCCACCGACGTCGGCGTCTCGCTCGACACCCGCGTGCGGGTCAATCTCGTCGAGGGTAGCGACGGCGTGGTGTCGCTCGGCGAACTCGACGGTACCGCCACGCCCGACCTGGACACGCTGTTCAGCCTGTCGGCCGCCGGATCGGGCCTGGCCGTCGCCGTCCCGTTCAAGCTCGGCTTCGCCGGCTTCCAGCAGCCGGTCGGTTCCACGCAGACCATCACCATCAAGGCCGGCGACCTCTTCGACCCCGCCTCACTCTCCGTCACCCCCCCGAAACTGCAGTTCTCCGGCGGTTCCACGCCCTTCGACTTCACGAAGCTCGCCGACGTCACCGACCACGACCTCGGGGCCTTCGTCGCCGACCTCGGCCACTGGGTGCCGAACCTGGGCGACGACTTCCAGGTGCCGATCATCGATCGCCCGCTCAGTTCGGTCGCCGGCAGCGGCATCACCGATCGGATCACGAGTCTCGTGTCGGGGCTGAAGAACACGGCGGGCAACTGGGCGTTCACCACCGCCGACGACCTCGTCGACAAGCTGGCCGCCGCGCTCGGCAGGCCGGTGGCCGACTTCGACCTCCGTTGGAATCCGACCGCAGACGCCGTCCAGTGGACGCTGCCCCTTTCCCACACGGAGACGCTGTCTGAGTCGTTCGACGCCGACGAGATCGTGCCCGCGGGCCTGCCCCTCGCCGTGGCCGGCAAGGGCGCAGCGACCGTCACCGTCACGACCGCGCTGGCGATCACCTCCGGCGTGTCGGTGAAGTCGGCGACCGGCGTGCCGGCCGTGACGTCGGCCACGCTCGTGTCGGCGCTCAACGGCGGGGCCGGGCTCACGAAGAACGCCCTCGTGACCGGCAACGACCTCGAGTTCTGGCTCCGCGACGGCACGAAGGTCGGCTTCGACCTCGACACCCTCACGGGCCTCGGCACCGACTCGCTCCCGGGCACGGCCACGGTCGCCGACCTGCTCACGCTGCTGAACGTTCCCGCAGCCACCGGCAAGTTCTCCGTGACGCTCGCGGGCAACTCCCTGGTGGCCAACGACCTCACCACGCCGGCCTCGAAGGAGGCCACGTTCTCGATCGTGGGACCGTCGGTGACCGTGATGGCGGGCACGACCACGACGGTGCAGTCGTCGCTGGCGCCCGCCGTGCTCGGCCTCTCGGCCGTGCCCGCGGCCGCTGCCACGATCGAGGGCAAACCGCTCGCCGTTCAGCCGCTCCGGGATCGGATCTACGTGGCCGCGGGTGATGCGGCCACCGCCGCGGTGTCGATTTCCGCGACGCTCGAGGCGGGGGCTTCCCTCGGCCCGCTCGCCCTGGCGATCCACGCGGGCGAGGCGTCGGCATCGGCGGGCATCACGATCAAGCTCGCCGACCCCGGTGTCGGCGCGGCCGCCGACGGGCGGATCACGCTCGCCGAGATGGATGCCGCTGGCGGGTCTTTCGTGGGCTTCAAGGTCACCGCCCCGAGCGTCAACGGCATCTTCCAGATCAAGGTGCGGCCGGAGTCGCTGGCGTCGGGACCGCTCGGGATCGTGGATGCCAACTACAAGGCCACACCGCTCGCCACGCCGCCGGCGTCGGCCGACGTGCCCTTCATCAAACTCGCGGTGGACGCCGCCACCCCCTGGGGCTTCGCGATCACCACGAGCGACAAGATGAAGGAGGCGGTGCAGGGGCTCGCCGACCTCTCGCTCGACGACCTGCCCGCGATGCTCACGCTCTTCGCCGACTACCTGAAGGACGCTCCCTTCTGGGATGTGCAGATCCCGTGGGACGGCCGCACGCTCGGGCAGGTGCTGGCGATCGACCAGGTGGTCTCCGCCTTCCAGGAACTCGACCTGTCGGCGATCCTCGGCCGCCCGGTGAGCGGCGTCTGGCCCGCAGGCAGCTTCAATGGCCTTGCCGACGCCTTCGTGGACGCCATCGACGCCAAGCTCGCGTCGCTCTCGGGTCTTCCCGGCTTCAGCCGGCTGCAGCGGCTCTCGTGGAGCCTCAGCGATCTGATGGTGCGATGGGACGGCTGGACGCCGGGCGTGGACGGCTTCGACATCTCCTTCATCGCCGACCTGCGGGCCTGGGCCGTCGAGGCCAACCTCGTGTTCGCCTCGCTCCCCGCCGACCCAGCGATCATCGACGTCAGGCTCGCCTTCGGCCGGCTGCTCGCGTTCGACGCCAAGAAGGACACCGCGTGGCTTGGCGGACTCGACCTCGCGCACCTCGACCTCGACGGCCTCGACCTCGGCGCGCTCGACCGCTTCGGCACCGTCATCGAGGGCCTCTTCGGGGGCTTGTTCCCGGCCGCATCCGGCGTGTCGGTCACCGCGCTGCCGAGCCTCGCCAGCGTGACGCCCGGGAGCGCGAAGGCGCTGGTGTTCGACACCACGATCAAGTACACGGGCTTCACCGCCGCCGTCGACCTCGACGCCCTGTCGCTGGGCGACGGCACCCCCTTCACGGTTTCGGGCACCGGCGATCTCAAGATCACGATCGCAGGCACCGCCGCCGGCCGATTCGGCCTCAATCTCTCGACCGCCGCGCCGTTCTTCGATCCGACGAAGTCGTCGATCTCGCTCGAAGCGGGGATCGACGACGGCACAGGCCTGACCCTGAAGGCGAGCGTGGGGGGCATCGCCGGCATCTCGCTGGGCTCCAGCGCCGCTGGCGCCCAGAAGGCGACGGTCTCGCTGACACGGCAGGCGTCCGCGAGCCCGGCCCTGTTCAAGCTCGACTCCGCCGGGACCGTGACGGCCGACGCGGCGTTCGTCGCCGACCTGCCCATCTACATCACGGGCATGGGGATCGCCGGGAGCGGCGAGGGCCTCGGGGCGCTGGCGCTCACGGCCACGCTCAACACGGCGGTCACGCCCCCGTTCGCCGTCGCCGCCGGCTTCGTGCCCGACGCGGGGTCGGAGTTCCAGAGCCTCGCCGACATCTTCTCGGCCGCCGCCTTCAGCCTCGACAGCTGGCTCGAGGGGGCGATCCTGTTCACCCAGACGCTCCGCACGGCATTCGAGACCGATTTCGTGCGGGACCTTCCGCTGCTGGGGGAGATCAGCACCGGGAGCGTGGCGGTCCTGAACGATCTCGAGGACTTCTTCCAGGCCATCGCCGCGTTCGACACGCCGAAGAAGCTCGCCACCGAACTCGGGAACCGGGTGGCCGCCACGGGTCTGACCGCCACCTTCACCTTCTACGTCAACGGGACGGAGATCTCGAAGACGTCCGAGACCACGTTCTCCAGTCTGATCGACGACCTCGCCGACGAGTTCGTGCTCGACATCACTCTCTCCGGCTCCTCGACCACGACCATCGACGTGGGCACGATCGATCTCGGCCTCGACGCCCTCGGCCTGGAACTCCGCGGTGGGCTGGGCGTCGACCTGCTCGCCAGCTTCAGCGCCCACGTGGGCCTGGGCTACGGCCGGTCCCGGGGATTCTTCCTGGAGACGAAGGCCGGCGACGAACTCTCGGGAACGGTGGCCCTCGCGCTCGCCGAGTCGGCAACGCTGAGCATGCAGCTCGGGGCGCTCGTGCTCAGCCTCGAGGACCGCACCAAGGGCCCGATCACCGATCCCACGAAGCGCGAACTGGAGGCCACGCTCGCGCTCGACCTGGAGACGAAGAAGTCGAGCCTCGCCGACCTCCCCGCGCTGTTCTCCGGAGCGAAGGTGTCGGGCACCGTCCGGGCGGAACTCGGCGTGGACCTCACCGCGGCGATCTTCAAGGGCGGCCCGGGCATCGGCATGGCCCTGACGATGGGCTACACCAGCGACGCCACGCCGGCGGGCATCGGCGTGTCGCTCGCCTCGCTCTCGGCGAACAACTTCTTCTTCGAGATCACCGACACCTACATCGACCTCGGCGGCCTGCTCTCCGGCCCCGTGGCCACGCTGTTCGATCGGATCGAGAACTTCCTCGACCCGATCGAGCCGATCCTCGACACGCTCAAGGGCGAGCTGCCGGTCATCTCCGACGTGGCGGAGTTCGCGGGCCTGGGCCCGATCACGGTGCTCGACGTCATCCGCTACACGAGCCAGGGCGAATACGACAACGCGATCCTGTTCATCGAGCTGCTGACGATCATCAACGACGTGGCGAATCAACTCTCCGCCACGTCGGGCTCGGCGAAGGTCTCGCTCGGCAAACTCGAGTTCGACCGTGACGCCGCGGCCGGCGGCAACGTCGAGGAGCTGTTCGCGAAGGGCTCCGCCGTGGCGGAGAGCCTGATCTCGGGCCTCACGGGAGGCCTCGGGGTCGATACCGCCGCGTCGCCGACCGACGTCGGCGGCAGCATCGGCACCACCTACTCGAAGGTCACCGAGGGGAAGGTCACGTTCCCCATCTTCGACGACCCGGCGGCGGCGCTCATCGACCTGATCTTCGGCCGCAACCCGATGCTCGTGCACTGGGACATGCCCGACCTCCTGGCAGGCGCCTCCTTCAACCTCACGATCCCGATCTTCGGGCCGCTGTTCGCCGAGATCTTTGGCGGGCTCGCCTTCGCCACCGACTTCTCGATGGGCTACGACACCCGCGGCCTGCGGCAGGCCCTCGCCGGCGACACCGTTGCCCCGGAGAAGATCGTCAATGGAGTGTTCTTCGGCGATGACCCGACGCCCGGCGACGGCGATGATCCGCTCGAGATCCGGCTCGATGCCACGGTGGGCGCCGGGGCCTATGTCGACGTGTTCGTCGCGGCGGCCGGCGTGAAGGGGGGCGTCGAGGGCTACGTTGGGGCCAACCTCAAGGATCCCAACGACGACGGTCGAGTGCACCTCGACGAGTTCCTCAAGAACCTCTCGAACGGCGTCGAGTGCATCTTCGACTTCGAGGGGCGGCTCGATGCGTTCTTCGACGCCTGGATCAAGGTCGGGTTCTCCACGCCGTTCGGGTTCGTGACGCTCTGGTCCGACACGTACGAACTGGCCCGCGCGAACCTGGTGGATTGGGAGTACGTCACCTGCCCCCCGCCCGAGCCGGTAGTGGCCGAGGTGATCGGGGGCGGCGTCTACGACCACGACGACAACCCGGGTACGGCGGCCATCGCGCTTCCCGGCGGCAAGACGCAGGCGCTGGTGCTCAATGCCGGCCCGCGGGCGGGCCGAGTGCTCGAGGGAGAGACGACCGACGGCGACGAGGCATTCGAGGTCGACTACGACTCGGTGACGAACCGATTCATCGTCAAGGCCTATTACGCCGAGGAGGACCGCAACTCCAACGGCGTCATCGACGAGTCGGAGAAGGGCAACGGCAAGTCGTACAGCGCCGTCGGCGTGGAGGCGATCGTGTTCGACGCCGGCCTCGGCAACGACGTGGTGATCTTCACGGCGAACGTCGCCGTGCCGGTGTACGGCTACGGCGGCGCCGGCAACGACAAGCTGATCGGCGGATCGGCCGCCAACACGCTCTCCGGCGACGGCGGCGCGGCCGGCGGCTCAGCCGGCGCCGACCGGCTCGAGGGCCGCGGAGCCGGCGACACGCTCTCCGGCGGCGGCGGCAACGACGTGGTCCTCGGCAACGGCGGCAGCGACACCATCCGGGGTGACGATGGCGACGATCGGCTGTACGCCGGCGACGAATCGGGCGGCGGCGACACCGCGGCCACGCTCAACGTGATTGAGGGCGGGGCGGGCAACGACACGCTGGTCGGCTCCGTCGGCAACGACTTCCTCTCCGGTGAGGCGGGCAACGACACGCTCGACGGCAAGGCCGGCAACGACGCACTCGAGGGGGGCGAGGGCAACGACAAGATCTACGGCCGCGACGGCGACGACTCGATCTGGGGCGACGACATCGCCGGGGCCCTCACCGCGGGCGCGATCGACGTGAACGCCGACCTCATCGAGGGAGGCACCGGCTACAACGTGATCTACGGCGGCCCCGGCTTCGACGCCATCTACGCCGCCGACGAGGAACTCAAGGCCGCGGCGCCGTCCACCGGAACCAGCGGCGGCTGGTCGTCGAGGCTCTCCGGCGGCGACGGCAACGACACGATCTACGGCACCGCCGGCAAGGACTGGATCGCGGGCGGCTTCGATAGCGACTACGTGGAGTCGGGCACGGGCGACGACGACGTGTTCGGCGGCCCTGGCGGCGACTGCCTGATCGCAGCGGGGGGCAACGCCCGGATCTTCGGCGGCCACGGGAACGACGTGATCGACGGTGGCGACGGCGTCAACTTCATCGAAGGGGGCCCGGGCGACGACCGGATCTATGCACGCGGCGGGGCCGATACCGTCCACGGCGGCACCACCGGCGTGGGCTACGCCTCCCTGCTCGACGACCTCGCGCAGGGCAAGCCCGTGATCGCGGCGATCCATGGCGGCTTCACCGCGGTCACCGCCGAGGGATCCTGTGGCCCCGAGGTGATGTTTCATCCGGAGGTCTACCCCGACGCTCCCTTCCAACTCAGCGGCACGATCTTCACCGACCTCGACGCCGACGGCATCCGCGACGCCGGCGAGCCGCTCGCCCCGGCGGGCGATTCGTGGACGATCCGGATCATGGACAAGGCGACCTTCACCGACGTGATGATCGCCACGGTGCCCGGTGGCGGCTTCACGCTGCCCGAGGGAAGCGGCCTGCCCGCCGGCACCTACCTGATCGTCGTCGATGCGATCCCCGCCGGCTGGTCGGCCTCCGGCTGGGCCAGCGTCCTTGCCGAGGTCACGCTCGGCGGAGCATCGCCGCCGGCCGCCCCGGACCTCGGCTTCTTCAAGCCGGGCCAACTGCGCGGCAAGGTGACGACCAAGTCGGGCTCGCAGGTCGCCCCGGCGGCAGGCGTCTCCGTGTTCCTCGACGCAGACCAGGACGGCGCGGCCGACCCGGGCGAACCAGTCGTGCTCACCGGCACGAACGGCACGTACGCCTTCACCGATCTCTTCCCGGGGTCCTACCGGGTCGCGATCGTCGACGCGACGACCTGCGCGAACGTGCAGCCGGACTTCCGCGACGCCGTGCTCGTGAGCGGCGGGTCCAGCACGAGTTACGACTTCGAAATCCTCCCGGCCACGGCGCCGGTGGTCGATGCGGTTCTGCTCGCCAAACCGGGCAACGCGATCACGTGGATACCGGTGCCCGACGGGGCCGACCAGCTGGATCCGATCGCCGGCACGTTCTCGCTGATCGCGTTTGAGACGTGCATCGGCGAGGGCCGGGTCAGTGCCACGAGCGGTGCCACGCTCCTGCCGGTGTCGCCGACGGGTTCGCTGGGCACGGCGATCCCCCTCACGTTCCTCGGTGCCGACCCGACGCAGGCCAATCGCTTCATCTACCAGGTCTTCAGTGTCAGCGGCGTCACCGCCCTCAACGCGGGCCGCTACCGCCTCGTCGTGGACGACACCTCGGTTACGTCCAACACGAACGCCCTGCTCGACGGCAACTGGACGAACCCGTCGTTGAACTTTCCCTTCGGCTCGCAGTATCCCTCGGGCAACGGCACCGCCGGGGGCGACTTCATCTTCGACTTCGTGGTCGCCGGCACCGCGAATCTCGCCGCGGTGCTCTTCGACAGCGCCTCGTGGACCCCGGTACCGCTCGGAACGGCCGGCGGCGCCACGATTCAGGGCACCGTCTGGCGGCACGACGAAGCCGGCACGGACCTCGGCCGCACGCTCCACGAACCGGGCATCAACGGCCAGGTGGTGAAACTCAAGAACGCGGGCGGCCAGACCGTCGCCACCGTCACGACGGCGCCGATCGACCTCGATGGCGACGGCACCGTGGAACCGGCGGAGCAGGGCGCCTTCCGGTTCACCGGCGTCGATGCGGCGACCTACACCGTGGTCCAGGAGCCGGTGGTCCCGTGGGTGCAGGCGACGCCCGGCGGCGTTTTCTTGCCCGAGAGGCTGCACGCGGTCTCCCACACATCAACGCTCGGCAAGAACACGCTCTGGAGCATCGACACGGCCACGCTCGCCGCCACGAGGATCCGCGACTTCCAGACGCTCGTGGCTCGCGACGTGACCTTCACCACCCGTGACACGGCCTACCTCTCGGGCATGTCGATCCCGACGGGCACGAGCAGCCCCTCGGTGCCCGGGCTGTGGCGGATGGACGTGCCGACCGGGGCCCTCGTGAGCCTCGGCGAGGTGCCGGGCGGGCAGCCGCTCTTCTCCCTCGACACGCTCGACGCCGGCACGCTGCTGGGCATCTCGCGAACGGGCGAAGTACTGCTCTACCGGATCGCGGACGGGGCGTGGGAGTCGCGGGGCACGCTGCTGACCTCGTCCAACGCCCGGCTCTATCCGGTCGGCGACGCGGTCGTGGTGGCACCGAACGAGATCTACATCGTCTGCCTGGGCCAGAAGCTCGACACGATGAACGTCCAGCTCGCGCCGTCGCAGGTGCTGATCCGGCTCGACGCCACCGTGCTCGGCGCCAACGTGTCGCTCGTCCGCGAGCTCCGCACCGTCACCGAGCTGCTCGTCGGACTGGAGCGCAACGCCGCCGGCAATCTCCTGGCCGTCGGCACCGGCAACGGCCTCTACTCGTTCGCCGCGTCGGCGGCCGGCAGCGTGACCCGCACCGGCACGCTCGTGGGGGTGACCGCCTTCACCTACGGTGGCCTGGCCATGGCACCGGCGACCACCGTGCTCGACACGGGCCGCACCGACTTCCTGGTGAGCGTCACCGGCAGCGAGACCGTGAACGTGGGCTTCGGCGACGTGCCCGACTGGGTCGTGCTCGAGGACGGCGACGACGTAATCGACGGCGGCTGCGGCACCGACAACGACATCCTGCATGGCGACGACGGCGCGGGTCTGCCCTGGTACGTGAAGACCGTCGGGGGCAACGACTTCATCCGCGGCCGGGCCGGCGACGACCAGATCACCGGCGGCCAGCAGGGCGACGTGATCCTCGGGGAGGATGGAAACGACCTGATCCTGGGGGGCGACTCCGCCGTCAACCGCCTCGACGGCGGCGCCGGCAACGATTCGATCACCGGCGGCCCCCTGCCCGACGTCATCACCGGCGGCGACGGCGCCGACACCCTCCAGGGCAATGCGGGCGACGACACGATCTTTGGCGACGCCGGCGATGACATCATCTGGGGCAACGCCGGCGACGACACGCTCGCGGCGGGAGCCGGCCAGGACCTGGCCTACGGCGACGAGGGAGCCGACACGCTCTACGTGATCGACGCGGTGCTCGGCGGCGGCTTCGCTGCCAATCCGGGTGCATTCGCCGACGTCTACGACGGCGGCCTGGGCACCGACACGCTCGTGGTGCGGGCCGACATCGACATCACGCTCCTGGCCGCCAAGGTGACGGTCTTCGGAATAGGGCACTCGGTGTTCGGCGTCGAGTCCGCCCTGCTCACCGGCGGGGCGTCGCCCAACGTGATCAACGCCTCGGCCTTCGGCGGCACGACGGCAATCCGCGGCCTCGGCGGCAACGACACCCTCGACGGCGGCACGTCGCTCGACCTGATCTTCGGCGACAAGGGCAACGACACGCTGCGGGGCAACGCCGGCGACGACGACCTCCGCGGCGGGCAGGACGACGACGTGATCGACGGCAACGCCGGCGCCGACACGATCCGGGGCGGGGCGGGCTCGAACCACCTCACCGGCGGCGTTGACAGCGACACGTTCGTCTTCGAGGGCACCTTCGACGACCGGGTGGTCGAGCTCGCGGGCGGCGGCGGCAACGACGTGCTCGACATGACCGCGATCACCGCGTCGCTGGTCGCCACGATCGACGCGGCGGCGAGCGGCACGCGGATTTATTCGTGGAGCCCGATGCTCGCGGTGGAGTGGGTCAACGACCAGATCGAGCGGATCCGGCTCGGGGCGGGCGACGACATCGTGTACGTGAAGAAGACCGGCTCGACGGCGGCCCGGATCGATGCGGGCACCGGCCAGGACCTGCTCTCCTACGGTTCGAGCGGCAGCACCTGGGCGGCCACCGTGAGCGTCAACCTCACCACGGGCTCGGCCACGAATGTGGCCGGCGGCATCGCCGGCTTCGACGACATCACCGGGGGCGACGGCGACGACACGCTCACCGGCGACGCCGGCCCCAACACCTTCTTCGGCGGCGCCGGCATCGACACGATCTCCGGCAACTCCGGCAACGACTTGCTCTACGGGGAGGGCGGCAACGATTTGCTGTCCGGCGGCGCCGACAACGACATCCTCTCTGGTGGCGACGGCGTTAACGCGCTCACCGGCGGCCTCGGCGACGACACCTACGCCTTCTACGCCGCCGGGGCGATCGACACGGTGGTCGAGTTCGCTGGGCAGGGGACCGACGTGCTCGATTACGCCTACGTGTACGGCTCGAGCATCGACGCCACGATCTCCGGCGCGATCGCCGTGACCTACGGCACCTCCACGACCAACGTGGCGATGGCAGCAGGCATCGACCGCGTCCGCGGCACGAGCGAGGTGGACAGGTTCCGCGTGGCCAACACCGCCGCCTTCGGCGGCATCCTCGACGGCTACGGCATCCCCGGCTACGGCTTTGCAGACCTCGACATCCTCGACCTCTCCGCGTGGACATCCCCGTTGACGGTGAGCTACCTCGGGGCGCTCGACGCGAGCTTCGTCGGCTCGGCGA
>VGYR01000131.1 GCA_016872925.1 Planctomycetota bacterium
GATTTCAACAACTGCATGGCCTTCAGCCTGCGTGTTTCCCGGAACTCTTGTTGTTTGCTGAGTGACATGCATGGGATATCGGACGCCCAGCCGGAAAACTTTCAGAAACTTTTTCAAAGCTCAATAAGATGCGATTGCCCTGGGAGCCGACGCGAGGCTGGCGATGATCGATGTCAGGAATCTGGTGAAGGAGTATCGCGGCGGCGACGGCGCCTCGATTCGTGCGGTCGACGGGGTTTCCTTCACGGTCGCCCCGGGGGAGATGGTGGGCCTGCTCGGCGGCAATGGCGCCGGCAAGACGACGACCATGCGGGTGATCGCCACGCTCCTGGCTCCCACGGCGGGCACCGTAATGGTGGCCGGTCGCGACGTCCGCGACGACCCGATCGGCGTCCGCCGGCAGCTCGGCTACGTGTCGGCCGCCACCGGCGTTCCCGACCGGCTCACGCCGGGCGAGGTGCTCGACTCGCATGGGCGGATCCACGGCCTCGGTCCGCACGCGCGGCGGGCGCGGGTCGCGGACCTGGCCGAAGCACTCGATCTCACCGGGTATCTCGATCGGCCCTGCGGCCGGCTCTCGTCCGGCCAGCGGCAGCGGGTGTCCCTCGGCCGGGCGCTGGTTCACGACCCGCCGGTGCTGGTGCTCGACGAGCCGACCAGCGCCCTGGACATCCTCGGAGCACGGGACCTCTTCGATCTCCTCGAGCGGCTGCGCCGGCAGGGCCGAACGATCCTCGTCTCCACCCACCGGCTGCACGAGATCGAGCGGCGGTGCGACCGGTTTTTGATCATCGATGCGGGAAGGATCGTGGCCGACGGGACCCGCGACGACCTGGTCCGGGGTGACGCCCGGGGGCTCGAGGAGGCGTTCTTCGCCGCGGTCGCCCCCGCGAGGCCGGCATGACCGGATCGCGACCGGCCGTCGACGGACGGTGGACGACACGGCTGGCGCTCGCCCGCAGCGACCTGTTGGAGTTCGTCCGTGATCGTCGTGCCCTGGTGATCACCCTCTTGATGCCGATGGTCATGTATCCGCTGCTGGCGCTCTCCAGCACGCTCGGCATCAGGACGGCGATCAGCGAACTCGAGCGGCAGGAGCGATCGGACCAACTCACGCTGGTGCTCAGCGGCCCCGACGCCGAGGGCCTCGCCGGGTGCCTGGGCATCGTCGCGGCCCGGGAGGAAGCGCGGCCGGCAGGCTGGCCCGAGCCGCTGCTCATCAAGATCGCCGCCGCGGACGAGGCGCTCGCCCTGCTCGACGCCGCGGCGGCCGATGCCTGGATCGACGTGCCCGTGGGCACGCTTGCCGCGCTGGCGGGGAATGGCACCACGACGCTCGTGCCGCGGTTCTCCACGTCGCGACCCCCGGATCGTCGGGTCAGGGAACTCGTCCTCGACGCCATGAAGGGGGTGGCCGACGAGGTGGGGCGCGAGCGTTTGCGGCGGGCCGGCCTGCCGACGAGCATCGTCGAGCCGCTGCGGATCGAGTTCGCGGGAGACACGCCGACCGGGCAGGCCGGGGAGATCCGCGGCCTGGTGCCCTCGGCCGTGGCGGCGGTGCTCGTGCTGCTGGCGGTCCTGACCGCGACGGGCGCCTTCTACCCCGCCATCGACGCCCTCGCCGGCGAGAAGGAACGCGGCACCGTGGAGACGCTTCTGATGTCGCCGTGCGCCGCGTTCGACGTGGTCGTGGGCAAGTTTCTCGCGGTGTTCGTGGTCACGCTGGCGACGCTCCTGGCCAATGCCGTATCGATCGTGCTCACCGCCACGGTGCTGCTGCGTCTGCTCCCCGCCGGGGCGGTCGCCGCCGCTCCCGCCGGTGCCGCCGCCTCCTGCATCACGATCACGGTCGCCGCCTACATCGGCCTGGCCGCGGTGGCGGCCGCGCTGTGCCTCGCCGTGACCGCCGCATCGCGGAGCGCGAAGGAGGCCCAGAACACGCTCACGCCGGTGGTGATGCTGATCGCCGCGCTCGCAGGCTCGGCGCTGCTGCCGAACGCCGCCATCAGCCGCTGGGTGGCTGCCGTCCCGTTCGCCGGCCAGGTGGCGGTCGCCCGTTCGGTGCTCGCGATGTTCCTCGAGCAGCCTGCCGACGGGTCGGGCGATGCGGGCGGAGCCGGTGCAGGCATCGTGGTCCGTCTGGCCGCGTCGTTGATCGGCTCGGCGGCGGCGGCCTGGATTCTCCTGGCCGTCACGGCGTCGCTCGTCGCCAACGAGGAGATCTTGTTCCGCGGGCCCGCGGCGGCCTCCCGGGCGCTGGCCAGGCCGCGGCCCCGGCTGCGGCCGAGCATCGGCCAGGCGATCGCCGCCGCGGTGATGGGAGTCGCCGCACTGTGGTATGTGCAGGGCCTCGCCCCGAGTGACTTCGCCACGGCCCTGATGGCGCAGCAGGCGGTCGCCGTGCTCCTGCCGCTGTTGGCGATCAGTTGGTGGCAGCGGGTCGACGCCGGCGAGACCTTCGGATTTCGCTGGCCTGCGGCAAACGCAGCCGGGATTCCGGCCGCCGTGATGGGAGCCGCCGCGGTCGGATCCGGCCTGTTCGTGCTCGGCGCGGCGGCGACGCTCGCCGTCCGTGGCAGCGTGGTCTCCGCGGAGGCGGCCGGCCTGGCCCGGCAGCTTGTCGACCTGATCCTCGGCGGCCCCACCTGGGCCGCCGTGTCGCTGTTGTCGGTCATGCCTGCGGTCTGCGAGGAGTTGCTGTTTCGCGGCTGGATGCTCGCCGGCCTGGCCGGCCGGATGCCGACCGCGCGGCGCGCCGCCTGGGCGGTCGGCGGGCAGGCGGCCGCATTCGCCGCATTTCACCTGCTTCCGGAGCGGATGCCGCAGACGTTCGCGCTCGGTGTCGTCGCCGGCGTCTTGACGCTCGCGACGCGAAGTCTCCTGCCGGCGATCGTGATGCACGCCGCCCACAACGCGACTCCCGTCCTGCTGGTGGCGGCGGCCACGCCCGAAGAGATCGACGTCATCCTGCACGCGGGCCGCGGCCTGCCTGCCTGGATCGTCGGCGGCGGATTAGGATGTCTCGTGCTGGGCGGCCTGCTGGTGACGGCGGCCTGTCGAGGACGCCAGGAAAGCGAAGCATGGAAGCCTTCGGTCGAGGACGACTCCCGCACCTGCTGATCGTGTTGGTCGCCGGTTCTTCGGCAGCGCTGCCGGCGACCGCGGCCGACGACCAGGCCCGCGCAGCACCGCCGCTGCGGGTCGGTGCGGCTCCGATCGCCGCCATCGTGGAGTGGCACGGTGCGCAGCCCGAAGGTCCCATGGTCGACGTCTGGAACGACCTCACCCGCCGGCTCGGGCTGCGGGCGGAACTGGTGCGGTTCGACACGATCGCCGGCCTGATCACGGCGGTGGAAAAGGGGGACGTCGACGTGGCCCTGGGGCCGCTGGCCATCACGGAGGAGCGGGAGCGGATCCTCGACCTCACGCACCCTGTCTTTCACTCGGGAACGCGCATCGCCGTGCGGCAGCGGAACGAGACGGGGCTGCTGTCGGCGGCGAGGTCGATGCTGTCGTGGCAGGTCGTGAGCCTCGCCGGCCTCGTCGTGGCACTGGCCCTGTTGTCGGGCCATCTGCTCTGGTGGTTCGAGCGCGGACACAACCCGGGGTCCTTTCCCCCGGAGTATCCCCGCGGCGTGATCGAGGCGCTGTGGTGGATCGCCTCCACGATCATCACCGGCGGCTGCGACGACAAGCACGTCGACGGCCCGCTCGGCCGGATCATCGCCTTCGCCTGGATGGTCGGCGGCATCGGCCTGATCGCGGCCTTCACCAGCGTGCTCACCGCCACGATGACCGCCGAGCAGGTGGCGGGCGTGATCCACGGCCCCCGCGACCTGGTCGGCCGGCTCGTGGGTGTCCAGCAGATGGCCGTGACTTCGGGGTGCGTCCGGAGGCGGGGAGGAATTCCCCAGGAATACCCCACGCTCCGCGAGGCGGTCGAGGCGCTGCAACTCGGCATGGTCGAGGCCGTCGTCGGCGAGGTGGAGACGCTCACCCACATCATCCAGCAGACCGGGAAGGGGCGCGTCAGCCTGGTCGGCCCCTCCTTCGACACCTTCGACTTCGGCATGGCCCTGCCCAGCGGCAGCCCGTTCCGCGAGGAGCTCAACAAGGCCCTGCTCACGATGCGCGAGGACGGCACTCACGAACGCATTCGTGAGTCGTGGTTCGGCAAGCACGACTGATAGGGCCCACGGTCAGGTCCTGGACCGTCCATTCGAGCCCGCGGCGAAGCTCCCGTCAGCCGCCGAGCGCCTGCTCGAGGGCTGCCAGCCGCTTCTGGAGCTCCGCGACGGTCGCCTCGAGGTCGATGAGCCGCTGCTCGAGCGCCGCGGGCGACGGTTCCGTCGGGGCCGGGCGTGGCGGTGACGCACTGGTCGGCTCCCGCGCGGCGGCCGGCTCCGGAACGTCCGGCCGATCCTCCGGGATCGCCGTGGCCGCCGCCGCGGCGGTCAGTCCGAGTTCCCGCCGTACCTTGTCGAGCTTTTCCTCGGGGAGCAGCCCGTGCGTCAGCATGCGGCCGCGGCCCGGGGGGGAGAGCCAGACCACGAGCCCCCGCTCCGCCAGCCGGTCGAGGAGGCCGCGGAGCACATCGAGATCCGGGATCGGATCCATGCGGCTGGCGCGGCCCCGCAGGTCCCCCTCGGTCTGTTCGCCGCGAAGCAGCAACTCGCCCATGATCGCGAGTTCCTCCTTGCCCACGCCGAGCCACTCGTAGGCGAGATGGCGGTACCGCGGGATCTTGCCGCTGCCGAACACCTCCGCCGCAGCCCCGCACTTCTTCAGGCCGTCGATGGCCCGCATCACCTGCTCCTCGTCCACGGTCATGACCGGGTCGCGGTTGCTCTTCTGGTTGCAGCCGACCACCACGCCATTGAGCGAGAGGGGGTATTGGTCGGGCGTGGTCTTGCCCTTCTCGATCAGCACGCCGAGCACCCGCCGCTCGAAGGCATCGAGCGGCCTGATCGTCCGGCCCGGCGTTCCCGCATCACCGCCCGTGTCCATGGTCGCTCCTTGCTGCTCGATGGCAGCCTGCTCAAAACCCGAGGAGGATGGTCACCAAGGCCGCACCCCCGACTGCCACGAGCGCCAGGGCCATGCCACGGGCGATGGCCGGGCGTTCCGCGTAGCGGTAGTCCTGCCGGGCGATCGCCCGGAGCACGTGGCGATGCTCCCACATTCCCGCCAGGGTGGCCACGATCCCCAGGCTCACCAGCACGGCTCCCGCGACCCGCGTCTTGAGCGGTAAGAAGCCGACGAGCCTTCCGTCGAGCCCCAGCGCCGCCTGACCGACCCGCTCGATCCCGAAGCCGAAGCTGATCAGGGCCAGGCTCGTGCGGATCCAGGCCAGCAGCGTGCGGTCGGCAGCCTCCCGGCTCCGCTCACGGGCCAGTTCGTTGGGGAGGGACGTGGGGTCGTCGGGCACATGCGTCATGGCGAGGAGGATACCAGCCGGCCGGTCACTTCACCTCGAGCGGGACCGCGGCGGAGTGGGCCGAGAACTCCGGAGCGTACCGGCTCTGGATCCGCGCGAAGCCGCTCGAGGCCACGCCGCGATGGGCGGCCCTCAGCGAGTACTCGAAGACGTGCGTGCCCCGCGGGAGGCGCTCGAAGAAGAACTGCGTGCTCGCGTCGCGGACGGCGAGATACCAGGCGGCCCCGTCGCCGAACCGCCATCCCGAGAGCACGTCGACCGGTTCGGTGAGGCTCGGCCGGTGGTCGGCCAGTTCGAGGTACTCGTAGTCGCGGTCACTCGTCACCACCAGCCTGACCACCACCTCGTTGCCGGGCTCCACCGTCGTCGCCGGCTCGAGCACGGGCCCGGTCTTCGTGAAGGTCTTGACGAACAGCTGCTTCTCGATGGCGAGTTCCGCGCGGCCCGCCGCCGGCACGTTCGCGATGTCGTCGAGATACTGCCAGTGGACGCCGCCCCAGGCGAGCCCCGCAGCCGGCTTCGCGATCACGATCTCGCCCAGCTGCGGCACGATTTCCCCGCGCACGAACCGCTGTTCGAAGAAGCCGGTGCCCGCCTCGACCGTCGTGGGCTCGATCGCCCGGCCGCCGACGGTCAGCGTCACCGGAGTTCGCGAGCCGAGCAGGTCGGTGCCGCGGCCGAGAAGCACGCCCACGGCGTCGGCCGTCGCCATGCTTCCCCGCCAGCGGCTGGTCCGCTTCTGCGACAATAGCCAGACCTTCATCGCCTCCACGGCATCGGCATCGCCCGCGACCTCGTCGAAGGCCTCGATCATCACGGCCTGGGTCTCGATCGGGGCCGACACCCAGCTCCACCACGCCGGGTGCTCGTCGCGCCACCACATGCCCTGCCAGGTTTCCGGCTCACCGCCCGGCTTCACGTCGGCGCCCACCGCCCGCTGTTTCAGGCCGTCGAGGATGGAGCGGGCGGTGTCGCGATCCCCCGCCCGGTGCAGGGCGAGCGCCACATGCCCCTGGGAACGGCGACCGAGCTTCATCCAGGTCTTCCGCGCCACGTCGCGCCCCCAGCGGATGGCCTCGGCCGCCTCGCCCTCGGGGGGTGCGTCGGCCGCAAAGAAGCTCCGCGCGAACAGGGCGTAGGCGCCGGCGGGCGTCAGCACGGGATCGTCGATCTGCTTGCCGCGGCGCATCTCCTCGACGAGCCGGCCGTCGAGCCAGGGCAGCGCGGCCAGGGCCGGCCGAACGTCGATCGCCACGCCGCCGGCCCGGAGGCGGCCGAAGCCGGCGACGATCGCGAGCGTGACGTGGTCGCAGGAGCGTCCCCCGGGAAACCACGGCCAACCGCCGTCGCCATTGCGGAGGGATTCCAGCCGCTCCATCCCCGCCCGCAGCTCGTTGTCGGCCCGCGTGGCGTCGAACAGCAGGCCGATGCGGGCCCGGGCCTCCCGCTCATCGACCGCGTCACGAACCCAGGGCGTCTCGGCAAGCAGGGTGCTCACGAGATCGGCGTTCTTCTCCAGCGGGCTCGCCAGGGCGGCGGTGCCCTTCCACTGCTCGAACACGCGGGCGATCCGCGGGTCGGCGGCGACCACGCGCCGTGCGGCGGCGTTGGCATACAGCCTGGCAAACAGCGTCTCGATGCTCTCGTCGGCCTGCTCCATCAAACAGGGAAGCGCGAGCACGGCGTACCAGGCGGGATTCGCAGCCGCCTGCACGACGAGCGACTCGCTGCGGATGTCCGTCCCGGCCGCCGCGAGCAGTCGGTCGAGCCTCACCCGCCGCTCCCCCGGGCCGCGGATCGTGATCGGCACGCTCTCCGCGATCGGCACGCGCCGCGGGAGCACCGGCAGGAGCGCCTCCTCGCCGTCGGCCGCCCGTCTGGCCGCGGTCGTCGTCACGCCCGTGGCGGTGTAGCGGAGCACGTCGGTGCCGTCGGCCACGCGCACGGTGAACGCCACCGGCTTCGATTCACCGGCCGCGAGATCGAAGCCCAGTTCCCTCGGTCCCTCGAGGAGCGCGTCGCGGGAGTCGCCGGTTCGCGCGTCGGCGAGCCCGAGTCTCACCGTGCCGGCGAGTCGGCCGGACGACGTGTTGCTGACCTTCACCGGGATGGTCACCAGGTCGCCCTCGCGGAGAAACCTCGGCACCAGCGGCTCGACCATCAGATCCTTGGCAGACACGCACTCGTCGACGAGCAGGCCGCTGCGGAGGGCCGCGTCGTGGGCCAGGCCCTTGAACTGCCAGGTCGTGAGCGTGTCGGGCAGCGTGAACTCGATCGTCACGACGCCGTCGGACCCCGACGCGAGCGTGGGCAGGAAGAAGGCCGTTTCGGCCAGGTTCGTGCGGGGCGGAGGGGCGGCCGCGCGGCTCTGGTCACGGCCGGGCTCGGCCGCGTCGTTGCCCCGCCCGCGGTCGAGTCCGGCGGCATCCGGCCGGGTGTCGGCCCCCTTGCGCAGCGGCGATTCGGCAAGAGCCCCGGCGGCAGGCATCGCCTCGGCCGCCATCATCACGGCGGGGCCGCGCCCCATCCGCCTCGCGGCCGCGCCGCCCCCGAAGCCCCCCGGCGGCCACCCGCGGCCGGGCGGCCCGAACGGGTCGAGGAGTCGGCGGTAGGTGATCTCGACCGCATCCTGCGCGGAGTCCCAGCCGCCGCGCACGCCGTGCAACGGGTTCGCCGCATTGGTGAACGCGATGCCGGGTTCACCCCACTCGCCACGAAACAGACCCAGCAGGCCAGCCGCCGGCCAGGCGTGCCCTGCCAGCGCGTCGAGCGAGCGGTCGTAGAGGATGGCGAGCACTTCGGCGATGGCGGGCCGTTCAGGACCCGCGAGGGGGTCGGCAACGGTCGTGACCCTGGCCCGCCAGACCTCCTTTGTCGTTGGTTCGACACGTCGGGTGAATCGCTCCCACGCGACCGCGAACTTCCTGTCGGTCCACGGCACCTGCACGATCCGCTGCTCGCGGTGCAGGCGGCCCTCGCGAACCATCCAGGCCGTCACGGTGAACCCCCCACGATCCTCCGCGCCGACGGCGACCGACACCGGCCACTGCGTCCGCCCCGGCGCGGTCCAGAAGCGCTGCAGCACGCGGCCCGCCCGCGCGATCTCCACCAGCGCTCGGCCGTGGTCGTAGCCGGTGCCCAGGATGGCGCGGAACTCGCGGCCCGCCTCGACCGAGTCCTGCTCGGCGGCCATCGCGAATGGCCGCTTCACCGGATACCGTTCGGCGGCCGGATCGACGACGGTGAGCGTCGACTCGCTGCGCACCTCGGGGCCGTCATGCCGCCCGGGAAGCGTGAAGATGGCCCGGTAGATGCCGACCGGGAGCGTCGCCTTCACCTCCGCGCGGCCCGTCGCGGCGTCGGTCGCCGCGTCGCGAGTGACCACCGCGGCCGCGAGTTCCCAGGTGTTCGGATCGGCGGGCTCCGACGCCGGTCGGGGCCGCACCTCGGCCGCCGCGGCCGCGGCACGTGCCCTGCGGGACGATCCGAACGGCCGGGGCAGCGGGGCCGGCTGGTCGTTGAACATATCGCCGCGGTCGACCGCCGCGGGCTGAACCAGGGCGTGGATCGTGAGCGTGCCCGTCGCCTCCCGCGGCTCGCCGTCGAGCGACGTGGTCGCGAGCGTGAGGACGACCGTCGCCGCCGGCCGGCCCTGGTCGTCCCGCGTGTCGGCGTCGACCGCCTGCCATTCGCGGTGTTCGATGCGGGCTTCGGTGTCGGCATAGCCGGCTGCGACGCTCCGGAAGTCGCTCCGCGTCTCACCGCCGGTGTCGGTCACGTCGGCGACCACCTCGTAGGTGAACACCGGCAGGGCCGACCGGGGCACGCTCCGATCGGGCACCGCCGGAAACCGGATCGTGAACGAGCCGTCCGGACCGCTCGTCTCGGTGCCGCGGGCGATCTTCCGCCCCGAGTCGCCGAAGGGGAGCCATGGAAAGCACCAGCGGCACCAGAAGGGGAGCCGCATCCGCCGCTCCACCCGCCATCCGACCTTGGCACCCGCAACCGGCAGGCCTGTGTAGGTGGTTGCGGAGCCCGTGAGCGTCACGGTCTCACCCACCTGCACCGCTGCGGCCGGCGGCGCGAGCCCGACCAGGAACGTGGGCCGCTTGAACTCCTCCACCCGGACCCCCACTCCCCCGCCGGAGCCCTCCGTCTCGGCGAACAGCATCCACTGCCCCGGCAGGGCTCCGGAGGGGATGGGGAACGAGCCGTGAAACGAGCCGGCGGCACTCGTGACGTGTTCGGCCTTCGACATCTCTCGGCCGTTGGCATCGCGGAGCACGACCGTGATCGGGCGCTTCTCGACCGCCCGGTAGTCGCGGCGGCCGTGGTCGAACGAGCCGGCGATGCCCTTGTAGAACACGGTCTGCCCCGGCCGATGGATGCCGCGGTCGGTGACCAAGACGATCGAGATGCCGCGCTGGTCCTGGTCGTGCCGCCAGACGTGCGTCGCGTCGGTGGGAACCGTGTGCGTCGCGCCGGCGAGCGAGGCGGTCGCCACGAGCAGGTGCTCGCGCCCCTGCTCGGCCGCCAGTTCGTAGCGGCCATCGGGGTCGGTCGTGGTCGAGCCCCGCTCGACGAACCGGGCCGGTTGGCCACGTTGCTCGCGGACGAAAGCCTTGACGGTGGCTCCCGGCAAGGGCTCGCCCGAGGCCATGTCGACCACGTGGCCTGTCACGGCAGCGGCCGCCCCGTCACCCTGCCGCCGCTCACCCGATACGATTCCCAGCCGCGTGACCCAGACGAGCGTCGCGAACACCACGTTGTCCTCGGCGCCGAACCCCGGATCGTGGCTGGCGACCAACCAGTAGGGGCCCGGCGGGAGCGACTCGGGCTCGAGCACGGCGGCGGGCACGTCGTGGTGGCGGGTGCGGAGGTCGGGCGTGTCGGGCAGGTCGACCACGGCCGACTTCACGGCTGGCAAGCCGGGAATCGTCGCGCGGTCCGCGTCGTCGAGCCACGCGGGATGCGGCCGGCCCGCCTCGAGCCGCGCCGTCCAGTCGGCCTTGGCCAGCTTGAGGTGCACCGTGGCGAGGTTGCGGAAGGTGACCCGGATCGTCGGCCAGGGAGCCGCCCACGCGAGTTCGGTGGCCAAGGCGAGTTCCCGGGCATCGAGTTCGGCGACGAGATTTCCGCAGAGGCGGCCACCGGGGCTCTGCGGGTACCGCTCGACGCCACGGGCGGCGATCGCCCGGGCTTCGCGAAGGTCGTCGTGACCGCGGGCGATCAGTGCCAGTTCGTGCGCCGCCTGCGCCGCGACTTCATGGTCCCCCGCCTCCGCGATGAAGGCTTCGAGCGCATCGGCCTGCCGATCGGTCACCGTGACGTCGCCCGCGTCCACCGCGACGCCGGCCGCCCAGCGGATGCGGTCGAGGTCGGCGGCGAGGAACGCGGTGCGGTCGGCATCGGCCGCGTGGAAGTCGAGGAGCGACCGGTAGAGACGTGCCGCCTCGAGGAGCGGCGAGTCCACGTCGGTGACGGTCTCGAGAGCGTCTGGTTTCCAGTTCCGAAACTCGTCGGCTCCAGCCAGGGCCGGGCTCGTCGCGTCGAGTTCGAAGGCATCCTCGGGATCGGTGAGACCGCGCTCACCGGACGCGGCGAACTCGAGCGCGTCGCGGACCACCACGTCCCAGACGGAGGGCCGATACGCGTCGGGCATGGTGCCCTTGGCGAGAATCGCCCCCCACTCCGCGACGGGGAGTTTCTTGAGATCCTCGCCTCCATCGATCGCTGCGGCGAACCGGCGGCGGATCTCGACGACCACGCCGGGCAAGTCCCACTCGTTGATTCGCGACAGGTCTCGCGGCGCGACGCCCCCGGCGGTGCGCTGCTGGAAGCGCCAGCGGTTCATCTGGAAGTAGCCCCACGTCCAGTTGGCCCGAATGGCCTCGAGCACGGGCCTCGTCTCGGCAGGCGCCTGCTCGATGGCGGCGGCCAGTCGCACGATCCTTTCGGGATCGTCCGGGGGACGATCGCCGGTCTCGGCGAGAATCCGCGTGGCGATCGCCCGGGCGGCTTCCGCCCATGCCCGCTCGGCCACCGCTGCCTGCTCGATGCCGGCGAGCGCCTCGGCGGCGGTCTTTGGCTTGCCTTCCTCGAGTGCCCGTTCGACACGCTGCCAGGCGGCGGCCCGCGGCCCGAGGGGCACGTCTTCGGCGCGGCTCGAGAGGTCGGTCACGACGGTCACCCCTGCGCCCGCCAGGCCGGCGAGCAGAACCGCCGCCAGCCGGCGGCACGCGATGCGGGTCGGTCGAGTGGGCATGGCACTCGCGCTCCCTTCGGTTGCCGAACGCAAACCCGCAATTCTGGGTCTTCAGCGGAATTTGTGGGTAGAAAGCCTGGGTTTCTGCGCGGGGCTCTGCCCCGGACCCCGAGGTTTATGAGCCATGGCACAGGCATCAGCCTGAGTCTGTCGGCGTGAGGCTGATGCTTCCGGCAGCGATCGCACCAAGCCGCTGGCGGCATGGGT
>VGYR01000132.1 GCA_016872925.1 Planctomycetota bacterium
GCCGGCGGCCGAGTGTGATACGAGCCCTCGTGGCCGGTGCAGCCTTGATGCGATGGCCGGCCGTCCGGGCCGGCGGCCGAGTGTGATACGAGCCCTCGTGGCCGGTGCAGCCTTGATGCGATGGCCGGCCGTCCGGGCCGGCGGCCGAGTGTGATACGAGCCCTCGTGGCCGGTGCAGCCTTGATGCGATGGCCGCGCGTGATGCCCAACTCGGTTCGCTGCCGCCGCTCCGTGGCAGGGTGGGTCGCCGCCTGCGTGGCCGCCTGTCTCGCCGGCCACGCTGCCGAGCCGTCGGCTGACCCGCTCGCTCCGCCCGTCGAGCCGATCGTGCGGCATGCGACGAGTTCACCGGACGGCTCGGCCGCGTTTACCTTCGTGCCCGCCGACCTCGCGGGTGACACCCGCCATCTGCCGATCGGCGTGTTCGATTCCGGAATCGGCGGGCTCACGGTGCTCGAGGCGATTCTGGCGGCCGACGACTTCGACAACCGCACGCTCGAGCCGAGGCCCGACGGGCGGCCCGACTTCGCCGGCGAGCGGTTCGTCTACCTCGGCGACCAGGCCAACATGCCCTACGGCAACTATCCGCGCGAGGGCAACGAGGCGTTCCTGCGGGAACTGATCCTCAAGGATGCCGTGTTCCTGCTCGGACGGCGATTCTGGCCGGCCGCCGACGCGGCCGAGCCCGCGCTCGACAAGCCGCCCGTGAAGGCGATCGTGATCGCCTGCAACACCGCCACCGCCTACGGCATCGACGACCTGCGAGCCGCCATCGGCCGCTGGCGCGTGCCCGTGCCGGTGGTCGGCGTGGTCGAGGCCGGAGCCCGAGGTGTGCTGCAGTCGGACCGTTCGGCGACACGTCGCGACGAGGCGGTCGCCGTGCTGGCCACCATCGGCACCTGCGCCAGCAACGCCTATCCGCAGGCGATCGCGGCGACCTTCGGACGTGCCGGCCGCCGGGCTCCGGAGGTCGTGCAGCGTGGCTTTGCCGATCTCGCCGCGGCGGTCGAGGGCGATCCCGCGGTCCTGGCCCGCACCTCGGTGGAGCGGACGATCGCCGCCGACCTGCGCGAACTGCTGGACGAGCGGCGCCGGACCGCGGCCGACCGCCCCGTCGGCACCATCGTGCTCGGCTGCACGCACTTCCCGCTGGTCCGCCGGCAGATCGTCGACGAACTCGAGCGGCTGCGACGAGTGGAGGAGGATGGCGGCCGTCCGTACGAGCCGCTGATCGCCGAGGAGATCGAGGTGGTCGACCCGGCCAGCCTCACGGCCAAGGAGTTGTTTCGCACCCTGGCACTCGAGCGGCTTCGGGCGGATCCGCTCCCCGGCGGTGCGGCCGCCGGCCACGCCAGCCCATCGGCCCGGGCCTTCATCTCGGTGGCCGCGTCGAGCGACGAGAGGGGCGGCGGCTCGGAGCGCGGCGCCCGGGTGGCCACGTTTCGGCGGCCAGTGGGACGGCTGGATGCGGAGGACACGCCGGTCGTGACGCTGACGGCCGACCTCCTCCCGGCGACCAGCCTCTCCCTGATTCGCTCCAGGCTGCCGACCGTCTGGCGAAGCTTCGGATGGTGACGGACTCGGAGCGGCGCTCGGCGCTACGAGCCGCCGCGGCGCTCGATGACCAGCGGATCGTGCGCGCGGATGTCGCCGATGCGAAGCGCGGCCCGCCCCGCGAGCAGGTCGTCCACGAGGTCGCCCACCACCCGCGCCCGCCAGCCCGTCGCCAGCAGCGGTGGCCGGTCGCCGTCGTGGTAGCCGAGCTTCCAGGCCAGCAGGTCCCGCATGTCGCTCGACGTGCTTACGAGCGCCGGCGCGAGGTGCTCGCTGCGGCACATCCCCGCGACGGCCGTGGCGAGGAACTGGCCGAGCATCGCCAGCTGCGGGGGCGGCGTACGGTGCCGCTCGCCGCCGGGACACTCCTCCTCGGGCAGGTCGAGCCCCCGGGCGATGGCCTCGGAAAGGCCCTTGAGGATGTAGCGGAGGTCCGACCGCTGCATGCCGCGGATGGCCGAGATCTGCCGCTCGTCGGCGCTCTTCCGCTTGCACAGCTCCACGAGCAGGTCGTCGCGGAGCACCCGCTTGGGCGGCATGTCGCGATGCTCGGCCACCGCATCCCGCCAGTGCCAGAGTTCCCGGGCGATCGCCAGCTCGCGGCGGGAGAGGCCGTTGAGGCCGGAGACCCGCCGCCAGCGCTTGCGGATGAAGGAGTCTTCCACGTCTCCCTGCCAGGCCTCCATCTCCTCCCGCATCCAGTCGACGCGGCCGAGCGACTCCAGTCGCTGTTCCATCCTCCGCCAGAGCTCCTCCAGGTGGCGGACGTCGTCGACGGCGTATTCCAGCTGCGCCTGCGTCAGCGGCCGCTGACGCCAGTCGGTCCGCGTCTCCCCCTTGTTGGTCGGAAGGTTGAGAAACCGCCGGACGATCGACGCATAGCCAGCCGGGTAGTCGTGGTCGACGAGGCCGGCGGCGACCTGCACGTCGAACAGGTTCGAGGGGCGGGCCTGGATGGCGTGGAGGATGAAGCCGAACTCCTCGCGGCCGGCATGCACGACCGTCGTCCGGCCCGGCTCGGCCAACAGCCGCCAGAAGGGCTCGAGATCCCGGGCTGTGAGCGTGTCGATCACCGCCAGCACGCCGGGGGCCGCGACCTGCACGAGGCACAGCTGGCTGCGGTAGGTGTGCTCCGACACGAACTCCGTGTCGAAGCAGACGTGCGGGTGCTCGGCGAGGCGGTCGACGAGGTCGCCGACCTGGGAGTCGGTGGTGACGACCTCGAAGGAGGCCGCGGCGGGGCGGGCGTGCATCGGTGGGGCCGGGGGTTCGCCGTCGGCCCGGAAGGGTGGGGCGGGGCCGCTACACGAACAGCCACGCCATCAGGGCGAAGACCGGCAGCAGCAGCCCCGTACTGTACATCACGTAGCCGAAAAAACTCGGCATCCGCACCCCCGCCTGCTCGGCGATGGCCTTGACCATGAAGTTGGGGCCGTTGCCGATGTAGGTCATGGCGCCCAGGAACACGGCCCCCAGGCTGATCGCCGCCAGCAGGCGACCCTCGTCGGCCGTCAGGCCGTCGATCGGATCGATGCCCGCGGCCTCGAAGAACACGAAGTAGGTCGGCGCATTGTCGAGCACCGCCGACAGGGCCCCGGTCGCCCAGAAGTAGGCCTGGGGCGAGCCGAGGCCGAGGCGGTCGCCGTGGACGTGGAGCAGGGCCAGCGCCGGCTGCATGCAGATGAAGATCCCGACGAACAGGGCCGCCACCTCGAGGATCGCCGCGTAGGTGAAGCCGTTGCGGCGGCGGACGTCGTTCGGCCCGAGCAGGAGCGAGCACCCGACGAGCGCGAGCAGCACGATCTCGCGGAGGTAGATCCAGGGGTGCCAGGCCGTTCCCGGCACCGGCTTGGCCGGGTCGAGCAGGGCCACGGCCGCGATCACGCCGGCCATCAGCGGCAGGTTCGGCCAGAGACCGCCGAACCGGAGGCGGCGGGTGAGCAGCCGGTCGCGATCCAGGTCGGCGCGAGTCTCGCCGGGATAGGCGATGAACGTGTCCCAGGCCCAGTAGGCGGCCAGCAGCAGCCCGTTGGTGAACAGCCACTGCCGCCAGAGGGAGGTCGTCCAGAGAAAATCCACCCCCTGCAAGTAGCCGAGGAACAGCGGCGGATCGCCGATCGGCAGGAGCAGCCCCCCGCAGTTGCACACCATGAAGATGAAGAACACGAGCGTGTGCGCCACGTGCCGCCGCTCCCGGTTGGTCTCGAGCAGCGGCCGCACGAGCAGCATGGAGGCGCCGGTCGTGCCGATGAAGCTCGCGAGCCCGGCGCCGACCGCGAGAAAGGCCGCGTTGGTGGTGGGAGTGGCCTCCAGGTCACCCTCGATGCGGACGCCCCCCGTGATCACATACAGCGCGAACAACAGCGTGATGAACGGGACATACTCCGCGCACAGGGCGTTGACCAGCACCGCCCCCACCGTGGGCCAGGCGGGGCCGGTTCCCGCCGCCGGCACGACGGCATGGGCCGGAAAGTGCAGGTCGACGGGATGCCGGTGGGCGAGCAGGTAGAAGCAGAGCGTCGCGGCCGCCAGCAGCCCGGAGATGAGCAGCTTGCTGGAGTTGTGTTCCCACCAGTGCGCCACGCCGGGAGTCAGCGGCAGGATCGCGATCGCCGCGAGCAGGAGCACGAAGGGCAGCACGGATGCCAGGGGAGGGGCGGACGCGGCCGCGGCCGGACCGGCAGCGTGAGGCGGATGATCGGGCGACTCGGCGGCGTGGTCCGACGCGTGAGCCGCTTGTGAGCCGACGAGCAAATCGCGACCATGTTGGGGAAGTCCCAGCCCCAAGGCCGCGGCGTAGAGGGCGACCGCGAGGCCGATGCCGACCAGCGGCAGCCGCGGCGGTCCGGAAGTTTGGGATCCATGCATGGCGGGACCTCCTCGGAGTGGGCCGGGATGGCAGATGGTATGACATCCGCGGTGCGGGCGGGAACTCCGACCGGCGGTGGTTCAGCTCCCGAAGTGTGGCTCCGAGGCAACTCCCGTCCGGCCCTGGTGCTGCTCGCCGTGACCTCGGCGGCGACGATCCTGGCCGCGGCGACGGTGGCGGTCTGTCGTCCGCCGTGGTGGGCCTCGGGGCTCGTGGCGACGGCCTGCGGAGTCTGCCTGGCAGGGGCGCTGACGATCTGCTGGGTGGCCTCGAAGCCACGGCTCGTGCGGCGCGGTGGCGTGCTCGAGATTCGGCTCTCGCCGCTGCGGCTGGAGCGGATTCCCCTCGACGTCGTCGAGTGCGTGTTTCCGGGTTCGCTGCCCATGCCGGGCGGGGGAACGGCCGACGAGCGTCGCGTGGGCACGCTCGTCTTGCGACTGGCCGAGCGGGCGGCCGAATGGCGGTCGCGGCCCGCCGTCGCCTGGGGCGCCTGGGAGGATGGCAGCGTGGTGTTCGACGGCCGCTGGTGCGAGCCCCTGTCGCAGCCGCTCGCTCGCGACCTGTCGGCCAAGCTCCTGGAGGCGCGGCGGCAGGCCGGCGCACGTCCATGATCACGACCGCGTCGCGGCTCCCCGACGGCCTGCTTGTCAGCGTGCGGTCGTCCGCCGAGGCGGAGGAGGCGGTGCGTGGCGGAGCGGCGATCGTGGATGCCAAGGAGCCCGCTGACGGCCCCCTCGCGCCGGTCGATGCGGCCGTCGCCGGCGCCATCGCCAGGGCGGTCGCCGGCCGCGTTCCCTGGACGCTGGCCTGCGGCGAACTCGGCGACGGCGCGCCGGTGGTGGCCGAACGGATCCACCGGGCGGTCGCGGCCGCCGCCGGCCATCCGCCGGCCGCGGCGAAGGCCGGCCCCGCCGGCCTCCCGCTGGCAGAGTGGCTCCGGGCCTTCGCGGCGGTGCGCGAGCGTCTGCCGCAGGGGGTCGAGTTGGTCGCCGTCGCCTATGCCGACTGGCATGTCGCGGAGGGCGCACACCCGCTGGAGATCATCGACGCCGCTGCCGCATCCGGGGCCAGCACGGTGCTCGTCGACACCTTCGACAAGTCCGGTCCGGGCATCGTCGAGCTCGTGGGGCTCGAGGGCCTTGCCGGGTGGATCGCGGCCGCTGCGGCCCGCGGGCTCCGCGCCGCGATCGCCGGCCGACTCCAGGATGCCGATCTCCCCGGGGTGGCCGCCGCGGGCCCGGCGGTCGTGGGTGTCCGATCGGCCGCCTGCGGCGGGCGACGGCTGGGGATGGTCGATGCCGGGCAGGTCCGCCGACTCGTGGGTACACTCCAGTCCAGCCGCCGCGTGCCGCGGGGCGTCCTCACGGGAACGTGATTCGATGAAATCATTGGAAGTTCGGGTGCCACATGCCCTCGAACCCGAAGAGGTCCGCAGGCGGCTCGATGCGGCCGTCGCCAAGGCCCATTCGGAGTTTGCCGGGAAGGTCGGGGCGATCGACGCCGCGTGGCGGACGGATGGCAAACTCGCCCTGACCCTGGAGGTCGTGGGCATGCCGATCGACAGCGAAGTCGAGGTGCTGATCGACGAACTGGTGGTGCGGCTCGAGGTGCCGGGGATGGCCGGGCTGTTCGCCGGCAAGATCCGGTCAGGAATCCAGGATCGCCTGGGGGGGCTGCTGGCCGCGGCGCCCGCCTGAAACCGCCAAAATGCGGGCGGCCGGGGGGCCGATCGCGACGGTTGAAACGGCCACGACCGTGGTCGAGCCGGGGGCGGCGGCCGGGCCGTTTGAAATGCCGATTTCCCGAAGGGATACTCCCACACCATGACACGCCTCTCCCGCTTTCTCCGCCTCGCGAGCCACGTTTCCGCGGCTCGGCTCGCGATCGTCGTGTGCCTCGCCTGGTCGGGCGGGGTCGCCGCTGATGCCTTCGCCCAGGGTGCCGGCCAGTCCGCCACCGGCGTTCCGGAAGACGATCCGTTCGCCGACGAACTCAATCCGTTCGGCCGCGGCGCGAACGAGGAGAAGCGTGCCGAGCCCGCCGCCGACCGCCCGGTCGAGCGTGCGGCTCCCCCCGCTGCCCGAGGCCAGCAGCCGCAACTGCCCGTGCCATTCCCGGAGACGACGCTGCCCGGTGATCCCGCGCGGCGCTCCGATCGCGATCGTCCGCGGATGGACGGCCGCTCGCCGCGAGACGGCGGGCGCATGGAAGCGGGCCCGCGGATGGATGGGATGCGGGGCCGTGACACCTGGGAGCCGACGCCGGCCGAGAAGCTGCTGATGGAGGCGGAGAACCTCGACAAGGCAGGAAAGCTCGAGGAGGCCCGTGCCAAGCTCCGCGAGGTGATCAAGCTCGATCCGCGGCTGACGCTCGGCTATCTGGCGCTCGCGGTCACGTCGCGGCGACTGGGCGACTTCGAGGGCTGCGTCGACGCCTGCTCCAAGGGGCTGGCCATCGACCCGCAGGATTCGGAGCTCTACCTGCGGCGCGGCATCGCCTGGTTCCACTTGGGCCTGTACGGCATCGCCCTCGAGGATTTCGAGGACGCGGCCGGCATCGCCTACGACGATCCCCGCACCGAACTCTGGCGGGGCCTGACGCTCATGGAACTCGACCGTCCGCTCGAGGCGATCAACGCCTACGCGTCGAGCATCCGCCGCGACCGCGGGTTCATGCTCGCCTACCTGAACCGGGGTCTGGCCTATCTCCAGACCAACGAGCCGCGGAAGGCGGAATACGACTTCAATCAGGCGATCCGCCACGACCCCGACGACGTGCGGGCGTGGTTCAACCGGGGCGTTGCCCAGTCGGCGCAGGGCAAGTTTTCCGAGGCGGTCAACTCGTTCTCGGAGGCCCTGAAGCGGGATCCGAAGCACGAGCCGTCGCGGCGGAACATCGAGGCGGCCCGCAGCATGGCCGGCCGTCGTCCCCTCGCCGCCGTCACGCCGTAGCGGTCATTCCGGGTTCGCCGGCGGAGCGAAGACCCGCAGGCTGCCGGCTTCGATCGTCCACGACAGCCCCAGCGGCGCGACCACCGCGTCGAGCAACCCCGACCGGTCGACCTCTTCGACGTGCACCCTGACGATCTCGGTCGGGGAGATGCCCCGCGCCTCGAGGCTCGCGGCGTCGATCGTCGGCTGGAGGTCGAACCGCCGCGCCAGCGCCGCCACCGCCTGTTCGAGCGGCGCCTCGAGCCGCAGCGAGAACCGCTCGGCGGCCGGTTCGTCCCGTGGCCGCGGACGCGGGCGCGGAACCGCGCTCGGCGGCCCGGTGCCGCCCAGCGGAGCGGCGGGCAGGGGCATGACTCGGCTCCCGGCGGGTCGCCAGTCGGCGCGGAGATCGTATTGGGCGAGCACCAGGTCGATCCGCTCGGCCACGGTCAGCGGCGGTAGCCGCGTCGCGGGCAGGTGGTCGTGAGGAATGTCGTCGAGGCCGGCGAGTTCGAGTTTGGCAGCGGTGGCGAGTTCCGCCACGAGGCGCCGCGGTTGCGATCCGGCCGGCCAGGCCGATTCGGCCCGGGCGGCGAGCCTGCTCCGGTCGGCGGCGGGCAGCGTCGCCAACGCCGCGTCACGGGCCCGCTCGGCCGCCGCCGCGCGCCCCCGGGCCGCTCGGGGAACCAGCCACAGCGACGACGCCAGCACCTCGACGTCGGCGGCGGCGAGGGCTGCGACGCGGTCGAGCACCTCCGCGAGCGGCAGGCCCGCGCTCTCCAGCGTGATCGGGAGCGTGAAGTCGAGCCGCCGGTCGACCACCACCGGCACGCCGGTCAGGGCGGAGATCCGCTCGGCCCAGCGGCCCAGGGGAAGCCGTGTCCACGAGCCGCGGATGGGCGTCTCCAGCACGGTCGCCCCGCGGCACGGTGCGGGAACGAGGCCCGCCGTCGCCACGGCGACGGCTCCGAGCGCCGCCGCCCGGCTGACGAAACTCCTCCCCGGCAAGCCTGCGATCGACATGGCTCGTCATCCTCCGCGGAACGATCCAGAATACTCGGGCGGGGCAGAATACCCGTGCTGGGCAGGGGACGGCGCGGGATCCAAACAGGCGGAGGAGCGGGAAGCATGACCAGCGGCGGCGACGGCAAGGCCTGCGTGATGGCGCTCGACCAGGGAACGACGTCGAGTCGCGCGATCCTGTTCGACGCGGCGGGCCGGCCCCTGGCGGTCGCCCAGGAGGAGTTTCCCCAGCACGCCCGGATCGCCGCGGGCCCCGACGGGGCCGACCTGGGGATCGTGGAACACGATCCGGAAGACATCTGGCGGTCGCAGGTCTCCTGCGCCACACGCGTGCTGGAGTCGGCGGGCATCGGGGCCGAGCGGGTGGCGGCGATCGGGATCACCAACCAGCGGGAGACCACGATTCTCTGGGAGCGTGCGACCGGTCGGCCGGTCGCGCCGGCGATCGTCTGGCAGAGCCGCGTGTCGGCGCCGATCTGCCAGCGGCTCAAGGCCGCGGGCGTCGAGCCCGAGGTCCGCAGCCGGACCGGTCTCGTGCTCGATCCCTACTTCTCCGCCACGAAGATCGTCCACCTGCTGGAGACGACCCCCGGCCTGCGGGCGCGGTGTGAGGCCGGCGAGGTCCTGTTCGGCACGGTCGACTCGTTTCTGATCTGGCGACTGACCGGCGGCCGCGTGCACGCCACCGACGTCACCAATGCCAGCCGCACCCTGCTGTTCGACATCAACGCCGCGGCATGGAGCGACGAGCTCTGCCGGATCTTCGGCGTGCCCCGGCGGATGCTCCCGGAGGTGCGGCCCTCGAGCGGCGCCTTCGGCGAGACCGAGCGGTCGATCCTGGGGGCGCCGGTGCCGATCCTGGGCTGCGCGGGCGACCAGCAGGCGGCCGCCTTCGGCCAGGGGGTCGAGCGGCCGGGCGAGGCGAAGAACACGTACGGCACCGGCGCCTTCCTGCTGTTTTCGACCGGGGATCGGCCCGTGCCGAGTTCCAGCGGCCTGCTCACGACGATCGGCTGCGGCCCGGGGCCGCAGCCGCTGTACTGCCTGGAGGGCTCCGTGTTCGTGGCCGGGGCGCTCGTTGGCTGGCTGCGTGACGGGCTCGGGCTGTTCGAGCGGGCCGCCGACGTGGAGCCCCTGGCGCGGAGCGTCGCCGACAGCGGTGGGCTCGCGATCGTGCCGGCGCTCACCGGGCTCGGAGCGCCGCACTGGGATCCCGCGGCCCGCGGCCTGATCATCGGTCTCTCGCGGGGCACGCACCGGGGGCACGTGGCCCGGGCGGCCCTCGAGGCGATCGCCCTGTCGGTGGCCGAGGTCGTGGACTGCATGCAGCGGGACTCCGGGGTCGCGCTGCGCCTGCTCCGCGTCGACGGTGGGGCCAGCGGGAACGACCTCCTGATGCAGATCCAGGCCGACGTGCTGGGCCTGCCCGTCGAGCGGCCGGTCGTGGTGGAGACGACGGCCCTCGGGGCGGCCCTCCTGGCCGGGCTCGCGGCGGGTTTCTTCCCCGACGCCGCGGCCGTCGCCGAAGCCCGGCGGGTGGAGCGGCGGTTCGAGCCGCAGATCGGCGCCGAGGCGCGCCGCCGGATGCTCGCCACCTGGCGCGATGCCGTGGAGCGGAGCAGGGGATGGGCGCAGTCGCGGTGATCCGGCTCAGTAGCGGCGCACCGCGTCGACCGGCGTGGGGCGTTCGGCGAGCATCACGCTCGACGTGTACCGCTCCGGATTCGCGGCGAACGTGGCCCGGGTCTCGGCCGAGGAGAAGAGATACATCCGCGACTGGTACGTCACGCCGTAGGCCCGCCGGCCGGGCGTGCTGCGGCCCTGGTCGAAGACGATCACCGGGTCATCGCCGGACAGCACGGGCGAGTAGGTGTCGGGCGACGCCAGGAAAGCCTGCTGTTGTTCCGGCCCCGCGAACAGGTAGGTGCGGCCGCGGTGGCGCACGCCCCACTGGGCCCGGCCCTCGGTCCAGACGCCCCGTTCGGCGACGGTGACCGGGCAATACCCCTCGAGGCCCAGCGGCATCGAACCATACGAATCGACGGCCGTCGGGCTGGATGCGATGGCGGGCGGCGGGGCGATCGCCGTCGTGAGGGCCTCGGCCACCGGTGCAGCAGGCTTGGCGGCGGGCATCGTCGGCGGCGGGGACGCCTGCGGTGCCGACTTGGCAAACGGCTTGGTCATGGCGCTGACGAGCGAGGACCACGTCGACTGACCCCCGGCGGGCGTGTGGAGGTCGGTGGCGGTCGCCGACGCCTCGGGCTGCTCGGAAGCCGCAGCGGCTGCGGCCGGGGCCGCCGACAGCCAGGGAGCGGACGCGACGGTCGGGGATCCGGCCGGCTCGATGCTCGGCCGGCCGGATGCGGGTTGCGGCGCGTTGGTGAACGAGGCGGCCAAAGCAGCCTGCTCGGCCGGCCACGTGGGCGGGTCGACCGGGAGCGCGGGCGATCCCGCCATGGCGGCGGTCCCCGCAGCGAGGGCCGCCGCCGGCTGGGGGCTCGAGCGGAAGGACATGGCGGGCGGGGCCGCGGAGGCGATCGCCGGTGCCGGCTGCGGAACCGCGGCCGTGGCGAAGTCGGAGAGTTGGCGCACCTTGGCCGTGACCAGCGAGATCGACCCCTGCGACACCGCAGCCGAGGCGTCGGCTTCCCGGGCGAGCGAATCTCCGTCGATGCTGAAGGTAGGGAGGCCGGCGTCCGGGACGTCGGAGGTCTTCGTCGCAGCGGCGTCGGGGCCCGACGACTCGGCCAGCGCCCGCGCCGCGGCAGCCTCCTGGGCGGCCTTCGTGGCCGCCGCGAGGAAGGCGAGCGGTTGTTCGGTGCACTCGAAGGAGGCCAGCGGCGGACCCTTCGCGCCGAAGAGGCACGCCGACGGCACGTGCGAGACCTGCATCCGCCGGGCCAACGCCGGGTCTGCGTCGACGTCGATGATCGTGGCCTCGAAGCAGGCTTCGATCAGCCCGGCAACCTCTGGGCTCGCGAGCGTCTGCTCGCGGAACCGGGTCGCCTCCGGGCTCCAGGCGGCCACGAAGATGGCCAGCACGGGCTTGCCCGACGCCGTCCCGGCAACGCGGGCGGCGGGCAGGTTTTCGTGCCACACGATCTCGGCGCTGGCCGAGGACGCGAGCAGGGCCAGGGCTGCCCCCAGGGCGCGACATCCACGGTGCAGCCGTGGCGACAGGATGGTGGATCGGTGCATGGCTGCGGTACTCGCTTCAGAACTTGCTTCGGAACTCGGGAACCGGTGGTCGCCCGGCGGCACGTCCCGCCCGCCGGCCTCAAACTCTGTCGCTTGTATCGGTCGTCCGGCCCCTGCAAGTTGCATCGAAGCGACCCTTGCGCCGGCCGCCAAGCCCCCGCAGGCCACCCGGGCCGCCCGGCCGCCGGGCGGGGGCAGGTGCCCCGTTTCCCCACTCCTGTTCGGCACGAGATTTGCGCCAGGCAGTCTCGGTAATTCGGGCTAAATAGGTGGAGTTGCGCGCTGCGGACAAGGCTGGCATAGTGTGGCGCATGGCTGCCGCT
>VGYR01000133.1 GCA_016872925.1 Planctomycetota bacterium
GGGAAAGACCTCCACTGTGCAATGCCAGCCTCGGTCTCGTGCAGCTGCCTCCGGCTTCTGGTTGCCTCCAATCGGCCCCATAAAGGACTCTCACCTTCTGTCATTCATCCATGTCCAACGCACCGCTTCGCCATCCTGGCTCCGCTTGCTCCCACAGCCCGCTCGAGGGCACGGGCAGCCCCTCGCTGGGTCCAGCGTGATACGAGTCGTCGCATGCCTTCTCCAACGGGGCGAGCGGCTGGTCGGGGGCACGCGCAGCCGCTGGGGAGATTTGTGCCACGCGGTGCCCGCTCGGTACCGATGGGGCGGTGAACTCACAAATCCCCCCGGCGGCGAGCATGTCGCCCGACCGGCCGCGGCGCGGCGTCGTGAGGCCAAACTGCCCAGCGCGAACCGCCGTCACTTCGACGTGAGCGTGCCCTTGGTGCTCGGGATGCCCGGCTGACGCGGATCGGGCTCCACCGCCGTGCGCAGGGCGCGGGCGGCCGCCTTGAACACCGCCTCGGCGATGTGGTGGCCGTTTCGACCGTGGTGCAGCAGGGCGTGGAAGTTCATGCCCGCCGTGGCGGCCACGCTCTCCCAGAAGACTTCCACGAGCTGGGCGTCGAAGGCGCCGATCGTCGGCACCGGAAACGCCACCGCGAACACGCACGCGGAGCGGCCGCCGAGGTCGACGGCCACCGTCGCCAGCGACTCGTCCATCGGGATGATCGCGTGGCCGTAGCGGCGGATGTCTCTCTTGTCGCCGAGGCACTCGGCGAGGGCCGTCCCCAGGGCCCGGCCCACGTCCTCGACGGTGTGGTGGCCGTCCACATGCAGGTCGCCCGTGCAGGCGATCTTCAGGTCGAAGAGCGAGTGCCCGGCGAGGAGCGTCAGCATGTGATCGAAAAAGCCCAGCCCGGTGCGGATCTCGCCCCGGCCCGTGCCGTCGAGGTCGAGGGTCACGCGGACGTCGGTCTCGGCGGTCTGGCGGGAGACGGTGGCGGTGCGGGGCATGGCGGCAGCAGTGCTGGCTGGAGGAGGGGGCGTCAGAGCGTCTTCATCACGGCGAGGAAGGCGTCGATCTCGTCGTCGGTGCCGACCGTGATGCGGAGGCCGTCGCCCCAGCCGGCGTAGTTCATGTAGCGGATCAGGATGCCCTGGGCCTTGAGGGCCTCGTAAAACGGCTTGTGCGGCCGCTCGGGGTGCGTGCACCAGACGAAGTTGGCCTGGCTGTCGGTCACGACAAAACCAAGCCGCCGCATCGCCTCCACGAGCCGGGTGCGGGTGGCGATGATCCGGGCCCGGTTGTCGGCCAGCCAGACCTGGTCGTCGATCGCCGCCGTGGCGGCCGCGATCGCCAGCGCGTCGCAGTTGTAGGAATCCTTGACCTTGCGCATCTGCTCGATGAGAGCCGGCTGGGCGACCGCGAAGCCGAACCGCAGGCCGGCGAGGGCGTAGGACTTCGAGAACGACCGGGTCACGATCACCCGTGGGTTTTCCTTCACGATCCCCAGGCAGTCGCTGTCGGCGAAGTCGCCGTAGGCCTCGTCCACCACGAAAACGCAGGGCAGCCGATCGGCAAGCTCCGCCACCCGTTCCGGCGGCAGAAGTGTTCCCGAGGGGCTGTTCGGATTGGCGAGGATCGCGAGCCGGAGGTCGTCCCGCGGGGCGGCGAACTCGTCGCCGAGCGCCCAGTCGCGGCGGTAGTGCACCTCGTCGCAGCCGGCTCCCTGGATGCCGGCGAGGGTGCGGTAGAGGATGTAGCTCGGATAAGGCATCCGCAGGCACTGCCCCTCGCCCACGAACGTCCGCACGAGGATCGTGAGCAGGTCGTCGCTGCCGTTGCCGCAGATGATCCAGTCGGGCTCGACGCCGAGCACCTCGGCGGCCCGGCGCCGGAAGGCCGTGGCGAGCGGGTCGGGATATTTGGCGAGCGTCCGACCCGCCGCCGTCGCCGCCAGCGCCCGCGCCACGGCCGGCGAGGGCGCGTAGGGGTTTTCGTTCGTGTTGAGCTTGATCCACTTCCCCGCCTGCGGCTGCTCACCGGGAACGTAGCCCTCGAGCGCGGCGATCTCGGGACGGACGAGACTGGTGGCAGCGGCCGCTGCGGACGTGGTCATGGGAAGGCCTGGGCGGGAAATCCCTCGGCAGGAGCCCCAAGTCTACCTCACGCGCAGACCAGAGCCCGCGGCATCCTCACGATCCACGCGACCGCGACGACCGGCGCCGGCGGCGGACGAGATCGCCGATCACGGCCGCCGGCACGGCGGCCATCAGGGCGAGCGCGGAGGGCTCTGGCACCGCCGCGATGGTGTCGATCAGGATCGTGTTGGTCGAGATGCCGGCCTGCACGATGTCACCGGCGGCTCTATAGCCGACGGCGCCGGCCCCGCTCAACACCTCGAACCGCGTCACGGCCGCCATCGTGTCGGCGAACGTGCCGGTGCCGCCACCGGCGGCGACGTGGCTGAAGCCCGCCTGGGTGAGGGAAAACGAATAGGTGTTCCAGCCTCCGCCCACGCTCACCGGCGACGAGGAGAACCAGCCGCCGGGCCCGTCGAACGCAATCCGCATGCTGACCGGGCTGCTGCCCGAGCTGACTTTGGCCGCGAGACTGATGCCGGTGACTCCGGCCGCGGTGTAGTTCCCCTGCCAGCGAGGCTGGTCATTCCACATCAGCCACTTGCCGTTCGAACTGCCACCGTCGGAGAGATGACTCAGGTAGCCGATCTGACTGTCCGGCCCCGTGCCCGACACCTGGGTGGGCTGGACACCCGCCTTACCGATCTGCCAGCCCTCGTTGGTGGTGGCGAAGGTGTCGAGAGAGGATGTGGAGATGGCGACCGCATCGGTCGCCATCAGCCCGACGGCGATCACGGCACCTGCCGCGCCGATCCGAGCGACCGACCGCCGGCCGCGGCGCAGCACCCAAGCCATCGTCGAACGCGTCGTCATGATCGTTCTCCAGGAAGATCCCACCGCTCCTCGGCAACGCGACCACGCTGCCACCGCCGCTCTCCTCCGCCGGAGGATATTTGGGGCTGGCTCGCGGTCCGCGTCAAGCCCCGTCCTTGCCGGGCGTTGAATCACCGGTCCGTCACGCGAATCTGGCGTCGACGCTGCGGCGGTGGGCGGTGAGCCCCTCGGTGTCGGCGAGCAGGCGGACGTCGTCGGCCATGGCGGCAAGGTCGTCCTGCGCCAGTGCGATCACGCTGCCGCCGCGGAGAAACTCGTTGGCCGACAGGCCCGCGGCGAACCTCGCCGTGCCGCCGGTCGGCAGCACGTGCGACGGTCCGGCCGCATAGTCGCCCGCCGCCACCGGGCTCCAGGGCCCGAGGAACGCCGCGCCGACGTGCCGGATCCGGGCCAGCGTGGCCTCCGGGTCGCGGGTGTCGATCGAGAGGTGCTCCGGGGCGAGATCGTGGGCGAGGTCGGCCGACTCGGCGTCGCTGCGGGTGATCACGATCCCGCAGAAGCGTCGCAGGCTGTCACGCGTCAGGTCGGCGCGTTCGAGCACGGCCAGCCGCCGCTCGAGGGCGACGGCGACGGCGTCGGCGAGCACGCGGCTCGCGGTCAACAGGATTGCAGAACCGGGCGAGTGCTCGGCCTGGGCGAGCATGTCGGCGGCGATGCACTCGGGGCGGCCGGCGTCGTCGGCCACCACCACGATCTCGCTGGGCCCGGCGATCGAATCGATCGACACGTCGCCGTAGACGTGTTCCTTGGCGAGGGCCACGAACAGGTTGCCCGGGCCGACGATCTTGTCGACGCGGGGCAGCCCCTCGACGCCGTAGGCCAGCGCCGCCACGGCCTGGGCACCGCCGGCCCGCACGACCGTGGTCACGCCGAGTTCGTGGCACGTGGCCAAGACGTGCGGGTTCTCCGCGCCGAACCTCGTCGGCGGGGCGACGACGACGATCTCGCGGACGCCTGCCACGCGGGCGGGGACGACGGTCATCAGGAGCGTGGACGGGTAGGCCGCCGCGCCGCCCGGCACGCAGACACCCACGCGGTCGAGCGGGACGTACCGCTGCCGCAGGCTGCCGCCGCCGGGCAGCTTCACCTCCACGTCGCGGGCGAGGAGCGCCCGCTGAAACCGCTCCACGCGGTCGCGGATCCTCCGCACCGCCGCGAGAAACTCAGGCGCCGCATCGCGGTGGGCGGCCGCCAACTCCGCGGCCGGCACCAGCAATGACTCCGGCGTCGTCGCGGCGCCGTCGATCCGCCGCGAGTAGTCGAGCAGGGCCGCCAGTCCATCGCGGCGGACGTCCGCGCAGATCCGCTCCACGACCTGCCGTGGCGAGAGGGGCTCCCCGAAGACGTCGATCGTTTTCTGACGACCCGCCGGGCTGATCACGTCTCCCTGCGAGACGAGCATCCCGCGAAGCGCGTCGAGCCGGCGGCGGCCATCGGCGGCGGCGAGGTCGATGCGTTCACAGAGGGGCGGGCGATCCGTCATGGCCCCCACAGGATAGTCACCGCCGCGCCACCAGCGCGTCGGCCGCACCGAACCGCTCGGCCCAGCGGGCCGCGATGCGGGCGAGGGGCGGTTCGGCGGCATCTCCCGCAGGGCCTGCCTGGGCCGCGATCTGACGAAGGATCGCCTGACCTCGGGCAACCGCCGGTGACGGGCTGCCGGCGGCCCGGTCACCGAAAACCGGATCGGTCGGCCCCGTCGCCGGACGGGGCTGGACATCCGCCAGGCGGCCGTCCACGGACGCCGCCTTGTCGAGGGCCGCATCGGCCTGCGTGCGATCACCGAGGGCAACCAACGCGATCGCCTGCCTCACGAACGTGTCCGGTTGGTCGGCCGCCACGCCCGCGGCCCGCCGATAAGCCTCGACGGCCTCACGCAGCCTCGCCGGATCGCCATCGGCCTCCCGAAGATGACGATCGCCCACCGCCACGAGCCGGGCGGCGCGAAGCCGGGCGACTGCGTTGCTCGCCCGCGGAATGGCTCCGGCGACGGCTGCCGCCTGAGCCCGGGCACGAAGGCCCTGGATGGTCGCCACCGCCGTCCGCGCCTGCGGGACGCCGCTCGCGGGGGTTGCAGCGGGCGGCGCCGCCACGAGAGCCGTTGCTGCAGACGGGACGCCCGACGACGAAACGAAGCCCGGCGCGATCACCGGGTAGCCGAGCGTGGGATACGGCACGGCCGCGCCGGAGAAGAACGATCCTCCGAACGGGGCTCCCATCCACACCGATCCGCACGACGGCAGCCAACTGGTCCCGTACCAGGCCGGCCACCCGTAGCACGAGCCATAGGAGTACACCGGCGGCGCGCACCACCGGCGCCAACCCCATGGACGGAATCCCCAGCCGGGGCCGCACCAGCCGCCCCAGCGGGGCCCGCACCACCCGCCCCATCGCGGCCCGCACCAGCCACCCCAGCGCGGCCCGCACCAGCCCGCTCGGGTGAAGCTGTAGCCGGCCGAGTAGCCGACGTTGCCGTAGCCGCACGTCGGCAGGCACACCTGGGCACGAGCCGGCGCTGCCGCAAGGCACGACGCGAGAAACCCGACACCCAAAACCGCAACCGCCCCACGTGCACGACGCATGGCAGAACAACCCTCCAGTGGTTGACGCCTTTGTACGCGGTTCCGGCCGCGATCGGCGAGGCTCGGCCCGCGGATTTCGATCCACCCGCCACGGTGGTAGCCTCGGGCCGTGCCAGCACGCCCCCGACAGCACCGGCTGCCGCCCAGCGGCCCCCGACTCGGCCTCGCCCTCGGCCTTCCCCGGCGGCTTGCCGTCCGACTCGCCAGCCTGCGGACGCCGGACCGCATCCAGGATTTCGTCAATAGCCTCCGGTGGAACGTGGCGGCGGAGGAACAGACGGCCCGGTCGGTGCGCGAGGCGCTGCGGCACGGAGAGGCCCACTGCGTCGAGGCGGCCTTCGTGGCGGCGTGCTGCCTCTGGCTGACGGGCGAGCCGCCGCTCCTGATGGACATGGGCGCGGCACGGGGCGACGTCGACCACGTGGTGGCCCTGTTTCGCCGGCGCGGCTGCTGGGGCGCCATCTCCAAGAGCAACAGCCCGTTCCTCCGCTACCGCGACCCGATCTATCGCTCGCTTCGGGAACTCTCCCTCTCGTTCTTTCCGCAATACGTGAAGCGGCGCCGCAAGACGCTCCGCTCGTACTCCGCCTCGTTCGACCTCCGCCGCGTCGACCCGCGCCTCTGGGTGACGCATCCCGGCTTCTGCCACGAGGTGGTCGACGCCCTGACCGCCGCCCGGCACTATCCGATCCTGCCGCCGGGTGGCGACCGCGGCCTGCGGCCGATCGACGAGATCGAGGCCCGGAGCAACCTCCTGCGGGACCATCCGCCGCGCGGCCGCGGCACCGGCGGGGCATGACTCCACCCCGTGCCGAGGCCACAATCCCCGCATGACATCCTCCGCCGCCACCTCCCCCGAGCAGGACCTCCGCTCCGCCGAGCCATGGGTGCGCGGACGGGTGATCGTCAATGCCTCCACCTACAAGGAGCGCGAGAACATCGGCACGCTGATCGACCGCGTCCTCGCCGCGCGGGAGGACCTGCACATGCTGGTGGTCGATGACGACTCGCCGGACGGCACGGGGCAGATCGCCCTCGAGCGGGCCGCCACCGAACCACGGCTGCACGTGCTGGTCCGCCGCGGCCGCCGCGGCCTCGGCAGCGCGATCCTCGAGGGGCTGCGGGTGGCCCGCGACCGGGGCTTCGAAATCGCCGTCTACATGGACGCCGACATGAGCCACGACCCCGACGACATCCCCCGGTTGCTCGCGGCCATGGATCCGCCGGGGGGGAAGCCGGCCGACCTCGCCATCGGCTCCCGCCGCGTGCCGGGGGGCCGGACGATCGGCTGGCCGCTCTCGCGGGAGATCGCCAGCCGGCTGGTCTGCTGGTTCACGCAGTGGGTGCTGTGGGTGCCGGTTCGCGACGCGTCGGGAGGCTTTCGGGCCATCCGGCTCGCGCTGCTCGACCGGATCGAGCCGCCCGAGTCGAAGGGCTACGCCTTCCAGGAAGACCTGCTCTGGCGGCTGCAGCGGGTGGGGGCCCGGATCGTGGAAGTGCCCATCACCTTCACCGACCGCACCCAGGGAGCGAGCAAGGCCGACTTCGCCGAGACCCACCGCAGCATCGGCGACCTGCTCCGACTCGGGCGCCGCACCTGGCTGGGCTGGTAGGCCGGCTCAGGGCGCGGCCCGGCGGGCAAGAATCGTCTTCGCAAGGTCCGCCTCTCCCCGCTCCATGGCCAGTGCCGCCACGCGGGCATCCGGATCGGCGAGCCGGGGATCGAGGTCCACCGCCTTGTCGGCGGCGGTGTCGGCCTCGGTCGGGCGGCCCGCGGCTTCGAACGCCAGCGCCAGGCCCATCCACGCGTCGCCGCGCCCGCCTTCCGAAAGGGCGATCGCCCGCCGCGCCATCTCGATCGCCTCGGCATGCCGTCCGGTTTCGCGCAGGGCGCCCGCCAGCCCGCTGGCCCCATTGAACGAGCCGGGGTTCCGCGCGTAGGTATCGGTCCAGAGGGCGAGCTGGCTCCGCCAGACCTGCTGGCGCTCGAGACATCCGGCCAGCAGACCAACGACCGCCGCGATCGCGACGAGTGTGGCCAGCCGCCGGCGCGGCTCCCGGGCGTGGAGCCACGGAGCATCGAGCAGGCAGGCGACCACGCACGCGATCCCGGCGAGGGGCAGGTAGAGGTAGCGATCTGCCGCCGCCCGATAGATGGGCACGAGGTTCGAGACGGGAACCAGCGGCAGCACCGTGAGGGCCAGGCCGAAGGCCACCCGGCGATCCCGCCACGCGGCGACCGCCCCGGCGCCGGCCAGGATCACGAGGATCACCCCGGCGAGCCACAGCGGGAGGTGACGAACTGAGTAGCCGCCGTAGTCGGCACACAGGTTGGCGGGAAAGACGATCAGCTGCGCGTAGAAGGCCAGGATCCTCGGCTCGACCTTCATCGCCTCCACGAACGAGCCCCCGGGATACTCCGGCCGGATCTCGAAAATCCGCGACGGCGTCGGCTCGAGGAGAAAGCGGGCGGCGAGGAAGGCGGTCACCACGGCCAGCCCGGCTCCGACCGCGGCCAGCCAGAAGTCGCGCGGTTCGCGCCGCCGAAAGACGAGCCAAAAGGCGGCCAGCACGAACGGCGCGGCGACGCCCGACTCCTTGCTGCCGACGGCCAGCAGGCAGCAGCCTGCGCAGGCGACCGCCCGCCGGACATCGACCCCAACACGCGGGTCGTGCCGCGACGCGAGCACCACCGCGCCGAGCGTGAACAGGGCCGCCAGCAGATCCTCCCGGAACGTCGGCTCGCAGACGGCCTCGACGACGACCGGATGAAACGCGAACAACGCCGCTCCGATCAGCGGCACGAGCGCCTGCGGCGACGGTGCTTCCCGGCCCCCGGAGGCGAGTACGACGCGGAGGACGAGCCAGACCAAGACCACGTTCACCGCATGGAGCAAGACGCTCGTGAGGTGGTAGCCGAAGGGATTCCTGCCCCACACCGCCGCGTCGAGCATCATCGAGGCCAGGTGCACCGGGCGGTTGAAGTCCAGCACGTCCATGCCGAGCACGCGGAACGTGAGCACGTGCCACCAGTTCGACGGATCATGCAGGAACGGATCGGTGAGGATCTGGAGCCTGGCGTCGTAGACGAAGTCGGCGGAGAGCGTGGCCCAGAAGCCGGCCACCGTCGCGGCAGCGATCACCGCCGCAGTCCGGAGGAGCGCCCGGTCCACCGCTTCACTTCCCCTGCCGTGCCGCCGGGGCCAGCCGGATGCACGCCAGGTCGCCGAGCTGGCTCTCGATCGGCGGGGCGTCGAAGCCGAGTTCCGCGAGGGCCTCGAGCAGGCCCTTGCCCCGATCGGGAAAGCCGTTGCGGTTGACGTACAGGGCCGCGAACCCCTTCTTCTGAAGCTCGTCCACCGCGGCGTTCACGCTGGCGATGTTGAAGCGGATCTTCTGCGCCTGCTGGTCCCCCGCGGCGCCTTCGAACATCTTCGCCTGGATCGCCTTCTGCCACTCCTCGCGCGGGCGGCCCTTCATCGAGCCGAAGGAATACCGCAGGCCGCCGCCGTACAGGTAGGGACGGAAGTGGTCGTAGGATGGCACGCCCGGAGCCGGCGACTCGGGGAAGTCCATCACCGGCAGCTGGAACACCATCGCTCCGGGGGGCAGCATCGACTCCATGTCGGCCACGAAGGACCGGTCCGCCGCGACCTGTCGGGCGATGAGCGTCGACTGTTCGGCGGTGGGACCCCGCGGTACCTGGTCCCAGAGAATCAGCAGCGTCAGGCCGGCCACGGCGGTGAGCGTGCCGATCCGGCCCGTCTCGGAGGCCGCCCCGGCTCCCCTGCTCCGCTGCCACCCGGAGAGGCATTGGGCCGCATGCACCAGCGCGATCGCGAGGATCACCACGCTGTAGCGACAGCCGGTGCGGAACAGCGTGAACCCGAAGGCACCGAGGATCGCATTGAGCCCGCCGGTGGAGAACGTCAGCACGACCCAGAGCACCTGCCACGCGGCGGCGGGCATCGAGCCCTTGTCGACGACGTCCCGGGCGGCGACGAGCGCGAGCAGGGCCACGGCGGCGATGCCCACGATGCCGAGATAGGAGCCCTCGTCGAGCAACGGAGCCCCCGACCGGTGGGCGGCGGCGAACTTCGCGAACCCTGCCGAGTGGTGGGTGATCGGCGGAATGACGAGGTCCACGAGTTTGAGCCCGTAGATCTCCAGCCACTTGTACTCCCGGACGACCGCCCCGGGATTCACGCCGTTGGCCATCCGGTAGGTCCAGGTGTCGAGGTTCATCGCCGCGAAGGCCACGGCGGCCGCCCCGACCACGGCGAGTGCCGGCTTGAGGGCCGCGAGCGACCGGTGCCGCCAGGCCAGGGCCGCTCCGCCGAGCAGGGCAAGCTGGCAGAGGACGTTGGTGAAGTAGGGGCTCTGCAGCCCGGTGACCACCGCGATCGCGATCGCCGCCCAGAACCGCCGGCTGCCCCAGGCCAGGCCGCCGTCGGTCGACACCCACTTCCAGACCAGGATGAACAGCGGGACGTGCCAGACGTATTCGGTCGTGATGTGGTGCGGAGACTGCGCGAACAGGAAGGGGGCCAGACCGTAGGCGAGGCCACCGACGAATGCCCACGACCGCAGGCAGCCGAGCGTGCGGGCGACCGCGTAGAACGTGGCCGCCGCGGCCCAGTGGCCGAGCAGCATGCCCACGTTGAGCGCTCCGAACAGGCCGAAGGCCTTTGCGAGCAGCCCGAAGAAGATGATCTGCAACTCCTCCAGCAGCGGCCAGTCGTTCCAGTTGGCGCCATCAGGCGCGCCGAGCCGCGAGACGCGCTTCCAGGCAAGCGGCACGAACTCGCCGTCACCCGCCGCCTTCATCATCGCCAGGGCGTGGATGACGTCGCACTTCTCCGGGTCGAGATAGGCCGAGGGCAGGGCCCATTGGGCGGCGGTCCATTTGCCGTTGGCCGCGCACCAACCCAGCGTGACGAGCCCGAGGAGAACCGCCACGGCCAGCATGTCGGCCTTGCCGAACCAGCCGCCTGTACCGCCCGACGACGGCCGCTCGGACGACGGGCCGGGGGCATGCTTCCGATCAACCATCGACGCTTCCCCTGCGAGGATACCCGCTGCCGACGGCCGCCCGGGACCGTCCACGTGGCCGATATGATACCCAGGTCCGCGGCGGGTTCGACCGCCCTCCACGCTTTCGGACTCCGATCGTGCCCGCCGACATCCCGGCCCTGTTTCTCGACCGCGACGGCACCCTGATCGAGGACCGGCACTTCGTCGGTGCCGTCGACCAGGTGACGCTGCTCCCGGGAACCCGCGAGGCGCTCGCCCGGCTGCTGGAGGCCGGGACGAGGCTGTTCATCCTCTCGAACCAGTCGGGGGTGAATCGCGGCTACTTCACGCTCGCCGACGTCGAGGCCGTCAACCGCCGGATGATCGACCTGCTCGATCTCGGCCCGGCCCCGTTCACGCGGATCTGCATCGCCCCGGAGCGGCCCGACGAGCCCTCGCAGTACCGGAAGCCGTCGCCGCGGTTCATCGAGGAGATGCTGGCCGAGCACGGCATCCCCGCGGCCGCGAGTTGGATGATCGGCGACCGGCCGAGCGATTGGGAGGCGGGCCGCGCCGCGGGGGTGCGGGTGGCGGCGATCACGACGGCCGCGACGCAGGCCGAGTGGGACGCCCGGCGGCTCGACCTCGGCATCCGGGGCTACGCGAGCCTGCTCGCCTGGCTCGACGACGCGTCGCGCTGATGCGTGATGCCTCTCGGCGCTCCGTGTGGCGCTGCCCGCATCGCTCACGCGATGGCGGCTTCCTGATTGCAGCAAGCGTAACCGCGTAAGCGGTACGGCTGCGCTCCGTGTGGGTCGAGTAGGCCCGGGGGCTTTCGCCCCCAGGCCTCTCACAGAACCGGACTTGTGGGTCCCACATCCGGCTCTTTGGGTTCCGTTCTCACAGGTCAAACAGGAGCGTCTGACCAGAGGCCAGTTTCGGGATAGAGTCTTTATTCGTGACACACACGTCGTTTGCGCGCATGTTTACGCTGCCGTCGCCAGTCCGTGGTAATGCAGCCTGACACACGTGCCGAGGACGCTCTGGCCCCGGTCGGTGATCCGCCAGCGTTGCGTGCGGGGGATCTTCGCGATCAGGCCGCGGACATGGAGCCGCTTCAGGAGCCGGCCCACGGCATGGGATTGCCGTCGCCTGAGCAGTGGATCGGTCACCGGCG
>VGYR01000134.1 GCA_016872925.1 Planctomycetota bacterium
GACCGCCATGATGCAGATGACCACCAGGTCGCTCAAAAGGTGCAGGCGGTTGACGTGTGATCGTGGGTCCGGCAGGAGGGCAAACTCCTCGAGAATGCCTTTGACATCCATGTCCAGAACGGCTTCGGTATCCTTTGGCACAGCTGTATCTCCAACGAAGGCTTTGACAAAAAATCCTGACAAAGCCGATCATCGCAAACACGGGCTTGCCGCGCCAGCCCAGATTACCCAGAGTGCGCGCCGGCCCTGGAACGTAGGCCAAGGCGTTCGGATTCCGCGCCGGGACTGTCCCGCTCGTCTGGCCGCCGACCAGGGTGTACGCCCCCGTCTCCGTGCTCGACGTGCCCGTGGCGCCGTTGTGCAGCCAGTTGGCCATCCGCGCAACGCTGAACCAGGTCACGTAGTTCACCGGCTTGTCGCCCATGGAGGTCCGCACCGCGTACGTGTAGCCCCCTGACGAACCCGTCTGCGTGATCCCGCCCCGGGCGTTCGTGCCGATGTTCGCGTTGTAGAGCGAATACGTGTCGGTCGCGGCCACCGAGTTCAGGAAGTCAACGTACTGCGCATTGGTCGTCTCGAACTTCATGATCTGGAAGGCGGCGGCCACGGCGTTAGCAGGGTTTGGGCTTCCAGCGGTGTCGGCGGCATTCCCCGGATCGCCCACCGTCACCCAGTTGATCGTGATCGCGCGGGCCGGCAGCGCTAAAAACCTGCCAAGGGACGAACCGGGCAGATCCAGGGACGAATCCGCCGCGAACTGGGACGAATCGGCGACGAGAGCCGTGCCCTCCTCAAAATGGCGGTGATGGTGCATAACACGCCGCATCATCCATCCGGCCGCAGGTCGGCCTTGATCGCGACCAGCCCGAGCCGGACCGGGGGCCAGTGGCCATGAGCACGCAGCGCACGGGCATCGTCGTCCCCCACACGCACTGGGATCGTGCGTGGTACCTGCCGTTTCAGGCGTACCGCCTGCGGCTGGTCGAGATGGTGGCGGAGCTGCTCGACCTGCTCGAGTCGGGCACGCTGCCAAACTTCGTCCTCGACGGCCAGACGGTGGTGCTCGAAGACCACCTGGCGATTCGCCCGCAGGACCGGCCGCGGATCAGGACGCTCGTCGAGGCGGGGCGGCTCAGGCTCGGCCCCTGGTACACGATGCCCGACTGCTTCCTCGCGCGGCCCGAGTCGCTGATCAGGAACCTGCAGCGGGGCATCGGCATCGCCAGCGAACACGGTGGCGCCTCGCGGGTCGGCTACGTGCCCGATTCATTCGGGCACTTTGCGCAGCTGCCGCAGATCCTCGCCGGTTTCGGGATCGATTCCTTCCTGTTCATGCGCGGCATGCCCGCGGAGGTGCGGGACCGCGACGGCGCGATCTTCACGTGGCGGGCGCCCGACGGGTCGGAGGTGCTGGCCACGTTTCTGCGAGAGGGCTACTTCCCGCTCGGCGCGCTCGGCCAGGAGAGCTTTCATGGGCGGTATGACGGCCTCGCCGCCAGCGACGAGCGGGCCCGGGAACGGCTGAGCCACACGCTCGCACGCGTGCTGCCCTTCCAGAAGCACTCCGTCGTGGTGCTGCCCGCCGGTGGGGATCATCTTCCGGCCCGGGGCGACCTCGCCGCGGTCGTTGCCGATCTCAACGCCAGCCAGTCGGAGATTCAGCTCGCCTTCGGCGGCTTCGAGGACTACCTCGCCGCCCTGCGGGCAGCCGTGGAGCACGAAGCGCTGCCCGTCTTCAGCGGCGACCTCCTCGGCCAGGCCGATCATCCGCTCCTCCGCAACGTGCTTTCCTCGCGGGTCGATCTCAAGATCTTCAACCACCGGGCGCAGTCGCTGCTCACCCGCGTGGTCGAGCCGCTCGCCGCCTGGGCCAATGTCAACGGCCTGCCGGTGGTCGAGCCGGCGCTGCTCGAGGCCGCGTGGGATGCTTTGCTCAAGAACCACGCCCACGACGACATCTGTGGCTGCAGCGTGGACGACGTCCACCTCGACGACGTGCAGCGATTCCACGAGGTGCTCGCGCTGGCGCAGGAGATGATCACGCGGCAGATCGAGCACCTCGTGCAGCACCGGCTCCCGGCCCCGAGCGATCCCCGCACGGCCCGCGTGTTCGCCTTCAACCCGCATCCGTGGCCCGTGACCGTCTCCGCGGCAGTTCGCATCCTCCTGCCCGATGAAGGCGGCGAGTTCTCAGAGCCGTCCGTCGCCCGTCAGCTGCGGGCCGTCGATGCGGCCGGCGCGGAGGTTCCCGTGCGGGTGCCGGCCACGTCGTGCAAGGCGATCCGCAACCGGTACCTGGAGACCACCTGGGGCCGAGCCTACGAGGTGCAGGCGGCTTTCAGCCTGCCGCCGCTCGGCTTCGAGGTGTTTTCATTCGCAGAGACATCCGAGCCGCTCGTCCTCGCCACGAACGCGATGCCGGAGCCGGTGCCGGAATCGCTCACGAGTGCCATCCGCTTCGAACTCGACGCCGACCTCGGCGACGGCTACTCGCATGGCCCCTGCCCCGAGCTTCCTGTGCAGCGGGCGCGGCTCATGTCTGCGGGGGCCGACGGCCAGACGGCGGACGTGTTTCACCTTACCTACGAGATCTGCGGACCCTCGTCGATCCAGCGGGACGGGCTCGCCCACACGCCGATCCTCGAGTGCGTGGGCCCGCAGGTGACGATGCCCATCGCCGTGCGGGCTGAGCGGCGCTGGCGCGATGCAGACGATGCCCGCCAGCACTCGCACGTGTGGAACCTGCGGATCTCCTATACGAACGTGTTCGCCGACAGCCGCCTGCGCGTGGTCGTGGATCCGCAGGTGCTCGCGGGCGCGGGTGGCCTCGGGGCCTGTCATCACGTGGTTGTGGATGGCCAGGCCCAGTGGTGGTGGCTGGCAGCGAAGCCCGCGGTGCACGACCTCTGGCCGGGGCCGCTCGCCGCGCCGGCCTACCCTGGCGAGAAGTCCTATCCGGTGCATCACACGAACGACGGCCTCGCGTGGGCCGGCGCGACGGGCACGCCCTTCGCGGGCGGCGTCGGGCTGCACGAGTTCGAGCTCGTCGCGGTGGCGGGGTCCGGCACGCCGGCCGCGGCGTTCACGCTCCACCGCGCGGTGGGCTCGCTCTCGGTCCGCGGCGGCCGGATCCGGTCGTGTCAGGCGGGCCCGCAGCGGCCCACGCCGGACGCCCAGCTGCAGCGGCGGCTCGACCACACCCTGGCCATCGGCTGCGCCGGGGGCGTCGTCGAGGCGATGCGGCTCCTCAAGGAGACCCTGCATCCGTGCTGGATCCAGGAGTGCCCCGTGGTACCCGTCAAAGCGGCGACGGGGCCGGCTGCGTTCGCCGCGTCGCTGCTCGATGTCGGCGACACGCCGCTGGAGGTGATGGGTTTGAAACCGGCGGCCGGCAAGGGTCTGCTGGTGCGGCTTCTGAACCCGTCAAGCGAGGCCGTGGCGACCACGCTGCGGCTCCCCGCCCTGGCCGACGGTCCGCAGAGGGCATCCCGCATGCAGCTCGACGAGACGACGATGCTTTCCTCCGCCGACCTCGGGCGGACCAAGCGGCTCGACGTGCACCTACGGCCCTTCGAAATCCAGACGTGGAAGATCGAGCCATGCTGAAGATCACGGGCACGTTTCTCGACGAGATCACCCACGACATCCCGCCGCAGAACTGGGGCCGGAAGGAGTGGGCGGCCGACTTCGACGCCATGCGGGCGATCGGGATCGACACCGTGATCCTGATCCGGGCCGGCTACCGCGAGCGGCTCACCTTCGATTCGCAGGTCATCAACCGGCACCGGCGGTGCCTGCCGGCCTACCAGGATCTCGTCGACGTGTTTCTCACCGAGGCGGAGCGCTGCGGCATGCAGTTCTTCTTCGGCACCTACGATTCGGGCGAGCATTGGATCAACGGCGACTATCGGGCGGAAAGCGACCTCAACCGCGACTTCTGCACCGAGGTGATGGACCGCTACGGTCACCGCCGCGCGTTCGCCGGCTGGTACATCAGCCACGAGATCAACACCTTCAACGCCGGCATGATGCGGGTCTACGACGAGCTCGCCGGTCACCTGCGGATGCTCAAGAACGTGCCGATTCTGATGTCGCCCTACGTGAAGGGGGCGAAGCAGTTCGGTGCGGAGGCGATCTCGCTCGACCAGCACGTCAAGGAGTGGGAGTCGGTGTTCCGCGACCTCGAGGGCAAGGTCGACATCGTGGCCTTCCAGGACGGGCAGATGTCGTTCCTGGATCTGCCCGACTACCTGCGGGTGAACCGCGAACTCGCCGAGCGGCACGGCCTGCGGTGCTGGAGCAACCTGGAGAGCTTCGACCGCGACATGCCGATCAAGTTTCCGCCGACGGACATCCGCAAGCTGCTCTACAAGGCGGAGCAGGCCTCGGCGGCTGGCGTGGAGAAGCTGATCACGTTCGAGTTCTCCCACTTCATGAGCCCGAACTCGGCCTACCCGGCCGCCCGAAACCTCTACGACCGCTACCGGGAGTGGTGGCCGGGCGAAGGAATCTGACATGACGCTGCAGGCAGGCGGGGCAGGATCATCGACCGCGAAATACGCGGTGCCGCGGCACACGCTCGGCCGGCTCCGCGACGAGTTCGAGCAGGAGCTCTTCGGCAGCGTGATCCCATTCTGGGAGCGGCACTCCTGGGACCGCGAGCACGGCGGCTTCTGGAACTGCCTCGACCGCCAGGGAAAGGTGTTCGACGTCACGAAGTACGGCTGGCTGCAGGGCCGGGAGACCTGGCTCTTCAGCAAGCTCTATCGCACCGTCGACCCGAGGCCCGAGTGGCTGGCGATGGCGAAGAGCGGCGCGGAGTTCCTGAGGTTCAAGGCCCTCACGCCCGACGACCGGATCCCGTTTCGGATGACGGCCGACGGCACGCCCATCGCCATCCAGCGGAAGATTTTCAGCGAGTGCTTCTACGTGATGGCGATGGCGGAATACGCCCGGGCCAGCGGCGACGAGAGCTACCTCCGGGAAGCCGAGCGGATGTTCGCCCTGGTCTGGTCGTGGGCCTTCGACTGGAAGAAGGTCGGCCGGCCGTCGTATGCCGGGGAGACGCCGCTTGAGGCGCTTGCCGTGCCGATGATCCTCATGAACCTGATCGAGGAACTGACCGACGGCAAGGCCGCTCCCTACGAACGGGAGCTGGCGGAGTGCCAGGCCGCGTTTCTTCGGCACGTGAAGCCCGAGGAGCGGCGGGTCTACGAGTACGTCCGCCCGGACGGGTCGCTCTGCACCGACCTGCCGGAGGGCCGTCAGCTGAATCCCGGCCACGCGATCGAGGCGGGCTGGTTCCTGCAGCACTGGGCCGAGCGGCAGCACGACGCCGACCTCTCCGCCCTGGCCGTCAACATCGTCCGCTGGTCGCACGCCGAAGGCTGGGACAAGGATCATGGCGGGCTGTTCTACTTTCTCGACGCCCGGGGGCATTCGCCCATCCAACTCGAGTGGAACATGAAGCTCTGGTGGCCGCACTGCGAGGCCCTCTACGCCCACCTGCTCGACTACGCCGTGACGGGGAGCGAGACCGACTGGGCGCTCTTCCAGACGGTGAAGGACTACACGTTCGGGCACTTCCCGGACCGCGAGTACGGCGAGTGGTATGGCTACCTCGACCGCGAGGGCCGCGTCAGCCAGTCGTTCAAGGGGGGCGCCTACAAGTGTGCCTTCCACGTGCCGCGGGCCCTGCTGCTCTGCCGGAATCTTCTCGCGGACCTCGAACAGCGTGCCTGAGGTAGAGCGGCGATCAACCAGGGAGTGGCGACCATGAACCTCTTCACGGGCACGAATGTCCTGGCCCCGCTCGACTACGGCTTCATCGCCGCGTATCTCGTCGGGATCATGGCGCTCGGCCTGTGGCTCGAGCGGAAGGCCCGCGACAGCATCGACGCCTACTTCCTCGGCAACCGCAACCTCCCCTGGTGGGCGCTGGGCGCCTCGGGCATGTCGAGCAACACCGACATCGCCGGCACGATGGTGATCACCGCGCTCATCTACTCGCTGGGCGTGAAGGGCTTCTTCATCGAGATCCGCGGCGGGATCGTGCTGATCATGGCCTTCTTCATGATCTTCATGGGGAAGTGGACCCGCCGCGCGCAGGTGATGACGCTCGCGGAGTGGATGCGGCTGCGGTTCGGCGACGGCCACGAGGGGCGCACGGCGCGGCTGATCAGCGCGCTTGCCAACCTCGTGGTGTCGATCTGGATCATCAGCTACTTCGCCGTCGGCGGCGGCAAGTTCTTCGGCAGCCTGATGGGGATCGACGACCGTGCGGCCTCGATCGCGCTGATCCTGCTGACCATGACCTACACCGCCGCCAGCGGCTTCTACGGCGTGGTCTGGACCGACGTCGTGCAGGGCGGCCTGATCCTCGCGGCGGTGCTCTACGTGATCGTGCTGGCGATGACGAAGGTGGTGCTGCCGCCGGAGTTCATGGTCTCCGTGCCCGATGGCACCGGGGGCTTCGAGGCCGTGAAGACGACGCTCGCCGAGTGGTCGGCCGTGATGCCCCCGCTGACGATCGACATGCCGGGGGAATACTCCCGCTACAACGCCTTCGGGATCACGATCTTCTTCTACCTCGTGAAGACCTGCGTGGAGGGCTTCGCCGGGGCCGGCGGCTACACGAGCCAGCGGTACTTCGCCGCCAAGTCCGACCGGGAGGCGGGGCTGCTCTCGCTGTTCTGGATTCTGCTGCTCTCCTTCCGCTGGCCGCTGGTCATGGGCCTCGCCATGCTCGGCATCCATCACGGGCTGACCACGGGCAAGGTGATCGACCCCGAACTCGTGCTGCCGACCGTGATCGCGGAATACATGCCGGTGGGCATGAAGGGCATCGTGATCGCCTGCTTCATGGCGGCGGCGATGTCGACCTTCACGGCGGTGATCAACGCGGGCGCCGCCTACTGGGTGAAGGACATCTACCAGACGTTCCTCAATCCCCGGGCCAGCAACAAGACGCTGGTCTGGCATTCGCGGATCGCGACCGTGGCCATCGTGCTGCTCGGGCTCGCCTTCAGCCTCGACAGCGTCAACATCAACGACATCTGGGGCTGGATCACCATGGCCTTCGGCACGGGGCTCTTCATCCCGCTGCTGCTGCGCTGGTACTGGTGGCGGTACAACGGCTACGGCTTCGCCCTGGGCACGCTGTTCGGCATGCTCTCGGCGGTGCTGATCCGCGTGCTCAAGATCGAGCTCACGGAGGTGATGAGCTTCGTGGTGCCGAGCGTGATCTCGCTCGCGGGCTGCGTGCTCGGCTCGCTGCTCACGAAGCCGACGGCCCGCGAGACGCTCCTGAACTTCGTGAAGGTGACCCGCCCCTTCGGATTCTGGGGGCCGATCGTCACGCAGTTGACCGCCGAGGATCAGGACGCGATCCGGGGCGAGTGCCGCCGCGACCTCGCGGCCATCTGCTTCGCGGTGCCGTGGCAGTTGGTGCTGTTCATGCTGGGCATGGTGTTCGTGCTCCGGCAGTGGTCGACGTTCGCCGCCCTGCTGGTGGCGTTCGTTTTTCTCTCGGCGGGCGTGTACTGGTTCTGGTTCCGCCACCTCAGGACCGACGAGACGGCCCGTGGGGTGGCATCATGACGGCTACGTTTGGTTCCCCGCGGGGCTGGCGGGTGGTCGTCCGTCTGCTCGCCGTCGTGGGCAGTGGGGTCGCCACGGCGTGGGCCACCGATGCACCCGCGGCTCGGCCGCGCCGCATCGCGTCTGCCGCCGAACTCCGCGGTGTCTGGGTGAGCGACGTCGATTCCGAGGTCATGCACTCGCGGGCGAACATGGCGGCCCTCGCCGAGCAGGCGGCCGACCTGCACCTCAACGCCCTCTACCCCGTCGTCTGGAGCCAGGGCGAGACCTTCTATCCGAGCGACGTGATGGCGAAGCACGGTGCCCCCAGGATTTCGAACCGCTACGGCCTCGGCACCGGTGACCGCGATCCGGCGGCCGATTGGGTGGCCCTCGGCGACCGCCATGGCCTCGACATTGTGCCCTGGTTCGAGTGGGGATTGAAGGTGCCCGCCGACTCGCCGCTCGCGCAGCGGCACCCGGAGTGGCTGTCGCGCGACGACTCCGGTCGGAGCACCTTCGATCAGGATGGCACGACGACGACCTACCTGAACTTCGTGCACCCCGACGTGCAGCAGTTCTACGAAGACCTCGCCGTCGAGTTCGTCACCCGCTACCACGTGCCCACGATCCAGTTCGACGACCATCTCTCCTTGAAGAACACCTTCGGCTACGACGACCACACGCTCGCCCGCTATCGCGAGGAGACGGGCAACGCCGCGCGGCCCGCTCCCACCGACGCTGACTGGCTCGCCTGGCGGGCGGCGAAGCTCACCGACTTCGTGGCCCGGCTCTCCAGGGCGATCAAGGCGGCGCGGCCCGGTGTCGAACTGTCGGTGTCACCCAATCCGTATCCGTGGTCCTACAAGAACTACGTGCAGGATTGGCCCGCCTGGGTCGAGCAGGGTCTCGTCGACGAGGTGGTGGTGCAGGTGTATCGCGACACGATGAAAGGCTTCGCGGGCGAACTCCGCAGCCCGGTGCTGGCGAAGCTCGAGGGCAAGGCGCGGCTTGGCATCGGGGTCCTCGCGGGCCAGAAGCCTCGGCCCGTGCCGATCGGCATGGTTCGGGACCAGACGGCCATGGCCCACGACCTCGGCTACGGGGTGGTCTACTTCTTCCAGGAATCGCTGCTGCGGTTCACCGCCCCGGGCGAGACGGTCGAGATGCGGCTCGACGCTATTCGCGCGATGCTGCCGGCGGCGGCCACAGCACCGTAGCAGCAGGCTTCTCAGGAAGCCGCATCGCGCGAGCGATGCGGGCTGCGGGCCGTTGTGGTGGCGAGGGGCTGCCCGTGCCCCGTCGCCGGACGCTCACTGCGGGCATTTTGCCCTCCGTTCGCTCAACGCTGCTCTCGCTTCGCCATCCTGGCTGCGCTCGACCAGCGACGCCGGCTCCCGGGGCACGGGCAGCCCCTCGCTGAGTACAGGCTTCAGACTGCCGGCGTCGCGTGAGCCGGCGTTTCGAAGGTGGTACGGGATCGGTGTAGACTGAGCCTCAAGGACGTGATCATGAGCATGCCTGCCTACACAAGTGACACGGCCGACGACGCAGCGGCTGTTCAACTGCGGTGCTTTCGAGAGCTTGCGCCGGCGGAGCGGATCCGGAAGGCGTGCGTCATGTCGAGGCAAAACAGGCTCATGGCCATGGAGGCCATTCGGCGGCGGCATCCTGGTCTTGCGGAAGACGACGTGCAGCTCGCGTACATCGAGTTGGCCTATGGTGGTGAGCTCGCCGCCGAGGTGCGCCGCTGGCGGCAGGGGCGCGGAGCGTGAGCGACGGCGATGACCTGATCGCCGCCCTGATTCCCGTGGCCGAGGCCCTTCGCAGGCTCGGCGTCCGGCACTACGTGGGCGGCAGCGTCGCAAGCACGTTTCACGGAGCGATGCGTTCGACGATGGACGTCGATCTCGTCTGTGATCTGGGGCCTTCCGACGTCGCAGCCTTTGTCGAATCCTTCGGCGAAGAATTTTATGTCAGCCCCGCTGCGGTCCGGGATGCCGTGCAGCGAAAGTCTTGCTTCAACCTCATTCACATGCCCACGTCCTACAAGGTCGACGTGTTCGTGAGTCGTGGCCGGCCGTTCGACCTGCTCGCGATGGAGCGTGCCACGCCGCAGCCCCTCGGCATGGGCGGGGCGACGATGATTCCGATCGCGACGGCCGAGGACTCCATCGTGGCCAAGCTCGAGTGGTTTCGGCTGACCAACGAGACGTCCGAGCGGCAGTGGGACGACGTGTCGAAGCTGGTCGCCCTCCACGGGGAAAGGCTTGACGTCCGACACATGCAGCAGATGGCCGTTTCGATCGGGGTCGGCGACCTGCTCGAAAAACTGATAGCCGGGCGGTGAAGGGCCAGCCCGGTTCATCGCGGCGCTTCGGGCCTGACGCTTGGCTCAGGGCAGCCCGTGCCCCGTCGCCGGACGCTCGCCTCGGCCCTCGTGGCAATCCTGTTCGGCACGGCAGATGCAGGACAGGTTGATCTTCGGCCGGGCGCAGTGCTGGGCATCAGGAAGCCGCAATCGCGTGAGCGATGCGGGCGGCGGCCGACTCGCCGCAGGGCTCGGGGCTTCCCGTGCCCCGTCGCCGGACGTTCGCTACGGGCATCCTGCCCTTCGCGTCACTCGGCGCTGCTCGCGCTTTGCCATCCTGGCTTCGCTCGACCAGCGACGCCGGCTCCCGGGGCACGGGCACCCCCTCGCTGAGTTCATACGTGGACTGCGCAGCATCGAACCCCGCGTGCCGATCAGGCCGTGGCTGCGCCGGCGCGGGCTATCTTCGTGTTTTGATGAACGCGTCCAGTTCCTTGAGGCTGGCAAGGCCGATGAGGTAGTACCAAACCATCTGATACATCGCCCGACTTGGCCTCTCACCCGTATAGATCAGGATCAGCATGCAGACGATCATGGCGCAGTATGCCTGGATCTCCACGCCGTTGTGCTTGTCGGAGAACAGATGTTTGCACCCGAGCATCTGCTTGAATGTGCGAAAGAACATCTCGATCAACCACCGCAGCCGATAGATCTCCGCGATCAGTTCCGCCGGCAGGTCGAGTCGATTCGTGACGAGCCGTAGAACGCCGTCACAGTGCGGGCCTTGACGCCCTCGGTAGCTCTCGTGCGGCTTGACCGCCACGCAGATGAGTCGCACGGGATGATCCGGTCGCGTGCGGTGTTTCGCCTTCCAGCCCAGGTCGACGATCTCGTCGCTGATGACGCTTGCTTCACGATCGGCTTCTGTCAGTTGGTTGACGTGCCTGACTGTGGCCAGGGTCCGGTCTGACGACCGGCAGACGTAGCTACTGCCGGCGCCATTAATCGCGTTCCAGAGCCCGTAACTGATGTACCCACGATCGAGGATGTAGCAGCGGTCGGCCTCTATCGTCCGCTGCAGAACTGCTCGCTCATCGGCTTCTCCTCCAGGATTCGCCGACGTTGCGTCGATCCGCACGGCTTTGCCTGAGAGAACCTCGAAGTGCGTGTGAAGCCGGTAGGCAGAGAGATGCCTACCCTTGGTCTTGGGCGTCCACGAGAGTTCCGCCACACGCTTGACCGTCTCGATGACGGTGCCATCCACCGCCGTGATGCGCTGGCCGACCGCTGCAAACCGCGGATTCGGCCTGCTTGTGATCGTGTGGCCAAGCTCGATGGCGCTCTGCTTGAGTGGCCCCGGGTCGAAGATTGCCACCGATTCCGAGAGGGAACCCAAGGAAGCTCGGCCGACGCCGAGCCGCTTGCGGACCTTGTCGAGGGCGCAGGCTCGCTGCAGGTCACGCAGGCTCTCGATCGCCGGACTGAACAGTGACATCAGGATCAACGCGCAGTACTGATCCATGAACAGCCGGCGATTACCAGCCTTGTCACGTTCAACGCCAACCTTGCGAAGCCGCGAGAGCAGCGGCCGAAGTTTGCGCAGATACTTCAGCCCTTGAACATCTCGCTCGCGCAGATCTCGCTGGGTTCGTCCGGCCATGACGGGCACGATACCGTCATGACCTTGGGCGCGCAACTCACCCTAAACTTCTCAGTCCGCCGAGTCGCCAAGGCGCAAATCCTGTGCCGAACAGGATTGCC
>VGYR01000135.1 GCA_016872925.1 Planctomycetota bacterium
CAGCGAGATCAGCGACGACTGGGAAACAGAAAGGTCTTACCTGAACATGAAAGCCAGATGACCCGCCCGCTCATCCCGGCATTTACAGAAGAGGGGTTGCTTTATCGCGGCACTCGGACAAAGCGGCCCGCATTCGATGCGATGATCGCGGAACTGAAAGCCGACCCGTCGATCTCCCATCTCTTCGTCCACAAGCGGGACCGGCTCGGCCGGCCGCGGACGCCGCTCTCGATGATGATGGTTGAGGAGGAACTCAAGTTGGCCGGCGTGACGATCGTGACGTCGGAAGGTGTGATCGCGGCGGGCGCCCGCGGGTCCGAGGCTCTTGGGCAGTCGCTGGTCTCGTTCGTTGGCTATCACGAGAGCGGTGAGTTCAGCCGAAAGCTCTCGGAACGAATCATCACCAAGCACATCGAACTTGCGAGCCAAGGCTATAGCACGGGCGGCGTGCCGCCGTACGGTCACGGCCGCTTCCTCGAGAGGCCGGACGGCACGCTCGTTGAGATCGCCTTGCACCAGCGTCATACGGAGCGGAACTGCCACATCCGCTTCCGGCCGAATAACGAGCAGCGGATCAAGACCTGGGTCTGGATTCTGGAGCGGCTGGAGGCCGGCTGGAGCGCGAAGCGGGTTGCGCAGCGTCTCAACGCGCTTGGCATCCCCACGCGAGACGCCGGCCGAACGCGGCACGACAACGGAGTCGAGCACGAGGTGTCTGGCAAATGGCACGAGAGCACCGTCCTCGCGCTTGCCACCAATCCGATCATCATCGGTGTCAAAGAGTACGGCCGCTATTCGGAGGGTGTGCATCACCGCGCCAAGGCGACGGGGTTTCGCCCCGTCACCGAAGAAGAGCTGCTTACGGATGGTTCGGGCAAGACGATCGAGAACGACGTGGCGGACCGGATCCGCGCAGCGGCCGGCTTTGCTGCGCGGTTTGACCCGGAGCGTTGGCATCGCCTCCAGGCCAACCTGAAGGCCCGGGGCGGTTCTCAACGCGGCAAGCGCAAAGCACACGACCCGGCCGCCTACCCACTGACGCCGTGCGTGTTCGACCTGACCTGCAAGTGCGGCGGGATCATGCACGGCGTCGTGCGAAAGGACCGCGGGGTCGGCCGCCCGATGTATCGCTGCAGCATCTACACGAAGACGGCTGGAAAGAAGTGCAACCATAACAACATCGATGGCGAAGCCCTGCTGCAGTTCACGGCACGGACACTCGTGACACTGATGCGGCGAGCTGCGGGCAAGGACAAACTGCGGGCGGCCATCGAGGCCCGCATCCGGGATATGCAAAAGGCTCCGCCTTCTCCGGACGAGGCGATTCGTCAGGAGGTGCTCGCAAGGGTCGAGCGGCTGCGGCTGAAGGTAGCCCAGGCTCCGAAGCGCATTCTCGAAGAGGATGATGACGAACTCCGGGCCGCGCTACGGGCAGGGTTTCGCGATCTGCAGGCCGAACTGGCTGAAGCCGAGAAGGCGCTCGCCGAAGTCGAGATGCGGATGCCGCACCGCGAGCCGCCGGCGAGCGTCGAGGTGGAGGTCCAGAAGGCGATGGCGCTCATGGACCGGATCGAGACGGTCTGTGCCAATCCGGCGGCCCGCGAAGAACTGAACCGGCTCGTCCAGGACCTTGGCATCCGGATCGGACTCACTTCCGGGAGGGCCGGCGGAATAACCGCCCCGTCCGCTTGCTCGAGGGCGGCATCGTCGCCTTCGGCAATCGCCCCCTGCCGTGCACGCTCCGTAACAGCAGCGGCCGTCCGCTGGCCGGCGGCCTGCCGGAGGCGGCCGGCGACAGGCATCAGGAAGACGATCACGGCGGCCAGCACGGCCACCACCATGAACACCCCGGCGAAGCAGATCGCTCCGCCGCGGGCAGCAAGAAAGCCCCTTCCGATCGGAAGGGCGGATCGACCGGATCGAGACGCACGTCGCGGGGCGGCGTGCGACCCTCACCGGCCGATCGTCAAACACCTCGCCAACCATCCGAGACCGGACGGTTATACAAGGCAAGTCGGGGCGACCCGCAACGGTCGTTCCCTGATTAGGCAGCATATCCGCAAAACGCCCGAGAAATCCACCGGTCTCTGCCCATACCCATTCCCGTTCCAGATCTGGTTCGACGGGGATGCGGTGCGGGCGCGATCGGCATCTCGGCGTAAACGCGGAGGCAGCTGACGGGAGCGGGCCCAAGCCCGCCCCCCTGCTCCACCCCGGAGGCAATTCAATCGCCTCCGAGGTTTTTCCCATGCTTCGTTTCAATGACGACGCCGGCCCCGCCGGCAGTGTTTCTTCCTACTCCCCTGCCCCCCAGTCCTCCGGTGCCAACAGCAGCGCTCCGGCCCCAAACCGCCGAGGGCGGGTCCGAAGCGCCGACTTCGGCATGCCCGAGCGACAGGGGCTTCTCGACCTGGCTCGCACCTACCTCGAGGTTCAGGCCCGACTCTGGCCGGACCTTGCTGGCACCTCCGCGGTGCCGGCGGCCGACGCCACCACGATCGCGGCCATGGCCGACGACTTCGAGCGGCGGTTCAGGCAACAGCACGCCGAAACGTTCCGGCAAGGCGATACACCGATCGGCTGGACCGCTCTGGCAGTCGCCTACCTACGGTTCAGCGACGAGAACTCAAACCCACGGTCGCTCGACCAGCAGCTCCTCAACGTCCTGAATCGGGCCCGGCGGGATGGCGTCTTCGTACCTTGGCACTACGTTCTCGCCGACGCCGCCGTCAGCGGCACGCTCACCTGCCGCACCGGCTACATGCTCGCCAAGACGATCGTCGAGCGGGGCGGCGAGTTCGGCGTGACCTGGTTCCTGATCGACGATCTTTCCCGGATGAGCCGCAACACGATCGAGTCGCTGCGGCTTGGGGAACTCGCCGACGAGACGGGTGTGCGTGTCATCGGTGCCAGCGACGGATTCGACAGTGCGAATCCCCAGTCCTCGCTCCTGCTGCCCGTGCTCGGCTCGATGAACGAGGCGTTCATCACGCAGCTGAGATCCAAGGTGAAGCGGGGCATGGACGACGCCTTCCGCCGTGGCGACAACATCCAGCCACCCGGCGTGGGCTACCGGCTCGTTGACCTGAAAGACGCCAACGGCAGCCTCGTGATCACCCACAAGAACACGATCGAGAAGGTCGTCGAGATCGACCCCGAGGCAGCAGACTGGACGCGCCGGGGCGCCGAGATGATCGCCTACGAAGGGAAGAGCGCCATCGACGTGGCCCGGCTCTTCAACGAGCACAAGGTGGGCGGCAAGCAGACCTGGTCCGACAGCCGGGTCCGCCAGCACTACGGCCGCGAGAAACTCATCGGCAGGGACGTGTTTCGCAAGACCAAGCAGGTGACGGACCGGCAGACGGGCAAGAAAATGGTCATCCATCTGCCCGCCTCCGAATGGATCTGGCGGGACGTGCCGCACCTGCGGATTCTGTCGGACGAATTGGCCGAGGCCGTCAAGCGGAAACTCGGGCTCGGCGCCGAGTCGTTCGGCCGCAAGGCGAAGGATCGGCGGAAGAGAGCCCACCGGGTGGACCTCTACCCCAAGGTGCTGATCCGGCCGGTCTGCGGATGCTGCGGCAACCCGATGATCCTCGGCCGGTCGGTTGGCAAGTACCAGAGCTTCTTCTGCTTCAATGCGAACAGCGGAATCCACGGCTGCACGAACCGCGGCTACAAGTCGGCCCGGATCGTCGACGAGGCGGTGCTCGGCACCGTCATGGCGACGCTCTTCACCGATGACTTTCTCGCTGACCTGACTGCCGACGTGAACAAGCGGCTGGCCTGGATCGCCCGGCAACCGATTCCGTCAACCAGGAAACTCGAGCAGGAAATCGCCAACGAAGATCGGCAGCTCAAGCGGCTGACCGACCGGCTCGCCAAGCTCGACGACACGCATCTCGACGCTGTGCTCGCGAAGGCCGAGGAGATGGGCCGGCAACTGGCGGCAAAGCGGGAGCAGCTCAAGGAGCTCCAGCGCGCCGGCCGGCGGCCGAACGTGCGGAGCGTCAAGGAGCAGGACGTGGTCGCGGCGCTCACGCACCTCCGCGACCTACTGCAAGGCGACGTGGGCGTCGCCGCCCAGGTGCTCAAGGCCCTCGTGGGCGACGTCATCCTCGAGATGCGGCAGGTCGAGGGTCAATCGAAGCCCCAGATGGTCGCCCGGTTCACGATCAACGCCGTGCCGGCCCTGGCTGTCCTGGAAAGAAACAGGCCGAAGGACCGAGACGGCGATCCCGTCTCGGTCTGGGGCTCGATCCACCCAAGCCCGACCGCCGAGCCGGCAACGGCGGCCGGCCCTGCTCAGGCGATCGTTCCCCTCATCTACGACCGCAGGGCGGCAGCACGAAAGCCGAGGAAAACCAAACACAAGAGTTGATTCCGCAAGAAAGTCGCTCGCCCGGATCATATTGGGAAATTACCTCCATGCGTTGCTTTTCTGATATGATTCGGGCATGGCCGACCTCGAGGGCTTTATCGATCAGCAGCTAGCCATGGGCCGCGGATGGTTCACGAAGCCAGCCGCATTGGCCGCTCTCCGCCAATCGCCCAAAGCGTTTCAGGCGGCCGCCACGCGGCTGTCCAAGAAAAGCCGGCTCGTCTCCCCTCGCCGGGGCTTTTATCTGATCCTTCGGCCCGAGGATCGAGTGCTCGGGGCACCTGATCCTGCCCGCTGGATTGATCCGCTGATGAAGCATCTCGGGGTCGACTACCGGATTTCGCTCCTCCGGGCAGCGGCTTTTCACGGGTCAGCGCATCAGGCCGCCATGGTCTTCCAGGTGGTCGCACCGCGGCAGCTCCCTCCCATTGAGATCGGCCGGCAACGAGTCGAGTTCCTGTTCCACGCCCCGCAGACTTTCGCTCGCTCGAATCACCCCGAGTGGCTCAACCGACTGAAGACGGAAGCGGGGTTCGCCAAGATCGCGGGCGTAGAACTAACCCTGCTCGACATCTGCCGTTATTTCCACCGCGCTGGCGGAATCAACGGTGCCGCTCAGGCGGCCCATGATCTCGGCAAGAAGGCGAACGGTCGCATCCTGGCAGAGGCGGCGGTCGCCTATGAAAACACGTCCGTCCGCAGACTCGGCTACTTGCTCGAGCGTTTCGGGCATGCCCGCCAAGCCAGAGCCCTGCGCCCTTTCGCCGTCAAAGCCAAGTCATTCACGGCGCTCGACCCATCGGTCAAGCACCTGCTGCCGCAGAAGGCCATGGCGAACGAGCGGATGCCTGATTGGAAACTCATCGTGAACACGGCCGTGGAGATCGACGAATGATTCCCCTGGCCTTCATCCAGCAGTGGACCGCCTCGGCTCCCTGGTCCGATCTTCGGCAGGTGGAGCAGGACCTAATTATCTCTCGCGCATTGTGCGACCTGTTCACGAGCCCGGCCCTTCGCGACCGGATCGCCTTCCGCGGCGGCACGGCGATCCACAAACTGCTCTTCCAGCGGCCGCTTCGATATTCCGAGGACATCGATCTGGTGCAGACGCGGGCAGAGCTCATCGGCGACATCATCGATGGGATCAGGAACGCATTGTCGTGGCTGGGCAAATGCCGCCGAACACAAACCCAGCATTCGATTCATCTCGTGTTCAAGTTTTCCCCCGAATCGGGAGGCGGGGAGCCACTCAAGCTGAAGATCGAAGTCAACACGCGAGAGCATCAAAGCCGCTTCGGCCTCCGCCCCTACCCGTTCACCGTCGAGAGCGATTGGCATCAGGCCCGCGCCGAGATCCTCTCGTTCGAGCCGGATGAAATCTTTGGCACGAAGCTGCGGGCCTTTCTCCAGCGAAACAAGAACCGCGATTTATTCGATCTCAACGAGGGGCTGATGTCACGCCTGCTCGACGCCGAGCGATTGCTCGACTGCTTTCACCATTACCTCGCCCTCGAAGGGCACCTCATCAGCCGGGCAAACGCCGAGGAGCGGATGCTGCAGAAGCTCACGCGCAGCCTGACAGAAGACGTCACACCTCTTCTGCCGCCCGGCGTTCGATTCAACGACGCCGACGCCGTGAAGGCGTTCGGGCGAGTGTGGGGCAAACTCGTTTCGCGGCTGTCCGGCGAGTCGTGGAAGTTGTCGCAATCCGTCATCGACACGATTCGCAGGACGACCATTCCTGATCTCTTGGATGGCGTGGAGCAGCGAGGCTCTGCCTGAGCCGTTAGCGGAACCACTATGGCGGGCCTGCGTCTTCCCGGCCCGAGTGTCAAGCACCAGCCGCACGGCGCCGCTCCGCACGATACGCCTGGATCTCGGCCTCGATCTCTTCAGCCGTCATGGGAGACGTTCCGGCTGCAGCGAGCTTCTGCCGCGTCGCTTGCATCTTCGCGATGCGGGCTGCCGCGAGCCGTTCGCGCAGGATCGCCTCGATCGAGCCCGGCTCGAGCAGGCCTTCGGCGGCGGCCTCCTTGGCGAGGGCGTCAGAAATCGTGATCTGGACGGTTGTCATGGGACTGATTCCGAAGACGCCTCCGATTATACGCGGAAAACGGGGTGAGTCGCCTACAGCGGCCCCGCCGCCAGCCCTGCCGACCATGATCCAACCGTCACCATGTGGGAGTTCCTACATGGTGACCGTTGGACAATGCCCAGCGAGGCAGGACTCTGCTGCCCCGAGGTCAGCGTTCCGCTCCGCAAGCCCCCGAAATACGAGGTCATGCTGCCGCAGATCGTCGAGATGGCCGGGGCCGGGTCGGGCGTCAGTCTCATCTCGCGCGCGCTCGGCATCGGGGCAGAGGTCGTCCGCGGCGCCCTCCACCTGCACCGCACCGGAGAGCGGCCGCCGAGCCGCGGCGATGGCCGCCGCCGCCAACCGCGGCAGCCCGGCCAGCCTTTCGTCCCGAAGTATCAGAAGATCGCGGCGGAGGTCGATCGCCGCCGGAAGGCCGGTGAGGGATTCGACCGGCTGGCCCGCGAGATGAAGGTCAGCCGCCCCACAGTCGTTCGGGCCTACGACTTCGCCAACCGAGACGAAGCCGCCGCCGCGGCGCGTGAGGGCCGTAAGCCGACCCGGCCACCATACCGTTGGAGCGATGAGGCGAGGCAGGCCAAGCGAAAGCCACCGGCATGAAAGCAGTGGCGCCCGTAGTCAAGAAGACCAGCGTTGGTGGCTACGGCCGCGGCTGACCCGCTCGGCTTATTCGCCCCAGTGAACGACGAAGGCCGTCTTGCACTCTGAGCAGCAATAGGTCTGACTGCCCATCGGGTCATCGACCGGGACCGTCAGCAGGACGCCGCATGCCGGGCACGCTACCTCCGCCTCTCCTGAGACTGCTCCGGGAAAGCACAGTTCGTAGAGCCACGGGTCAAGCGGGTCGAACACAGCGATACCTTCCGTTTCGCACCAATGAGCCAGCCCCTGCTGAAGGAGGATGCTTCCGTTATACTCCGCGTCTGTTGTGGCGGAAAACGGGAAGAGCGGGAAACTTTGGCGAACCGGCAGCATGAATACGGACGACCAAGACCAAAGCCTCGGCGATGCAGCCACATTCGCTGGTTCATCCAAGCGTCGCTCGGCAGACGCGAGTCTCGGCGATGAGCGAACGCTCGGCGGCGGCGACGCCGCCGGCATCGACACGGTCTTCGACAACATTGAGGTCGTCGATCTCGCAGCCCGCTACAAGACCGAGGGCACGCTCGGCCGCGGCGGGATGGGCGAGGTGCTGCTCGCCCTCGACACCCGGCTTGATCGGAAGGTGGCGATCAAGCGGATCCTGGGCGAGGCGGCCCGTAGCAAGACGGCCGTGAGTCGGTTTCTGACCGAGGCCAAGGCCATCGCGGCCCTGAACCACCCCAACGTCGTGCAGATCTACGACTACGGCCGCGCTGCCGACGGGCCGTTCCTGATCATGGAATACGTGGACGGCAGCAGCCTCCTCGACCGGTGTCGCGACGGAGCATTACCGCTGGAGCAGGCCGTCGATCTCGCCTGCCAGCTCTGCGACGGTCTCGCCAAGGCCCACGACCTTGGGATCGTCCACCGCGACATCAAGCCCGCCAACGTTCTGCTCACCAAGGACGGCCTGCCGAAGTTGACGGATTTTGGGCTCGCCAAGGCCGAGGCGACGGATCACCAGATGACGATGACCGGGGCCGTGCTGGGTACGCCCGACTTCATGCCGCCCGAGCAGCGGCGCGACGCGACGGAGGTCGATCATCGCAGCGACCTCTGGAGCCTGGCGGCGACGGTCTACCAGATGGTCACAGGCAGAAGCCCGAAGATCATTCGATTCGACGTCCTTCCGGGCGAGTTGACGAAGGTGCTGGGCAAGGCGCTCGAAGATCGCAAGGACGACCGTTACCAGACGGCGAGAGAGTTGCGGGATGCTTTGAAGGGAAGCCTGCGGGCCGGAGCAACGGCCGTCGAGGAACTCGTCCAGGGGCAGTGCCCGGCGTGCGGCGTAAAGAACGAGTCGAGCCGCCGGTTCTGCCGCGGGTGCGGCGAATCGCTCGAGGCCGCGTGCCTGGCGTGTACCAAGCCGACGCCCTTGTGGGAGGAGATCTGCGGCTCGTGCGGAGCCAAGCAGACGCCGCTTGCGGACGAGCGTCGCCAGGCGATGGCGGCAAAGCAGGCGGAGGCGGAAGGGCTGCTTGGTGACTGCGAGTTTGACCGGGCGTTGGGGATCGCGACGGCGCTCAGGGATGAACCCCATCCGAAGCTGAGGTTTTTGTCGGGCTGGGCGGAGTCGTTTCTTGGCCAGATCGAAACGTCGCGAACCGAGCAGACGCGGGAGGCCGTCGCGGCGATCGACGAGGCGGGCAAGCACGAGGCAGCCTACGACTATCTCTCCGCGCAGGTCGCGCTCGAATCGATCCCAGCAGCCTTGCAGGCGGTCATCCTGCCGGGGACCGAGGAGCCGGCGGCCGCGCTGCTCGAGCGGGTGAAGCAGAAGCAGGCCAAGGCGCTAAGGCTCGAGGGGCTCATCAAGGAGCGACTGGCCGCCAAGCAGCTGGATGAACTCCTTCCCGAGGTGGAGCGATTTCTCGCGCTTCGCCCCGACCGCAAGGACGTGGCGAAGATCCGGGAGCAGTTGCTGGACCGGCGGACGCGGCAGGAAGCGGCTCGCGACGAGGCGGTCGCTGCGGCCAAGGCGAGCCTGGCGGCGCACGCCTACGAGCGGGCACAGGCGGCACTGGCCACGATCGCCGCGGCTGCGGTGACGCCCGAGGTGACACAGCTCCGCGAGCGTATCGAAGGCCTCGTGCTTCAGGTGCGGACGCTCTCCCAACAGATCAAGGAGCGGGTCGGTGGAAAAACGCTCGACGGTCTCTTGCCGGTGGTGGAGGAGTATCTGCGGCTCAAGCCGGACGAGGCAGACGCGGTGTCGCTGCGGTTGTCGCTCCAGCAGCGTGAGGAGAAGTTTGCGGCCGAGATCGCTGTGCGGCTCGAGCAGGCGCGCACGCTCGCGGCCGGGTGCCGGTTCGAGGAGGCGGTGAAACTGCTCAGGGCGGTGCCGGAAGCCAGGCGGTCGCCCGCGCTCGAGACGTTGCTCGAAAGGGCGACGTCGTTGGGGGCCCTGCGAGCCCCGGCGCTGCGTGCCCTCAACGATGCAGTCGCCGGCGGGTATGCAGCGGCGATTGCCGGAGCCCGGGAGTATCGCGACGGGCTTGCGGCGGCACATCTCACGGATCCCGAGTGCGAGTCGCTCGTGACGAAGGCGGAGGCAGCCGACGACCAGGAGAAGCGTGCCCGCCGGCTGCTCTTCATAACCGGGGCGACGGCCGCAGGGATCGTGGCCGTGATCATGATGGTAGGGGCCGGGTGGTGGATGCGCTCGTCGATGCGGGCTGAGTCGCTCACGCGTGCGATCGCCAATGGCCGCTGGGACGATGCTCTCGCGATCGAGCCCGACAATGCCGCGGCGCTTGTGGGCAGGGCGCGGCAGAAACTTGCGGCGAACCCGGCGGATGTGGCGGGTGCGTTTGCGGACCTGGACCAGGCGGGGCGGCAGCCGGGGGCGGCGGATACGGTCAAGCCCGTGCGGGCTGAGGCCCATGCCTGGCAGGCAGTAACGCGAGCCCAGGCCAATCAGCTGGATCAGGCCGCGCAGGATCTGCGGGCAGCCCGGAGCGGCGGGGCACCGGCGAACGTCGTTGCACGGGCGGCGGCCGCGATCGCGAAGGGCTGGCTTGACCGCGGCGGGACGGCCGTCACGAAGGGAGATATCCAGGGCGCGCGCCGCGCGGCGGATGCGGCGTTGGCGGCGGGAGCGGATGCGGTGGCTGTGCTTGCGATCTGGCAGGAATACGTGAGGGGGCGGATTGAGAGGCTGGATGCGAAGGGATTGGAGGCGGCATGCGTCGAGGCGAAAAAAGTTGGGTTGGTAGGTAAGGAAGAGGCGAAGTGGTGGATTGAGTTCGGCCAAAAGGCGGCATCGCCTCCTCACGAAAATACCGCCGATGTCATCCGCGCCGCGGATGCGGCGTTGGCGGCGGGAGCGGATGCGGGAGTGGTCGGCTCGCTGCGTACTCGGGGGATGGTGCTTGAGGCTCGGTCGTTGTTGAAGAGTGACGTGGAAGGGGCGGTGGACCGGATGCTGGAGGCGTCGCTGTTCGATAGGTCGTTTGTCGAGGCAGCGCTCCGGGAGCCGGAGTTTGCCGTGGTGAAGGCGGGCCTGGTGGGGAAGTACCGGGATCGATTCGATCAGGCGTTGGTGAGGCAAGGCTGGGAGGAGGCTCTCGCGATCGCGGGGACCGCGGAGGTGATCGATCCTTCGTCTGCGACATGGGTGAGCGAGGCAGTTGGACGGGTACCGCCAGCCGCGCTTGCCGCATTACCGCCAGCCGCGCTTGCCGCATTACCGCCAGCCGCGCTAGCAAAGATCCCGCCGCTGCGTAACTCGATTGGTGTTGAGCTGAAACTTCTTCCCGGGGGCGGGTTCACGATGGGGCAGGCGGGAGGCGAGTCGGACGAAACGCCGCATCAGGTGACGCTGACGAAGCCGGTTTACATCGGCGTGTATGAGGTGACGAATGCGCAGTGGAAGCGAGTAATGGGGAGCGTACCGAGCCACTGGCAGGACGCGGATCGCCCGGTGGAGCAGGTGAGCTGGGAAGACGCAGTGGAGTTTTGCCGCAAGCTGTCGGCGCTTCCTGCAGAGCGGCAGGCTGGCCGGGTGTATCGTCTGCCGACGGAGGCGGAGTGGGAGTATGCGTGCCGGGCGGGTACGGACACGAAATACTCGTTTGGTGACGACGAGTCGCGGCTTGATGAGTATGGGTGGTACGACGGCAACTCGGGTAACCAGACGCACCCAGTTGGCAAGAAGAAGCCGAATGGATGGGGCCTCTTTGACATGCATGGAAACGTGTGGGAGTGGTGCAGCGACTTGTATGGGGAGTATCCGAAGGGCGCAGTGACGGACCCGCAGGGGCCGTCCGGGGCCTCCGCCCGGGTCTTCCGGGGCGGCAGCTGGCTCAGCACCGCCAGGTACTGCCGGTCGGCGAACCGCTCCGGGAGCGGCCCGTCGTTCCGCCCCTCCCTGGGCTTCCGCCTTGCCCTGAGTCCGTCTGGAGCGAGTCCGCCGGAGGCGGAGCAATGAGAGCGAAGCGAGGCTCGGAGGGAGTCCGGCGGATGCCGGCGACCGGAGGTGCCGAAGCGGAGCGG
>VGYR01000136.1 GCA_016872925.1 Planctomycetota bacterium
TGCTCAACCGTCAGAACAACTGGCTTGGCAACACGCATGACGGAATCCTCCATGAGTTGAGGATTCAACGGCACTGACAGCAATAAGTTGCGTTATTTCGGAGACACTACACTAGGCGGTCCGCGTCCGTCCTTGAACGGGCGTGGTGCGGGGCGTACGCTTCCGCGATGGGGCGAGCCGGCAGCGGTCGCCGGCGTCCTGTCGGCCCATCCGGCCCGCGCCCCGGCCTGCCAGGAGCGGGTTCATGTCCCCGGCCGACGTCACCCCCCAACTCGAGAGGCTGCTCGACGTCGCGGTGCGGCTGTTCGAGTCGACCGCGGCCGGGGCGATCCTGCTGCTCGTCGAGGAGCCGCTCGACTGGGCGCAGATCCGGTCCCTGGCGAACGGCGGATCGGTGCTGGTGGCCGCCGATGATGCCGCCCATCTGGCCGGAGCCGACGCCCACGGCCTGCGGCAGGTGACCCTCGACGTGGCCGGCCTGCCCGTGCACGAGCGGCTCGCGCAGGCGCTGCTGGAGTGCGTCGCCGCGGAGATGATCGGCCCGGACGCCCAGGTCGTGGCGGTGTACAGCGGCTTCGAGGCCGGGACGATCGATTCGGTGAGCCTGCTGCGGCTGGAGGAGCACCTCGGCCAGCTGACCGTCCGCGACCTGCGGAACCTCGAGACCAAGGTGCCGCTCGAGACCCTCAAGCTCGTGGTCGACCTGGCCGTGGAGATCGGCCGCGAGGGGCGCGAAGGCAAGCCCGTGGGCACGCTGTTCGTGGTCGGCGACACGCGGAAGGTGCTGCACTCGAGCCATTCGGCCGGCTTCGATCCGGTTCGCGGCTACGGCCGCTCCGAGCGGCGGCTCACCGATCCTCGCGTCCGCGAGGGGATCAAGGAGATCGCGCAGCTCGACGGCGCGTTCGTGATCGGCCCGGACGGCACCATCGAGGCCGCCGCTCGCTACATCGACGCGTCCGCCGAGAACGTCTCGGTCTCCAAGGGCCTGGGCGCCCGGCACTGGGCCGCGGCGGCGATCACGCGGCGAACCCGGAGCGTGGCGGTCGCGGTGAGCGAGACCAGCGGCACGGTCCGCATCTTCCACAACGGCGAGGTGGTCCTCCGCATCGAGCCCTTCCGCCGGGCCATGAAGTGGAAGGACTTCGAGTACGAGCCCCCGAGCGGTGACTGACGCTCCCGCCATCGCCGCCGCGCCGGACCTTCGCGGCAAGACCGTGCTGGCGATCGACACGCTCTCGCGGGTCTACCAGCTGTTCCACGCGCTGCCCGAGATGACGGCCCCCGATGGCACGCCCGTGTCGGTGGTCTTCGGCCTCACCCGCGACCTGCTCGACATCCTGGAGAAGCGGAAGCCCGACTACCTGCTGTGCGCGATGGACCCTCCCGGGCCCACGTTCCGCCACGAGAAATACGAGGCCTACAAGGCGAACCGCGCCGACATGCCGGCGGATCTCGTGCCCCAGATTCCGCTCGTCCGCCGGTTGCTCGCGGCCTTCGGAATTCCGTGCCTCGAGGTGCCGGGGTACGAGGCCGACGACGTGCTGGCGACGTTGGCCGCACAGACCGCGGCGGCCGGCGGCACCTGCGTGATCGCCACGTCCGACAAGGATGCGCGGCAGCTGCTCGGTCCCCAGGTGACGCTCCTGAACCTCCGCACCAATCAGCCGCTCGGCGTTGACGAACTGCTGGCCGAGTGGGGCATCAGGCCCGATCAGGTGGTCGACTTCCTCGCCCTCGTCGGCGACAGCGTGGACAACGTGCCGGGGGTTCCCGGCATCGGTCCCAAGATCGCCTCCGAACTGATCCGCACGTACGGCACGCTCGACGCGCTGCTGGCCGACATCGACGGCGTGTCGGGAGCGAAGCGGAAGGAGAACCTCAGGCTGCATGCCGACACGGCCCGTGCCGGCCGCGAGCTGATCCGGCTGGAGACGGCGGTGCCGGTGGTGGTGCCGTGGCAGGCTGCCGCGATCCATCCGCCGGATACGGCGGCCTTGGGCACGCTGCTGCGGGAGTTCGGCTTTCGGAGCCTGCTCGGGCGGGTGGTGCAGGGGGCGGGCGTTGCCCCTTCGCCCGCCACTGCCGTCGTGGCGTCGAAGCCCGCTCCGCGCACGCTCTTCGATCTGGCCGGGGAGGAGTCCGGGGCGCGGGCCGTCCCCGCCCCTGCCCCCGGCCCCGTACTCGAGGAACCCGCCGACGCCGGGGCGCTGGCCGGGGCCGTCGACGCGCTTCGCGCGGCGGGCCCCGTCGCGATCGCGGTGGTGCGCGCGCCCGAGGCGGCGGGCCGTGCGTGTCCGCTGGGCGTCGTGCTCGCGTCGACCTCGCGGGCGGTGTGGTTTCCGGCTGCGGTGATCGCGGATCACGAGGGCCTCCGCGGCCTGCTCGACGATCCCGGCGTGCTGAAGCGCGGCCACGACCTCAAGCAGCAGGCCGTCAGCCTGCGGACGCAGGGCGTGCGGCTCGCGGGGGCCGCCTGCGACACCCTGCTGGCGGCCTACCTGCTCGAGGCCGGGGAGCGGAATCTCGGGCTCACGGAGACGGCCATCCGGCACGGCGTGCCCGGTGTCGACGCCTCGGCCGCCACGGTCGTCGACCGGCCGACCGACGCCGCGCACGCGGCGACCCACTGCCGCCTCGTGCATGCCCTCGCCGACGCCCTGCCCGCGCGGCTCGCCGCCGCCGGGCTCGCCGACCTGTTCGCCACCGTGGAGATGCCGCTGGCGACGGTGCTGGCCGACGTGGAGTGTCGGGGCGTGAGGATCGACTCCGCGCGGCTCGCCGCGCTGTCCGTCGCCTATGCCGAACGGCTCGGAGCGCTGGAGCGGGAGATCCACGCGCTCGCGGGACGCGAGTTCCTGATCGCCTCGCCGCTCCAGTTGCGGGCGATCCTGTTCGATGTACTCGGGCTGCCGGTCGTGAAGCGGGGCAAGACGGGCCCCAGCACCGATGCGGAGGTGCTCGAGCAGCTGGCGCCGTTGCACCCGCTGCCGGCCAGGCTGCTCGAGCACCGCAAGTACGCGAAGCTGAAGAGCACCTACGTCGATGCCCTGCCCGCGCTCGTCGACCCCGGCACGGGCCGCATCCACACCACCTTCAACCAGACGGTCACGGCGACGGGCCGGCTGAGCTCCAGCGACCCGAACCTCCAGAACATCCCCACCCGGACCGCCGAGGGGCAGGAGATCCGTAACGCCTTCCTGCCAGGGGAGCCGGGTTGGCGGTTCGTGGCCGCCGATTACTCCCAGATCGAGCTGCGGATCCTGGCCCACCTCTCGGGCGACGCGGCGATGCGGGCCGCCTTCTCCGCCGGCGAGGACATCCACGCGCGAACGGCGGCGGCCGTCTGCGGCGTGCCGCCGTCGGACGTGACGCCCGCGATGCGGCGGATCGCCAAGGCGGTCAACTTCGGCATCCTCTACGGCCAGTCCCCCTTCGGCCTGGCCAAGGCACTGGGGATTCCCCAGGCGGAAGCGGCCGAGTTCATCGCCGGCTACTTCGCCGCCTTCGCCGGTGCGGCCGCCTTCATGGACGACGTGCTCGACCGCTGCCGGCGCGACGGCCACGTCACGACCATGCTCGGCAGACGACGGGTGATCGCCGGCGTCCGCGAGCGGGCGAAGCGGCGGACGGCCGCCGGGGCGCTGGCGCTCACGCTGCCCGAGCGGGAAGCCGTCAACACGGTGGTGCAGGGATCGGCCGCCGACATGATCAAGCTCGCGATGCTGCGGGTGGACGGTCGGCTCCGGGCGGAGCGGCGCCGGGCGGCCTTGGTCCTCCAGATTCATGACGAACTGCTCCTCGAGGCGCCGCCGGAAGAGGTCGCCGCCGTCGAGCGGCTCGTGGTCGAGGAGATGGAGGCCGCCCTGCCGCTGGAGGTGCCGGTGGAGGTGTCGGTGCAGGCCGGGGACACCTGGGCGGAGTGCGAATGAGATGATCGTCATCGGACTCGTCGGCCGGATCGGGGCGGGAAAGTCGACCGTCGCCAGACGCTTCGCCGAGCACGGCGCGGCCGTGGTGGACGCCGACCTCCTGGCCCACGAGGCGCTCGACGAGCCCGGGGTCGTCGCCGCGATCGCCGAGCGGTTCGGGACCGGTGTCGTCGAAGCGGCCGGCCGGATCGACCGATCGCGGCTGGCGCGCGAGGTGTTCGGCCCCGCGCCGCGGCATGCCGCGGCGCTCGAGGCCCTGGAGGCCATCGTGCACCCGCGGGTCCGGCTCCGGGTGGTGGCGGCCATCGCCGGGATTCGCGGTCGCGCGGCGTCGTCCGGTCGGCCCCCGGCCGTGGTGCTCGACGTGCCGCTGCTCGTGCAGGCGGGCTGGGACGGGCTGTGCACGCATCTGGTGGTCGTCGACTGTGAGCCTGCCGTGCGGCGGGCGCGGCTGGCGGCGCGGGGCTGGTCCGACGAGCAGATCGCCGCCCGGGACCGGGCGTGGGAGCGGGGGTTTCGCGCTCCGGCCGCCGGGCCCACGACGTGGAGCGTGGATGCTTCCGGCGATCCTTCCTATACTTGCCTCCAGGTCGATCGCATCTGGCGGAACGTCGTCGAGCCTCGGGGCTCTCCCCCCGCCTGATTGCCGGCTCCCGCCTCTTTTTCCTGATTGGGGTTCCTGATTGGGGTTCCTGACTGGGGTTCCTGATTGGGGTTCCTGATCGCGTTGGCTTCGGCATGGACTGCGCTCGCGCACGTCCGGCCGCAGGTCACGGCGACCACTCCTCCTCGAACCGTCACCTCCCACCCCGCCCCTCTCCCCCCCCTCCGCCCCCTCCTCCTCGCGACCACGCTTTCCGGTGCATCATGTCTAACGCCCCGCCCGACTCGCGGCCCGACGACGCAGGCCGGGAGCCGCTCTCGATCGCCGAGGAGATCGCCGCCGAGGTGAAGGACGGCCTCGACGTCACCAGCCACTACGAGGCCCTCAAGAAGGGCGACTCGTTCATCACCGAGCTGCAGCGGCTCTCGATGCAGGAGCTGGTGGAGCTTGCCCGCAAGGAAAATCTCGGCGATGTGTCGGGAGCCAAGCGGCAGGAGTTGGTGTTCCGGATCCTCAAGGAGCGGATCAAGCTCAACGGCCTGATGTTCGGCGAGGGCACCCTCGAGATCCTGCCCGACGGCTTCGGCTTCCTCCGCAGCCCCGACGCCCACTACCTCTCCTGCCCCGACGACATCTACGTGTCGCCGAGCCAGATCCGCCGCTTCGGCCTCCGCAACGGGATGAGCGTGGCCGGGCAGATCCGCCCCCCGAAGGAGAGCGAGCGGTACTTCGCGCTGCTCCGCGTGGAGGCGATCAATGGAGAGGATCCCGCGAAGCTCTCGACGCGGGTGTTCTTCGACGAGCTCACGCCGCTCCACCCCGACGAGCGGATCGTGCTCGAGACGACCTCCGAGGAGGTCTCCACCCGGGTGGTCGACCTGGTCGTGCCGATCGGCTTCGGCCAGCGGGGTCTGATCGTCAGCCCGCCCCGGGCCGGCAAGACGATCCTCCTGCAGAAGATGGCCAAGGCGGTGCTCGCCAACTACCCCGAGGCCTACGTCTTCATGCTGCTCATCGACGAGCGGCCCGAAGAGGTCACCGACATGGAACGGCAGGTGAAGGGGCCGTCGTGCGAGGTGATCAGCTCGACCTTCGACGAGAACTCGAGCCGCCACATCCAGGTGGCCGACATGGTGATCGAGAAGGCGAAGCGGCTGGTCGAGTACGGCCGTGACGTGGTCATCTTCCTCGACTCGATCACGCGGCTCGCCCGGGCCTGGAACTCCGAGGTGCCCAACTCGGGCAAGATCCTCTCCGGCGGCGTCGATTCCGGGGCCCTGCAGCGGCCCAAGCGGTTCTTCGGCAGCGCCCGCAAGGTGGAGCAGGGGGGCTCGCTGACGATCATCGCCACGGCGCTCGTCGATACCGGCAGCCGGATGGACGACGTGATCTTCGAGGAGTTCAAGGGCACCGGCAACCTCGAGATCGTGCTCGATCGCCGGCTGGTGGACAAGCGGATCTATCCGGCCATCGACATCAACCGCTCCGGCACGCGGCGCGAGGAGATGCTGCTGGAGCCGGATGAATACCGGCGCATCTGCGTGCTGCGGCGGGTGCTCGGCGAGATGAACCCCACCGACTCGATGGAGCTGCTGATCAACCGGCTCGCGAAGACGAAGTCGAACACCGAGTTCCTGATGGGCCTCAAGTCATGATGCACGGGAGTCGGCGAGGATGAGCGAGGAGTCGGCAGCACGGGTGCTCGAGGGGCGGGCCGATCGGCTTCCGGAGCGGCTCCGGGTGGGCATCGCGGTGGCCCGCTGGAACGAGCCGGTCACGCGCCGCCTGCTGGCGGGGGCGATCCACCGGCTCGGAGCCGCCGGCCTGCCGGAGTCGTCGATCGACGTGGCCTGGGTGCCCGGGTCGTTCGAGCTGCCGTTCGCGGCCGATCGGCTGGCGGCCACCGGCCGCTACGCCGCGATCGTGTGCCTGGGAGCGATCATCAAGGGAGAGACGTCTCACGATCGGCACATCGCCGCCGCCGCGGCGGGGGGCATCGAGCAGGTCGCCCGGTCCCGCGGCCTGCCGGTGATCTTCGGCGTGCTCACCTGCGACACGCTGGCCCAGGCCATGGCCCGCGCCGGTGGCGATCCGGCCGACGGGTTCGCGGGCAACAAGGGGGCGGAGTCGGCCGCCGCGGCGGCCGAGATGGTTTCGCTGGCTGCCGCGATCGCCGCCGGGGCGGCATCATGAGCCGTCGCAGCCGGGCCCGCGAGGTCGCCCTCCAGTCGCTCTACCGGGCCGAGGTTTCGGGCGCGGTCGACCCCCGGGATCGGGCCCGGTTTCACCGTGGCCGGCTGCAGTCCGGGCCGCTGGTGGCCTTTGCCGACGAGCTCGTCGACGGCGTCCGCGAGCGGCAGGCGGAACTCGACGCGCTGATCGACGGCCGCAGCGAGAACTGGCGGGTGTCGCGGATGGCCGCGACCGACCGCGCGGTCCTGCGGATCGCGGCGTTCGAGCTGTTCCACACCGACACGCCCGGCCCCGTCGTCGTCGACGAGGCGATCGAGCTGGCCCGCCGCTACGGCGGCGAGGCCTCGCCGCGGTTCGTGGCCGGCATCCTCGGCGGCCTGCTCGCCGATCGCGACGCGCAGCGGCGGTCGGCACCCGCCTGACCCGTCCGGAGAGTCACGTTCATGGCGCTGTTTCGGTTTGGTGGTGGTCGCGAGCCCGAGCCCCCTCCCGCCCCGGCGGCAGGGGAGGCCGACCAGCCGCGGCCCGGGTTCCTCGACCGGCTCAAGGCGGGGCTCGCCAAGACGGCGAAGGTGCTCTCGACCGACGTCCGCGACATCTTCAAGCGCGAGGGCCGGCTGGTCGACGAGGAGTTCCTGGAGGAGCTCCGGGGAGCGCTCGTGCGGACCGACATGGGGCCGGCGGCGGCCGAGGCGATCGTGGCCGACGTCCGCGAGCGGCTCCGGGCCCGCGTGGTCGATCCGGAGGTCGTGCTCGACTCGATCCGCACCCAGCTGCTCGCTCGGCTGAAGCCGGCCGAGGCGGCGCTTGCGGCCGCGGCGACGGGCCCGACCGTGATCCTCGTCACCGGCGTGAACGGCTCGGGCAAGACGACGTCGATCGCGAAGCTCACCCGGCTGTTCGTCCGCGACGGCAAGCGGGTGATCCTCGGGGCGGGCGACACCTTTCGGGCCGCGGCGGTCGAGCAGCTCGCGATGTGGGCCGGCAGGCTCGGGGCGGAGATCGTCCGCGGCGAGCCGGGGTGCGACCCGGCGAGCGTGGCCCACCGGGCCGTGACGCGGGCCCTCGAAGGAGGATTCGACGTCTGCATCATCGACACCGCGGGCAGGCTCCAGACGCAGTCGAACCTGATGCAGGAACTCGGCAAGATCCGCCGGGTGATCGCCAAGCAGGTGCCGGAGGCGCCCCACGAGACGCTCCTGGTTCTCGACGCCACCGCCGGCCAGAACGCGCTCTCCCAGGCCAAGGGGTTCAAGGAGGCCGCCGGCTGCACGGGCATCGTGGTCGCCAAGCTCGACGGCTCGGCCAGGGGCGGTGTGATCGTGCCGGTCGCCGAGCAGTTCGGCCTGCCCGTCAAGTACGTGGGCGTCGGCGAGACGGCCGACGACCTCGAGCCCTTCCGGCCCGAGGAGTTCCTCGCGGCCCTGCTCGAGGGCTCGTTCGCCCCGGCGGGCTGACCGGCAACCCCTCCCAGGCCGCAGCGTCATCGGCCACCAGGTTCGGGTCGGGGAAAATCTGCCGGCGCCGGGCGTTCGCAGCACGTTCGTCGACTGGCGAGGCCGATTTACTCCTCTGGGAACGGGGGGATAGGTCGGCAGCGGATCGGCGGATTCCGCTGGCCGTGGGCGATCTCCGTGCTCTCCCAATCCGGACTGCGCCAGCATTCCGGCGGCCCCATCAACCTTCGAACCACCGGGAGTTTGCCCGCCATGCGATTCGCCAAGTTCATGCTGCCCGTCTGGGTGGCCAGCGGCCTCGTGGCCGTCTCCGCAGCGACCGCCGCCGATCCGTCGCCGCCGTCCCGCATCGATCCCAACCTGTACAGCCAGCTGGCCCAGAACGATGCGCCCGTCGCGGCTGCACCCGTGCTGCCCGCCGTGCCGCAGGAGGACGCCTACCAACTCCGTGCCTTGCCGCCGCAGGAAGCGGCCCAGGAGGCGTCGGCCGAGGAGGGGCCGAACCGGTACCTGGAGATCGAGCCACTCACCAGCCGGGGCATCAACACCTATGGCTGGGTCGCCGCCGGGATCGGGGCCAACAACTGGGGCTCCCCGTTCAACGGCCCGATCACGTTCAACGACCGCAACTGGCAGGGCCAGATGAACCAGCTCTACCTCGTCAACGAGCGGACGCTCGATATGGACAACGGTCGCTGGCTCGGCGGGCGCGTCGACTTGCTCTACGGCACCGACTACATCTACACCACGGCCCGGGGGCTCGACGGCAACCTGCTGTACCAGCCGAACCCGGCCGGCGCGGGCGGGGCCCCGTCATGGGCGTCGAGCAAGGACTACGGGCTGGCGATGCCGCAGCTGTATGCGGAAACCGGGATCGGGAACCATGCCATCAAGTTCGGCCACTTCTACACGATCATCGGGTATGAAGTCGTGCCGGCCATCGGCAACTTCTTCTACACGCACGCCTACACCATGCAGTACGGCGAGCCGTTCACCCATACCGGCATCCTCGATGTCTGGACGGCGAACGATCAGCTCACCGTCTACGGCGGCATCACGAACGGCTGGGACAACTTCAGCGACCCGATCAACTACTTCGGGATCGCGAACCCCGGCTACGCGGGGGCCAACAGCAACGCGGCCTTCCTCGGCGGTGCGACGTTCAAGAGCTCCGACGAGGCCCAGGCCCTCACCACGACCGTGTCGAGCGGCAACGAGATCGGCTCGTTCTCGCCGCTCGGACAGGGCATCATCGGCAACCGCTCGATCGTGAGCACGGTCTACGTCAACGAGGTCTCCGACAAGCTGACCTACGTGTTCCAAAACGACCTGGGCTGGCAGTTCAACGCCAACCCGGTGTCGCAGAATATCGGGCAGCAGAACGGCACCGCCCAGTGGTACGGCATCAACCAGTACATGTTCTACACGCTCAGCGACTCGCTGGTGGCGGGCATGCGGCTGGAGTGGTTCCGCGACAACAACGGGTATCGCGTGATCAATCCGATCCGCAACGCCATCTGGGGCGGGCCGTTCGGGACGGGCTACGCGGGCAACTTCTGGCAGGCCACGTGGGGTCTCAACTGGAAGCCCAACCGCAACATCATCGTGCGGCCGGAGCTGCGGTACGACTGGTACTCGCCGGACAACATGAAGGGGCCGCTTCCCTTCGGCCGGATCACCGGGGCGCCGGGCTCCGGCGACCAGTACGGCCAGTTCTACGGCGGCTGCGACGCGATCTGGCAGTTCTGACTTCACGGCTGCCGGGCCCTCCATGGGCCCGGCAGCCGTGGCCAGCCGCGGGCACACGGCCGAGGTGTGCCCGGGCTGGTGGCGGCCGGCTTCCTGCCAATTCTGATTGGCACGGCAGATGCGAGGCGGGGCGACGCACGTCTGGATTGGGTTCACGGCAAAGCGCGGCGCACTTTCGTAGACCCCACATCGGAAGCCCCAATCGCGGAAGCGATGGGGACTGAGCCACGCGGGCGCGGGCTCGGGGCCGCCCGTGCCTGGGAGGAGCGCGGGTTTTCAACCCGCGGCGCACCCCCCCGGTCCCCGCATCGGAAGCCCAATCGCGTGAGCGATGGGGACTGAGCCACGCGTGGCGCGGGCTCGGGGCCGCCCGTGCCTGGGAGGAGCGCGGGTTTTCAACCCGCGGCGCACCCCCCCGGTCCCCGCATCGGAAGCCCAATCGCGTGAGCGATGGGGACTGAGCCACGCGTGGCGCGGGCTCGGGGCCGCCCGTGCCCCCTCGCTGGACGCTCGCCTCGGGCTTCCCGCCCTCGGCTCGCTGCGTGTCCGCGGCGCTTCGCCGGGCACCGATCCGCCACAGGCGGATTGGTGTGCGTTGGGCATGGATGATTGACTGAAGGTGAGAGTCCTTTATGGGGCCTGTTGGAGGCAACCAGAAGCCGGAGGCAGCTGCACGAGACCGAGGCTGGCATTGCACAGCCGAGGTCTTTCCCGTGAGGGCGTGTGGGATGGAAGCCCGAGGCGAACCGCAGCACCGAACGCACGTGAACCTCCGTAAGGCCGGCCTGCCTGGGCAAGCGTGCGCCTCAACGCGACACCCGATATCCAACCGTGGCAGGACGGTAGTGGGGGCGGCGGCGGGAAGTCATTCATTCTTACCCCAAGAGATCTCCTCTGGTCCGGAGACGGTAGGACCCAAGAAGGCAGCGACGCGGGTCCGATGCCGGAGGAGAAGTCGGATCGCCTCATAGTGGTTCTTCGGGGATTTTCGTGGCACGTTTTGTCGGATTCGGGACCGGCGATGGCTTAGATTGGGGGGATGGAAACACTTGCCACCCACTACTCCCGGCTGCTCGGGACCGACACCTCCTGGTTGGTTGAGTCGGTCGACCTGCGGCTCGAGGATCGTCGAGTCGAAATCCGCTTGAAGCACGTCGGCCCGGAGGTCACCTGTCCTGAATGTGGCCGCCCATGCGGCCTGGCTGATCATGCCGACGAACGACGTTGGCGGCACCTCGACACCATGCAGTTCACAACGGAGCT
>VGYR01000137.1 GCA_016872925.1 Planctomycetota bacterium
GTCTTCGAGATAGAGCGACGAGCGGGTGTCTTTCGCGGGGCTCAGAAACCAGTGCACCGGGTCGATGTTCACCCGAATGTCGATCGCGTGGGGCTTGAGTCGCTGGGCCGACGAGGAGGCCACCAGCCCCGCCCGCTCCGTGCCCCGCCGCTGCCGGCGAATCCACCGCCGGGCCGCCCGCATGCTCCGCGTGAGCACGATCGGATACTGCTGGCGAAACGACTTGAGCAGCTCCCGGCCCGCCTCCGCCTCGCCGTCGAGCAACGCCTTCACGAAGCGGGAGAGCGATTCGGCGCGGAAGGAACGCATCGAGGTGGCCAGGTGCAACGCCGGCTCGTGCACAAAAAAGGTGTCAGGAGTCGTTTCCCGGCCGCCGGAGGCGGCACGGCCCTGGCCGGCGTCGCCGGCCAGGGTGCTGCGCAGAAACGACTCCTGACACCTTTTTTCGGCCCTTTTTGCGGCCCGCGATTCCGTGAGCCGAGCGAGGGCGCCGGTGGCCGCATACTCGGAGTCGGTCAGATGCGGCGAAATGAAGACGTCCCAGCCGGGGAACGCCGTGCGGACGCTCTCGAGCCACGCGCCGATCCCCGCCTCGCCCGTGTTGATCTCCTGGCCGCCCCCCACGAGACAGACGACGACCGCCCAATCACCATGCCGGTCCATCGAGGAAATTAAAAGCTCCGACTCCGACTGCGTGAACCCCGGCCGCCCCTTTTTTCGTTTCATGAAGGATGCGAGCTGCGGGGCATCCCACGCCCGCTGGGCCTCGTCGAACACCACGACATGATCGTCGGGCGGAGCGGGGTCGCGGAGCGTGTCGTCGCGGAAGTGGTGGACGTTTTGAATGAAGGCTTTGACGGCGCTTCGGGAGGTGCCGATGCGGGCCTTCGGGTCGGTGCGCCTCGCGCGGTCGAGGTCGTCGCGGGCCAGGGCCTCCCGCAGCACCGCCACCAGCGGGCCGTTGCCCGAGAGGAACACCGCGTGGGCCGCGTCGGACCGCTCGCCGTGCCGCGTGGCCACGTTCAAGCCCACGAGCGTCTTGCCCGCTCCGGGAACGCCGGTGACAAACACGATCGCCTTCCGCCGCCCGGCCTTCGCCGCGGCGATGATCCGCTCGATGCACCCGATCGTGGCGGTGAGGTTCACGGCCCCCGCGTCGCTGCGGGTGATGTCGTGGACCGTGTGGCGGGCGTAGAGCGACCGGGCCGCCTCGATGATCGTGGGCGTGGGGGAATAGGAGCCGGTGCCCCATTCAGCCGGATCGATTGTGGCGGGGTCGATCGCGGCTGGGGAGAGGGGCGGGGCGGGGGCGGATTCGAGGGCCAGGCGGATCGCGCGGCCGAGCGACTCGCCACTACAGCAAAACGGCGGGCGGACGCCGTCGGCGTGGGGCGGCTTCCAGCGGCGGTCGCTGCAGGATTCCGCCGCACGATGCGGCGGCTGGCGACCCGGGGAACCCTTGGCGTTCCCAGCGGTCGCCGAAGTCGCCAAAGGCCATGGAGGGCTTTGGCCACGGAAAGCTGGCGCTTCCGTGGCACAGAGGATCGGGAAGATCGCCGCGGCGTGGCTCGGGGCGTGGAAGTTCTTGAGGTCGAGGCCGTAGTCCCAGGCCTGTTCGTAGTCGAGCCGCTCGAACTTCTTCGCGCCCACCTTGAACTCGATCGGGATCACGCACTTTTGTGTCACGAGCACCGCATCGACCCGCCGGCCGAGCCGCGGGATGTCGAACTCGAGGTGGATCCAAGGGGCGGGGGCGGCGGGTGGCGGGGCGACCAATTCCTCGAGGGCCGCACGCAGGACGGGCAGCTGCAGCCGCCAGGCGGACTGCTGCTCCGGGGCGAGCGTGTAGCCATGAGGGCTCGCGAGCGGCGCGTAGACCTGCTCCTCGCTCGCGGTGAGAAACTCCTCCACCGGCGCGGCGTAGAAGGCGGCATTGGTGCGTGGGCCCGACATGGGCGACGAGCCTACCAAAGCGAGGGGACAACCTTGGTCCCGCGCGGGGCGGATTGACACCATACGGTACGCCTGTACACTCACTTGCATGCAGAGCGTCTACGTCAAAACCTCCGTGATCAGCCATGCCGCCGCTCGGCTGAGCCGGGTGCCGCGCATCACGGTGCTCCAGCAGGAGGCCCGGCAGTGGTGGGCGGAGTGCCGGCCGAACTACCGCGCGGTGGCGTCGCAGTTCGTGGTCGACGAGGCCAACATGGGCGATCCCGACGCCGCGGCCCGCCGGCTGGCCATACTCGCCGACGTGGAAGTGCTGCCAAACTCGGAGGCGGTGTTTGAGCTGGCGGAGATGCTCGTCGTCCGCCGGCTGATTCCGCTCGAGGCGAAGCTCGACGCCTTTCATGTGGCTTCGGCGGCTGACGCGAACGTAGACTATCTGGTGACGCAGAATTTCACGCATATTGCCAATGCGAAGACGATCCCTGCGATTTATGCTGCTTTGGAACGATTGGGTTTTGGCCGGCTGTTGATCTGCACGCCGGCCGAGTTTCTTGGAGGGCTCGACAATGGCCCGAAATAAAATCCTCGACGAACTGCACGCCGCTCGGGCGAAGCTACTCGCTGACGCGGGGGGCGATTTGCGGCGATATTTTGACGAGGCGACTGAACGCCTGAAGGCGTCGGGCCGTCCGATCGCCAAGCTCCCCAAGAAGACCAAGCAGCGCCGGAAAAAGACGGGCTGATTTGCGACAAGGCACTGGACCATGACCGACAATCCGCGACCGGCCGAAGAAGACAACGACCCGATCGTGGCCGAGGTACGGGCCCACCGTCGACAACTCGTCAAAGAGCACGGCGGTATCGAAGGCTTGGCAAAGTTCTTGCGAGAACAAGATGCCAATCGACATCAGCGGGAGCAGGACGCCGCAAGCCGTCGCGAGAAGATGCCATGATCTCAATCCCGCTCGACAAGATGTCGCTTACCGAGAAGCTCGAGGCCATGGAGGCTCTCTGGGCCGACCTCTCGCGGACGCCGGCCAATGTGCCTGTGCCGCAATGGCACCGCGACGTGCTGAAGGCGCGCCTGGAATCGCCCGCAACCTGGCTCGACTGGGGGCAGGTCAAGGCGTCGTTACGGGAAATGGCGCGGCAGTAAGGCGACGCCCCCGATGATCAGGGGTGGTCGAGACCCAGTAAAGCTGAGGCAACGAGCCTGCCGCTCAAGGCTTGCTGCAAAATCCTCCGTCCGCTGCTCAGGGTTGCCTGGATTACACAGCCAAACAGCTCGAAATGATCCTCGGGGCAACTCCCGAGGATTCCTCGGTAGTTCACCGTCATCGCTTTGGTGCGTAGCGGGCTCCCATGGCACGGAGGCTTGGGAAGGCCGCGGCGGGTTGACGCAGTACGATACATGCGTACACTCTTTGCCATGCGGCGTCGCGGGTGTCGGCAGTTTTCTTGCCTTTTCAGGAAATAGCCCATAGGCTATAAATGCTCATGTGGACAGCGGCCACGACCGATGTCTTCGATGAGTGGTTCCAGACGCTGGGCGACGAGGAACGGGCCGAGATCGAGGCCAAGGTGAATCTGCTCGAGTTGTTCGGGCCCGCCCTGGGCCGCCCGCACGCCGACACGCTCAACGGTTCCAAATACCCCAACATGAAGGAACTCCGGGCCGACGTGGCCGACCACACGCTGCGGATCGCGTTTGCCTTCGACCCTTCGCGGGCGGCGATCCTGCTGGTGGGCGGAGACAAGCGCGGCAGGCCGCAGCGGCCGTTCTATCGCCAACTGATCGCCAAGGCCGACATCCTGTACGCCGAACACCTTTCGACGATGAAGAAGCCGACCAACAAACGCGGAGCAGAGTGACGTGGCAAAGACATTCCGGGAACTCGTCGCGCGAACGGGCAACGCCAAGACCAAGCGAATCGCCGTGCGGCGCACGCAGGAGCTGCTGGCGGAGATGGTGCTGAGCGAGATCCGCGCGGCTCTCGGCAAGACGCAGACTCAGATGGCCCGCGCCGCAGGCATGAAGCAGCCGAGCTGGGCCAAGCTCGAAGGCCAGTCCGACATGCTGATCTCGACGCTGCGCAAGGCCATGAAGGCGATGGGCGGCGAGCTCGAGCTGACGGTGCGATTTCCCCAGGGCCGCGTCCGCTTGAAGCAGTTTGCGTTCGAGACCACAGCCGCGAAATGACCATGCCGCCCATGGAATCAGTCAAGCCGATGACAAAAGGTGACAAATACACGAAATTCGTAGAGTGGTCGGACGAAGACAACTGCTTCATCGGCAGCTGTCCGGAGTTGATGTACGGCGGATCTCATGGCGACGATGCCACCAAAGTGTTCATCGAACTCTGCGAAATGGTCGACGAGGCGATCGAAACGCTGGAGGAGGCTGGCAAGCCAGTGCCGCAGCCGCTCTCCCAACACGAGCTTGGCAGCCTTTTGCAAAAACGAGCGTGAGGCCCGATCAATGCCCCTGACCACGCGTGCTGCGAAATGACCATGCTGCCCATCGATCCACAAGCCTTTATCGACCTGCTCCCTGCCGTGCGGCAATCGCCGGGGCATACGATGCGGTGCACGTATGACGAGCCGGCCGACGTGGTGTATGTCGCCTTCAAGCCGGAAGCCGAGGCGACAGACAGCGAACTCGGGCCCGGTGATATCGTGGTGCGCTACCGGGGCGACGAAGTGATCGGCCTGACGATCCTGCACGCCAGCCGCCGGATCAGGGGCGCGAGCACATGAAAAGACAGAATGATGATGCGGAGATCAGGGCCGACAATGCCCCGCATTCGGAGCTGCCCGTTTCGGACGAGAAGGCTGACCAACCCGCCCAAGACCCTTTGACAATCCCGTCGCCCGAATCGAAGCGACGGCTCGGGGGCTCTGCACTGGTGCAGCGCTGGACGGAACTTGGGCTGATCGGCTACCGAACCGACATCACGGACGTGGAGGCCCACTCACGCCGTCTTCGTGAGGCAGCCCAACGCCGCACAGCCGGCTGAGGACGAGCCCTTGAACTCATCGACACGGATGCGCTGATCGACCTTGAGCCGGCGGCATGAAGACCGAATACGCTCAGCGGATGCCCATGACCACGCTTCAGGAAATCATCGACGCAGCGCGGACGCTCAGCCCGGCTGAACGCGTGCGGCTTGTCGACGCCGTATGGGATGACGAGCACCCCGAGAACTGGACCGCCCTCGGCCCCGAATGGCTCGCTGAAGTTCAGCGGCGGTCGGCGGAGTTTGACGCGGGTCGCATGAAGGCCTCCCCGTGGGAGGATGTGCAGGCCCGTGTCCGGCGAAAGGCCGGACTCGATGGCGAAGCTCATCATCGGCGAGGCGGCCGAGGCTGAGTACCAAGCAGCCGCTGAGTGCTATGCAGAACGAAGCTCGGCGGTAGCCGACGGCTTCACGGAAGCAGTTGCGGCGGCGTTCCGGAGAATCCTCGACCGTCCCGAGCGGGGCGCGGCATGTGATGACGTCCACAGGCTGGTGATCCCGCCGTCCGATCCATCGGAGCCTTGCTTGGAGCCAGAAACGGTTGCGTTGCTACGCGACATTCGTCAGCACGCCGAGGCTGGTGACATCCCTTGCTTGGCTCCAATCGCGAGGCAAGGTGTATCAGCTGATCGATGCGACCAGGTGACATCACGAAGCTCTCCGTCCAATTTTGAGCGATTTTCTCGACGCGATCCCGGCCGTTCTCCAGGCTCCGCATCGATCGATGCAGTGCACCTAGGTACGCGCCCACCGTCGACAACTCGTCGAAGAGCACGGCGGTATCGAAGGCTTGGCAAAGTTCTGGCGGGAACAAGATGCCAAGCGACATCAGAGGGAGCGGGAAGCCTCACACCGTATGAAGGCGTCGGGCCGTCCGATCGCCAACTTCCGAAATGCTCCCAACAGTACCGAAATACTCCCGACAGGGATCGAACCTGTAACCTTCAGCTCCGGAGGCTGACGCTCTATCCAATTGAGCTACGGGAGCAAGACACCCGGAGTGTAGCAGCCGCTCGCGGGCCTACAAAACATCCGCGGCGAGTGGGCGATCGGTGGCGGCGACGCCACGCTCACGCCGAGCGGCGGAGCTCCCGTGACGGCGGTGCCAGGTGGGGCCGCACGACGGCTGCGTGAGCCTCGTCCACGCGGTAGGTGACGGCGTCGTCGTGGCGGGTGGTCGCATCCCGACGCAACGCCGCGAGCTGCCGCATCCGCCCGATCGCGGAACCGATCCCAAACAGGCCCACGAGCCTGCCGGCCAGCATGCCCACCGTGCCCAGCGGCGCCGTTGCCGCCGCATGGCGGAGCACCTCCGCGGCATGCCCGACGACCGCCGGTACGAGCGGCACGCTGGACAGCGAGCGCCAGAACAGCCGTTCCGCATGCACGCCGGAGAGAAAGGCCGACTCGCCGCGCGGAATCGGGCCGGCCACGATTCGCGACGAGGGCTCGTAGACCACCTCGGACGAACTGCTCGCCAGCGCCGCCACCATGTCGGCCGCGGCGAGCGCGTCGCCACAGGCCGCCGAGAAGCCGACGTCCCGCAGGAAGTCGCCCCGCCAGAAGCCGGCCTCGAGGGCGGGGGCTGCCGGCGGACGCCGAAGCGCGAACGTGCCGTCGACCACGCGCGGCACCACCGGAACACTCCGGCCCCCGGGAGTGCGCCGGATGCCCGCGGACACCGGCTGCGTGCGGTCGCCCTGGGACACGCCCAGGGGAACCACCGCCGCGACCTCGGGGCGGGTGAAGTGCGAAAGGGCAGCGTCGGTCCAGCCCTCGGTCGCCAGCCAGCCGGCGGCGAGCACGTGGATCACGTCGCCCGTGGCCGCCGCGGCGCCCGCAGTGATGCAGCCGACCAGGCCCGTGCCTCGAGACGGTTCGACGAAGGTGACCTCCTCGCCGATGTTCCAGGGATCGTCGTACGGCACGCCGAGCGCCACCACGATGTCGCAGTCGTGCGGCCTGTTCTCCAGCACGCTGACGAGGGTCGCCTCGAGATCAGCCACGTCGGCGGCCGGAATCACCACCGAGAGCCGACCGGAATGACCAGACCGCCGCCGCTGCATGACTTCGGCCCCCCCCGAGCTCGACCCCTGCGACGCGGGCAGACGATCCCCCCGGACCGTCCAACCTCGTGCCACTCCCCCGAACGTCCCCGTGCCGCGATCAGGCGGCGATCCGCTGCGGCTGCAGCTCCGTGAACAGGTTCACGGTGTGCAGCATCTCGCCGTCGGCGTCGTAGAACTGCAGCACGCCCACGTCGATCAGCCACATCGCGAACATCTCGGCCACCCGATAGCATCGCGCCACACAGCGGCCGCGGTCGATGCGGATGTTTTCCTGCAGGTCGTCGACGTCGACGGCATCGACGCCGAGCTTGATGAAGTGTCGGGAGACGAGGCCGCGAACATCCGCGGCGTTCATGTGCAGGCGCATGGAAGGCAACCTCCTGTTGCAGGCTGTCGAATCGACGTCCCGTCGATTGGGCCGGGAAAACTAGCCATCCGCCGTCCCCGGCGAAAGGCTGGTTTGCCGCGAGAAGTCCCCGCCGGACTTCCGGCCCGCCACCGTCAGGGAGGATCGGCAGGATTCGAGCCGGACGTTGATCCCGCTGTTGCACGCCTCCCTAGCCCTCATGTCCGTCCGGGTCGACCCAGCTTGCCCGGCCGCCCACGCTGGGGCCGACCGCGGTCATGACCGCGGTCAGGGCAGCCGGTGTGTCCAGGCCGCGTCGAGATAGCGGCCGCGGAGCAGGTCGGCGACGGCGGCGCGGGGCCAGTCGTCACGCGGTTCGTCGGCGGCGAAGGCCTGCTGCACGGCCGTCGAGATCACCCGGCGGCCGAGCCCGAGGTTGGCCAGGAAGTCGCCGTGTCCGCGGCCGGCACGGTAGGCCGGCTCGCGGGGTGGGTGGCGGAGAACCCGCGCCACGAGTTCGAGATCGAAGTCGTCGAGCAGCGTGCCGTGATAGAGCACCGCACCGCGGCGGAGCCGCAGGGCGTTGCCGGAGACCTTGCGAAAGCCGTCCGTCGCCTCGATCGCCAGGTCGCTCGATCCCCGGCGGACGACCGGGCGGCCGGCGGCACGCAGCGCCGCGGCGAGCGGATCGAGCAAGGCCGCGTGGAGCGGTTCGATCGCCGTCGGGCCGGGCCACGCCGCGACCACGCTCCACATCACGCAGCCCGGACCGAGCACGACGGTCAGCCCGCCGCTGGGCCGGCGCAGCACGTCGACGTCCGCCGCGCGGCACGCATCGAGATCGACTTCGAGCAACGCATCGCTCGATGAGCCGAGCACGACCGTCGGACGGCGGGCCATCCAGGTGCGGACGACGGAGCCCGTGACGACGCCCGCATGCACCTCAGCCAGCAGGGCTTCGTCGAGCGCCAGGTTTTCGGCAACGGTCGGGAGTTCGACGTCGAGCCAGCAGGCCGGGCCGTCCGCGACGGGACGTTGACTCACCGTGCGTGCCTCCTAGACTTGCCGCATGAGCGATCAACCCCGACGCGGCTCCAGGCCGGACGACGCCCTGCCGCCGGTCGAACCGCCCTCTGCGGCCTTCCTGATCCAGTTGTTCGTCGTGCCGCTGACGATCGTGGCCTGCGGCCTGTTCGTTGTCTGGGGATTCTACTGGCTCGCACAGATGGGAAACGATCCCGAGAGCTACGTCCGCGCGCTGAGGCGGAACAACGAGGGCCGCTGGCAGGTGGCGCTCAACTTCGCCAACGATCTCCGCGGGCCGGGGGGCAGCGCCCTGAAGAACGACCCGGCTCTGGCGGCCGAACTGTCGGGAATCCTCGCCGACGAGGTCGCCAGCGGCCGCCCCGCCGCCGGCGGCCAAACCGCCGAACAGTCGCGGACGCTGTGCGGCTATCTCTGCCGGGCGCTCGGGGAGTTTGCGGTGCCGGAGGCGGCCGACGCGCTGGTGAAGCGGGCCGGCGACGAGTCCGACCCCGTGACGGCGCAGGCTGCGGTGGAGGCGCTCGCGGTGCTGTCCTCGAACCTCGCCACCGCGGGCCGCTCGTTCGCCGATCCCACCGCGGTGGCCGACGCGGTGCTGAAGGCGTCGCGGAGCGAGACGCGGCCGCTGCGGTCGGCGGCGGGCTATGCGCTCGGCGTGATCGGCGGACAACCCGCCAGCGACAGGCTGCGGCAGCTGCTCGAAGACGGTGAGGCGGACGTGCGCTACAACGCGGCCGTCGGTCTGGCGCGGCACGGCGACGCAGCGGCCTGGGACACGCTCGGGGAGATGCTCGACGAGCCGGATGTCGTGGCCGCTGCGGATGACCGCCGCGGCCAGGCCGAGCGCTATCGCCGCGCGATGGTCGTCGTCAACGCGCTCAAGGGCGTCGGGCTGCTCGTCGATGCGACCGGGAGCGCTCCCCCCGAGCCCGTCGCCCGGCGAATCGCGGCGCTCACCAAAGACGCGGTGCCGGACGTGCGAAACGGCGCGCTGGCCCTGCAGCGCAGGATCGAACGGCTCGCGGCCTGAGCCCGTCAGGCGCTGAAAAACTCCTCCAGCGCCTCGTGCAGCATCTCGGTGTCGGGGACGATGCCGGTGAGGGTCTGAAAGTCGATCGTCGACTGGACCGCGTGGACCTCGATGCCGTCGACGACGCAGCAGCCTTCCGCCGCCGCGTGGACGGCCAAGGGCGAGGGCCGCCCCGCCAGCAGCGCGTCGGCCACGACGAGGTTGCGCCGCAGGCCGCTCACCGCAGCGCCGGTCGGGGCCGCGGTGGGGGTGATCACGAGCACCGCGGCATGCGCCGGCACGACGATGTCGAGCCAGTCGACGGCCGTGGCCGGAGCGGTGGCTGCCAGCGCGTCGGCGAGGGACTGCGCCCGTTGGTGGTCGGGATCGCAGACCAGCACCTCCGTCGCCCCGGCGACCGCCAGTTCGAGGGCCGCGGCCCGGCCGCAGGCGCCGGCACCGATCACGACCGCGGCGCGGCCTGCCGGGTCGGCGTGCGCCCTGACCGCTTCGACGATGCCGCGGCCGTCGGTCATGTGGGCCACGAGGCCGCCGTCGCGGCGTTCGAGGAGGCTGGCGGCGCCGGCAAACGCCACCGACGGCGTGGACGGGGAGACGAGGGTCGGCACGATCTCCCGGAGCGGGCCCGAGACGAGGCACCCGCGAAATCCCAGCGCGTGGGCACCGGCGAGCGCCGCGGCCGCGTCATCCACGGCGACGTCGCAGGTCACGAAGCGCCAGTCGAGGCCGGCGGCCTCGATGGCCCGCTCGAAGAGGTACTGCGAGGGGTTGCCGGCCGCCGGGCAGCCGAGCAGGGCCACGATCTCCTGGAGCGCCGAACTCGACATCCGGATCCCGCTCCTGGCCGCTGCCGACCGTCCACCGGCCGTGGGTTGATTGTCAGACGACGACGTGCGTGGCCGCGACGAACCGCGGGTCGTCCCGGATGGGATCGAAGTCCCGCTCCGAGCCGGTCAGATCCCGGAAATGGTCGTCGAGCGAGATCGCCTTCGTGAGCAGATCCACGGCCGCCGACACGTTGCCGGCAAGCGAGTGGTAGCAGGCCAGGTTGTACAGCAGAAGCGGCTGCCCGGGCGCCGTCTCCAGGCCGCTCCGCAGGGCGGCGATGGCTTCGGCGAGCCGGCCGAGCCGCTTGTAGCACCAGCCGAGGCCGAGCCACGCCTCGAGCTGATCCGACCCCGACTCCGCCGCCCGCCGCAGCGGCGCGATCGCGGCCTCCCAGTCCCCCATGTCCCGCAGGGCACGCCCCTCCAGCAGGCTGGCCACGGGTCCCGTCCGGGTCGGCTCGGGCAGGGCGGCAAGCTCCTCCCGGGCCCGCTCGAAGAGTCGCCGGGCGTGGCCGGGCACCGGCTGGTCGCCGTCCACGAGCAGTTCGCCGAGTTCGACGTATCCCGCCGCGTGCCGCAAATGGAGGTGTCGAAGATGGCTCTTCATGCGACGGGCCCCGGAATAAGGGTTCCTGCTCTGCCATCCTAGGCCGCACAGGAGGAACCGCCCAACCGCGCCTACCCTCCTTCTTACGCAGCAAAACTGACGTCGGATCGGCGAAAACCGGGCGTCGTCGGGGCCCGGATTCGGCCGGCACGAAACTCCCCGAAATCCGCCACTCATAAAGGCCTCCTCAGCAGAATCTGTGGGTTGATTCTGGCTCCGGTAGTTTGCCAAGGACATGAAACAACGCGATTTCAATGCCTTTCGCGGTCCGAAAGCCGAACGCTTTTCTGGTGGTCAGTTTTACGACG
>VGYR01000138.1 GCA_016872925.1 Planctomycetota bacterium
CGTCGCTCGCTGCTCAACCGTCAGAACAACTGGCTTGGCAACACGCATGACGGAATCCTCCATGAGTTGAGGATTCAACGGCACTGACAGCAATAAGTTGCGTTATTTCGGAGACACTACACTAGCACCGGCGCCGCCCGCGAGGTGCGACGCTGCCACGGGCCGCGGACAGCAGCGGATCAGAGCCCGTGTGGCGGCCCGTACCGCTCGCGAAGGCTGGCGACGAGCCAGGCGGCCGACACGGGCGCCCCGGTGGCCTGCTCGATGAGCCGGTCCGGCGTGAGCACGCGACCAAGGGCATGCACGCGCTGCCGCAGCCAGTCGAGCAGCGGGGCGAAGTGGCCTTGCGCCACGTCGGCATCGAGATCGGGAAGATCCCGACGGACCGCCGCCATGAGTTGGGCGGCATACACGTTGCCCAGGGTATAGGTCGGGAAATACCCCACCAGTCCGGCGCTCCAGTGGATGTCCTGCAACACGCCCCGCGCGTCGTCGGGTGGCCGGATGCCGAAGTCCGCCGCGAATCTCTCGTTCCACGCGGCCGGCAGGTCCGCGACCGCAAGTTCCCCGTGCACCACGGCGCGCTCGAGGTCGAACCGCAGCATGACGTGCAGGTTGTAGGTGACCTCGTCGGCTTCGACGCGGATGAACGACGGCCGGACGGCCGCGAGGGCTTCCCCCATCCGCTCGGCCGAAACGGCTGCCAGCGTCTCCGGAAACGCCCGCCGGGCCAGCGGCAGGCACCACCGCCAGAAGGGCAGCGACCGCCCCACGAGGTTTTCCCAGAGTCGCGACTGGGACTCGTGCACCCCCAGCGAGGCGGCCTCCCCCGGTGGCAGGCCATACCACTGGCGCCTGAGTCCCTGCTCGTAGAGGCCGTGCCCGGCTTCGTGCAGCACGCCGAACAGCGCGGACGGCAGCGCCCGCTCGTTCCAGCGGGTCGTGATCCGGCAATCATCCGGGCCCAAGGCGGTGCAGAAGGGGTGCGCCGTGGCATCGAGGCGGCCGCGCCTGAAGTCGAATCCGATTCGGGACGCGACGGCGGTCACGAAGGTCCGTTGGGAGTCGACCGGATACGCCCCCTCGATCAGAAACCGATCATCCGGCCTTCGGCTGGCTGCCGCGCACCGGCGGGCGAACTCCCCGACGCCCTCGCGAAGCTCCCGAAAGACGCCGGCCAACGATCGCCAGCGGCAGCCGGGCTCGAAGTCGTCGAGCAACGCGTCATACGCATCGAGGCCCGGCGCGCGGCACGCCGCCAGTTCCCGCTTGAGCGCGAACATCCGCTCGAGCCAGGGCTCGAGGAGATGCCACGCCGACTCGCTGCGGGCCCGCACCCAGGCCTGCTGCGCCTCGACTCCAACCCGGGCCAACTCGGCCACCAGCCGCGCCGGCGTTCGCGCCTGCTTCTCGTAGTCGTCGAGCAACAGCCGCACCGCGGCTCGTTCGTCTTCCGAGCCCGCCTGGCCGACCGGCCCTGCGGCGAGCATCCGCAGCCTCTCGCCCTGTTCGGCCGACGTCCGCTCCCGATGCACCACCGCCGCGAGCTCCGCGGCCTGGTCGGCGCGGTGCGCGCCGCCGGCCGCCGGAAGCATGGTCTGCTCGTCCCAGCCGAGGACCGCCTCCACGCTGGCCAGAACCGCCACGCGTCGCGCATGATCCGTCGCCGCGACGAAGCAGTCGCGGACGGGGGCGGGAAATCGGCCGGTCGGGATCAGGTCCACGCCGGCGAGTATGATCTCGCCGCAGCGGGTCCGGCAATCGGCGTCGCATGGACGCCGCGGCAGGTTTCGCAGTCGCTGCACGAGAGAATGTCCGTCATGCTCGACGCGCTGGTGATCGCACCCCATCCGGACGACGCGGAACTCGGCATGGGAGGCACCATCGCCCTGATGCGGTCCCGCGGCATGGCGGTCGGGATCCTCGACCTCACCGACGGAGAGCCGACGCCCCGCGGCTCCGTGGACATCAGGGCCCGGGAGACGGCGGAGGCGACTCGCGTGCTGGGCGTCGAGTGGCGGGAAAACCTGGGGCTGCCCAACCGCCGGCTGCGGTCCAGTCTCGCGGCCCGCGGAGCGCTGGCGGGTGTGATTCGCCGCACGCGCCCGCGCTGGCTGTTCGCGCCGCACTGGGTCGACGCCCACCCGGACCACGTCGCCGCGACCAGGCTCGTGGAAGCGGCGCGATTCTGGGCGAAACTCACCAACTGCGACCTTCCGGGGGAGCCGTGGCATCCCCAGCGGCTCTTCCACTACGCCTGCGTGCACCTCAAGGCGGTCCGCCGGCCCGCCTTCGTGGTCGACATCTCCGCCACGCGGGAGACGAAAGCCCGGGCCCTGGCCTCCTTCACCAGCCAGTTCGTTCCCTCGTCGGGCGAGCCGGGGGTCCTGGAGCGCGTCGCCGCCGCCGACGCCTGGTGGGGATCGATGATCGGACGTCGCTCCGGCGAGCCCTTCTGGAGCCGCGAGCCCGTCGCCTTGGCCGGGTTCACCGACCTCTTCTGAACGAACGTCGGTGTGGATGCATGGGGACGGAGCCGTCCACGCCCTGGGTCCGCATGGCCCACGGAAAAAAACCGGTTTTTCCGACCGCCGGCAGTCACCGCCTCCGGCGGCGGCAGACGTGTCGCCCGGAGAGGGCCCCGAGCCCGCGCCACGTGCGGCTCAGTCCCCATCGCTTACGCGATTGGGGCTTCCGGTGCGGGATCTGCGGGGGTGCGCCGCGGGTTGGAAACCTGCGCTCCTCTCAGGCACGGGCAGCCCCGAGCCTCGCAAACGCGCGAGGATCACACGTGACCCGTATCAGGCACGTGGCGGCGGGGCGGAGCGAGGAGTGGGTAAGCCCGGGCGGGTAGGCGAGAGCGTCGGCGAAAGCTCGAGCAGCCTCGGGAGCAGGCTCGCCCCTGGATCCGGGCACGGCTCGCACCACCCTCCGCCCCCGGCCGCACAGTCTTCCCAGAATCCGGTCGTCCGCCTCCGGCAGGGCGGTTGGCCCGATCACGGCGACTTGGGGAGCACGAGACGGAAGCCTGGGGCGGACATCGCCGGATCGCCGATGAATGACTGGTGTCCGCGCGTCGCCGTGGTCACCGCGCTCGCCCCGGGGATCCCCATGGCCTCCCGAGACATCAACGTGATCGCACTCGTCAAGGGGAGCGAGCGTTACGTGTTCCTCTACGACGACGACAGCCGCGATCAGGTCCTCGAGACGATCGCCAAGCATGCCGCGAACCCCGACTTGAGCTTCTCGTGGTACGACGCGGCCGTCCTCGGCCAAAAGGTGCGGCTGAATACGCCGCAGCCCCGCCGGCTCCGGTTCGGCCCGCGGGCCGACCGGCTGGCCTGAGGTCACGTTCCGTCCATGGACTCCGGCGGCCGACGTCCGCAGCGGAGTGGTGAGCCGATCGAGCGGTTCCTCCGCTTCCTGTCTGCGGAGAAGGCGGCCTCGCCGCTGACGCTGAAGAGCTACCGCGAGGATCTGCTGCAGCTCGACGAGTTCCTCCGCTCGGCAGGATGCCGCACCCCCGGAGAGGCCACGACGACGGTGCTGCGACGATTCGCCGCAGGCCTGCACGCCGCCGGCTACGCCGCCTCGACCGTGGCCCGAAAGCTCGCCAGCATGCGGAGCTTCTATGCCTTCGGGCAGCGCGAGGGCTGGGTGCGGACGAATCCGGCGAAGCCGCTGCGCGGTCCCCGCCGGCCGCGGAAGCTGCCCCGCTTTCTGACCGGCGACGAAATCGCCCGCCTGCTCGCGACCCCGCGGCCCGCCGAACCGGGGGGCTCACGCGACCGGGCGATCCTGGAGCTGATGTACTCCTCCGGCTGCCGCGTCCGGGAGCTCGTGGGCCTCGACGACCGGGACCTCGACCTCCGCAATGCCACGGTGCGGATCAGGGGCAAGGGCCGGCGTGAACGGCTGGGCATCGTCGGCTCCCATGCCCGGGACGCGATTCGCCACTGGCTGGCGTCCCGCCCGGCGACCACAGCCGCCCGAGGCGCTTCGCCCCCCCTGTTCACCAACAAGTTCGGCCGCAGGCTCTCGGTCCGGGGCGTCGCCCGCCTCCTCGAGAAGCATCTGGCCGCCGCCGGTCTCGCAGGCAAGGCCAGCCCGCACACCCTGCGGCACAGCTTCGCGACGCACCTCCTCGACGCGGGAGCGGACATCCGCAGCGTCCAGGAGCTCCTCGGCCACAAGAGCCTGGTGACGACCCAGATCTACACCCACGTCACCACGAGCCGCCTGCTCGACGCCTTCGACAAGGCCCACCCGCGGGCGAAGTGACCCCGCTTCGAGCGACTCATCCAGCGGGTGCGGGACTGGTCAGACGAGGCCGCGGCGCACGGCCCAGACGGCCGCCTGAGTCCGGTCGCCGACGGCGATCTTGCGCAGGATGTTCTGCACGTGTTCCTTGACCGTCTCGACGCTGATCGTGAGCGACTGGGCGATTTCCTTGTTGGACAGCCCCAAGGCGATGTGCCGCAGCACCTGGGTCTCCCGCTGCGTCAGCGGGATGTCCGGATCCGCCGTGGCCACACGGTTGGCCATGGTCGTGGCCACGCGGCGCAGCTCTCCGGCCCGCATCGGCAGCTGCCCCGCCGCGGCCCCGGTGATGGAGTTGATCAGTTCGCTGCGGGTGCAGCCCTTGAGCATGTAGTCGTGGGCTCCCGCGGCGACCGCCCGGGCGACGTAGGTCGGGTTGTCGAACGTCGAGAGCATCACGCAGCGGACGTTGGGCATGTCGGCCCGGATCTTCTCGAGGGCCGCCAGCCCATCCTTCCCCTGCATGCGGATGTCGAGCAGGACGACGTCGGGCTTCAGCTTTTTCGTGATCTTCACGGCCTCGTCGCCGCTCGACGCCTCGCCGACGATCTTGACCTCCGAACCAGCCAGCAGGCTGACGAGACCTCGACGCACCACCTCGTGGTCATCCGCGATTACGACCTTGATCGGCATAGCCCTTGAAACCATGAAAAAAAACTGTTGAGGAAATGGAGTGGGCGGCGCAACGCCCCGGGAAACCAATGAGTCTATCCCCCTGAATCCGTGACAGTCACCCACCATGTGGGCGGGAACGAGGAAGCGAATCCTGACCGCGGGCTGTGACGGGGGCCGGGAAATGAGCAGGGGTGTCTCGACTCTCCGACCTTCCCGTACGAAAAAGCCCTTATTCTCCCGCCGAACGGGCTCGCGCCACCACCCGGTCGGCCCCCAGAGCGAGGAGTTGGCGGGCCACCGCGTCTCCCAGGGCGAGCGCTTCGGCCACCCTGGACAGTTCGTCAGCCTGGCCGGGCCGCGGGGCTGCCTGGGAGGAGTCCTCGGCCTCGAGGCTCCGCACCGCCCGGGTGTCGTCGTCGACGTCGAACACGACACCCCCCAAAATGAGGCCGCGGCCCGGTTCGAACCGCGCCCACGCTCCGACCGGTGCCAGGCAGCCTCCCGCGAGCCCGGCGAGCATCCGTCGCTCCGCGGTCACGGCGGCCCGCGTGCCCGGATCCTCCAGCGGTGCCGCCGCCGCGTGGGCCGCAGCGTCGTGATCGCGCATCTGCACGGCCAGGGCGCCTTGCCCCACGGCAGGCCAGAACGCCGGCGGCTCGAGCACCGCGGTGATGCGGCCGGCGAGGCCCAGCCTTTCGAGGCCGGCCGCCGCCACGATCAGGGCATCGAAGTCGCCGGCGTCGAGCCGGCGCAGGCGCGTGTCCACGTTCCCCCGCAGCGGCCTGACGACGAGATCCGGCCGCAGCCTCCGCACCTGGGCGATCCGGCGGATGCTCGACGTGCCGACGACGGCGCCATGCGGCAGGGCCTCGAGCGAGGCCGCGGTCCTGCCGACGAACGCATCGAAGGCCGCGGCCCGCACGGGAACGCAGCCGAGCACCAGGCCCTTCGTGTCCGCGGTGGGCAGGTCCTTGAGGCTGTGGACGGCCGCGTCGATCCGCCCCTCGAGGAGGGCCTGCTCGAGTTCGCGGACGAACACGCCGTCGCCGCCGAGTCGCGACACCGGCAGGTCGTGCCGCTCGTCACCCCGCGTCGACACCACCTCGATCTCGACGTCACTGCCGGCCGCCCGCAGACGGTCGGCGACCCACTGGGTCTGGGTGCGGGCCAGCAGGCTTCCGCGGGTGCCGATGCGCAGCGGGCGAGCGACGGTCATGGAGGTGCCGATCCGCCGGCGGCGGCCTTTCAGGATGCATCCGCGTCATCGCCGGGCCAACCGTCGGCCCGAGCGATGACGGCAGCGTAGACGGCGGCCGCTCCCGCCTCCACCAGAACCCTGCCACACTCGGCCAACGTGGCCCCCGTCGTGCTGACGTCGTCGACGAGCAGGATCCGGAGCCCCGCGGGACGCCCCCGGGCGGCAAAGGCTCCGCGGACGTTGGCCGGCCGCTCCCCGACCACGAGTTCATTCTGCCGCCGGGTCGCCCGACGGCGGCGCAGCAACCGGCGACGGGGGAGACCCAGGCCGCGGGCCACCGCCGTGGCGATCGTGTCGGCGGCGCTCGTGCCCCTGGACATGCGCCGCAGCCAGTGCATCGGCACGGGCACAACCGCATGCAGCCGCCACTCGTCGAGGATCGCGCGGTGCTTCTCCACCAGCAGCCGGCCCAGACCGGCCGCCACCGGCTCGCCCGCAGGCCGCTTCGCCTCGAGGATGGCCGTCCGCGCCTCGTCGGCATAGTCGGCGAGCACGACGAGGCCACCCGCCGGAAATCGCCGCCGGCAGCGGGTGTCGCCGTGGGCCGGCCGGCCGCAGGCCGGGCAGCGGGGGCCACCCGCCGACATCGTCGCGGCGCAGCGCCGGCAGATCGGCGGGTGCCCGGAGGCCGGCTCGGCGCGGCAGAACACGCACCGCGGCGGGCAGAGAAAGTCGAGCCACGGAGCCAATCCGGGCATGCCTGGCCACCGCATCCGCGCCCCTACCCTGGATTGACGGTTCCGCCGGATGTTCCTACCCTCCCCCGCCCCATGCGGGGAGAGAGCCAGCCCGCCGGCTCCATCGTCTGCCCGACTCATTCGGCGTCAAGCGTCCATGCTGATCGACCGCTACATCGGCCGCGCGCAGGCCCACGCCTTCGTCGTGGTCTTCGTGAGTCTCGCCGGCCTGTACTTCGTGTTCGACGCGTTCACGAACATGGACGAGTTCGGCACCTACGCCGCCAAGGCCGGGGGCCTGGGCCGCGTGCTCCTGGCCTACTACGCCCCGAGGCTGCTCTGGTTCTTCGACGCCACCAGCCCGATCATCTCCCTGGCCAGCGCGATGTTCGCGCTGTCGTGGCTGGAGCGGCACAACGAGCTCACGGCGCTGCTGGCCGCCGGCGTGACGCGGTGGCGGATCGCCAGGCCGGTGCTCGTGTTCGCCGCCATCGTCGCCATCCTGGCGGCCGCGAACCGGGAGTTCGTGCTGCCGCGGATCCGCGAGTCCTTCGCCCGGAACGCCCAGAACCTCGAGGGAGACGCGCTGCAGCCGTTCGAGCCGCGCTACGACAACCGCACCGAGGTGCTGTTCCGCGGCCGGGGTGCGCAGTCCGGCGCGTGCCGGATCGAGTCGCCGAGCCTGCTGATGCCCCCCCAGCTGGCCGGCTACGGACCCCAGATCACCGCTGCCGAGGCGGTCTGGCAGCCCGCCGGGGCCGACCATCCGGCGGGATACCTCCTCCGCGGCGTCCGCGAACCTCCCGATGTCGACTCGCTGCCCCCGCTCACGTCCGCAGGGCTGCCGGTGGTCCTGTCTCGGCAGTCGGCGGCCTGGCTCGCCGCCGGGGAATGCTTCGTGGCCAGCGACGTCACGTTCGAGCAGTTGATCGGGTCGTCCAACTGGAGCCAGTATTCATCGACCCTCGATCTCGTGCGGGCCATCCGCAATCCGAGCCTGGTGATCGGAGCGGACATCCCCCTGCGGGTTCACGCCCGGTTCACAGCGCCGCTGCTCGACATGTCGCTGGTCATGCTCGGCATACCGCTCGTCCTGGGCCCAAGCCGCCGGGGCGTGTTCGTCGCCGTCGGGCTCTGCGTGGCGATGACGGTCGTGTTTTTCCTGACCGTGATGGGCTCGCACGCCCTGGTGTCCGCCGATGCGTTCACGGCCGCGACGGGGGCCTGGATGCCGATGCTGGTCCTGGCCCCGCTGGCGGCCTGGCGGGCCCAGCCCATGTGGCAGTGAGGCTCCGCTCCCCGCCTGATACGGACTCCACGTGAGCCTCGCGCGTCGCCTCAGCACCGCCGCCGGCCGCCCCCGGGTTCCATGATCCGCAGGAACGAGGCTGCAGCGCGGGGCTGCCCGTGTCCGTGGCCGGACGTTCGTCTCTTCTCAGGAAGCCCCAATCGCGTGAGCGATGGGGGCCGTGCGATGGCCTGCGTTGCTCGCGCTCCAGCGGCGCAGACTCAAGCGGCCAGGCGAAGGGCCGCCCGCGTTACGCGCGGCTCAGTCCCCATCGCTTACGCGATTGGGGCTTCCGGTGCGGGGGTGCGCGGGGGTGCGCCGCGGGTTGAAAACCCGCGCTACGAAGGGCAGGAACTCAGCCGCGGGTTGAAAACCCGCGCTACGAGGGGCGGGAGCCCGCGCCACGCGCGGCTCACGTGTGACCCGGATGAGCGGGCGACATTGGCCGCAATGAGCGGCTATTTGCCGGCCGGGGCGTCGGGGGCGGCGGGGGGCGTGATCTCCACGCGGCGGGCCATGAGTTCCGCGAGTTGCGCGGACGCGGTGCGGAACTGGCCGGCCACCTCGTCGGGCATCCGGATGGCCACCACCACGCAGAAATCGCGATCGGCTGCCGTCGAGAGCCAGACAGACCCGCTTCCCTTCATCGCCTGGTCGACGAGGCCATCGACGCCGGCCGTGGTCGCCTCGAAGGCCTGCTCGCCGTCGAGCGACAGCACCTCCCACTCGGCAGGCCCCCCCTTCGTGGCTTCGACCTTGACGCTCTTCCACTCCCGCCCCCTGAACGTGCCGTCCTGATTGATCCATTCCGTGATCTCGCGCTTCAGGTCGTCGGGCTTCCGGCGTGCGGTCGGCACCGCGGCGACGACGACCACCGGCCGGCGTTCCATGTTGCCTTGTGTGAACAGCTTGGCGTTGAAGGCCATCGCCTCCTCGACGTTCCGGAGAAACGACAGGCTGACCGGGCGGGACTCCTCCTCGACGGTGTCGAACTTCGTGGGCAGGTGGACGCGGACGCGACCATCGGCAAACTCACGGGGCGTCGAATCGAGTTCCGCGAACGCGGCTTCCCCGAGGAAGGCCGCCACGCGGGCCTTGTAGTCCGTGTCGTACGCCGACACGGAGCATCCTGCGGCCGCCAGCAGCACCAGGGGCGCGAGCCGCCACGACGTGGGCATCGAACTCATGCGACGGGATCCCGAATGGAGCGACCGCTTCGAGGCGAGACGATCGATGACCGTAAGGATCATGCGGGTCGTGACGGCTGGTCAAGCGGCGTGCGCGAAACCCGCGATCGGTCCGAAATCCCGAAGCGGCACGGCCTTCGGAATCCTCCCGCTTTCGCCAGACGTTTTTTCTTAACCCTGATCCCCCCGCCTGCCGATTCCGACTCATGCGAACGGGAGTTCGTCCGAGCGGCCGTCCGCCCGGTGTGGTCCCCGTGCGGGGGCTGGCAAGGAGTGCCGTGTCATGAGAATCACCACCACCCGCTTCGGTCGCATCGACGTCGATGCCGCCGACGTGATCCGCTTCCCCAGCGGCCTGCCCGGCCTCGAGGATTGCCGGGAATGGGCCCTGCTCGCCGACGCGGGCAACGACGCCCTCGGCTGGCTGCAGAGCACCACCCGGGGCGAGGTGGCCGTGGCGGTCGTGAGCCCGCGGCGGTTCGTGCCGGAGTACCAGGTGCGGATTCCCCGCAGCGAACTGACCCCGCTGGCGATCGCGGACATGCGGCAGGCGCAGGTCGTGGTGGTCGTCGGACAAAACGGCACAAACCTCACGCTCAATCTCAAAGCGCCAATCGTCATCAATCTCGAAGCCCGCACCGGCCGTCAGGTCGTTGCCAGCGGAGACCTTCCGCTGCAATACGAACTCGGAGTCGCCCGACCGCCTCTCAAACAGAGCGCATAATCAGGAGTGGCCGGCGGCATCGGAAAGCCGCATCCACACCGGATCAGGTCAGGAAGGAACCAGCCATGCTCGTGCTCTCCAGGCAACGTGACGAAAGCATCATGATCGGCGACAACATCGTCGTCACGATCGTGGACATCCGCGGAGACAAGGTCCGGCTGGGGATCAACGCACCGGCGGAGATCCCGGTGCACCGGCAGGAGGTCTACGAGGCCATCCAGCGCGAGAACCTCCGGGCCTCGCAGCTCGAGCCGGGGGACACGCAGGACATCGGCAAGTTCGCCAATCGCGGCCCGTCACGCCCCGGCGGCGAAAAGCCCCGCTGACATCCGAGGAAGCGGGCGTCAGGGATGGAAGTAGGCCGGGTGGTTGCCCGGCTTCCACTTGATGTTGCAGCCGAGGCTCGGGATCTGCTCCGGCACCGGCGGTGATCCTGCGAGCAGGGCGTCGAGGGCCCGGCGGAGATCCCCGCCCGTCACCGGCACGTCGCCCCCCGGCCGGCTGGGGTCGAGCTGGCCCCGGTAGACGAGCCGCCGCGCGGCGTCGAACACGTAGAAATCGGGCGTGCAGGCGGCGTGATAGGCCTTGGCCACCTCCTGCGTGTCGTCGTAGAGATAGGGGAACGGATAGCCCCGCTCCTCGGCCTCGCTGACCATCTGCTCCGGCGAGTCGGCCGGATGGCTGCTCACGTCGTTGGAACTGATCGCGGCGAACCCGACGCCCCGGGGCATGTAGTCGCGGCCCAGCCGGGCCAGTTCGTCCGCCACGTGCTTCACGAACGGGCAGTGGTTGCAGATGAACATCACCACGCTGCCCCGCGGGCCGGCTGCGGTCGCGTAGTCGACCATCCGCCCGTCCACGTTGGGCAGGTCGAAGTCGGGGGCGGTCGTGCCGAGCGGGAGCATCGTGCTGGGGGTGCGGACCATGATGGGCTCCGGGGGAGGGAGCCCTTATCGTACGGCCCGCCTGCCGACTGCCTAGTACTACTACGTTAGCTCAACTGGAATCCACCCGCACGTGTTCGTCGTCGATCGGTCGATTGCAGATGGGGCAGTGATGTGAGAAGCACAGCAGAAGCGATTGAAGGAGCCGGCGCACGCTGGGCA
>VGYR01000139.1 GCA_016872925.1 Planctomycetota bacterium
TGCCAGAAAACGCGGTACCAGCCTCACCAGCCGCCCATCGGTCCGGAAATGCCTTTCGACATGGTTGCGGGAGTGCCATTGGCCGGACTATTCTTTAACATCCATCGCCTCACTCTGCAGGCGACTGACGGAAATCACTTCGATGCCCATGACACTCCTCGCCTTCCACGATCAGCTGGTTGCCGCTCTTGACGCCGATCAGGAGCAGGATCACTTCGGAACGTTCGACAGCCACATTGTACAGCACTCGGATTCTGCCCACCCGGAGCTCATACTCAGCGCAGGGGTTCGGCCGAAGCCTGCGGACGGCCTTGGTCACGGTGGTTGGCTGATCGGCGAGCTTGGTAAAGTCAAGGGCCTGGTCAGCGGGACACCGGCTCGAGCCGGTGCACTGGCCACTGCCATTCGGTCTGCCTGCGAATCGCGAGGTATGGCATGGAGTCGCTTTCGGACGAGGACCGTGAACGATGCGTCAGTGACTTGATCCACGAGAGTCGCTCGTGCCGATCGTAGCGGTGTTCGACACGAACGTGCTGCTTTCCGGGCTGTTGTGGCAGGGGCCGCCGTTCCACTGCCTGGAACTGGCCCGCAACGGACGCGTCTTCCGGTCTCGAGCCCAGCGGTCCGGCATGTCACTGCGGGATGCGGTCGATCCAGTAAAGCGGCCGGCGTAATCGTGAAACTCACGACGCTGCTCGTCCGGCCCTCCGGCGCTCGAGGTGCTCACGTGCCTCGCGGAGCGCGACATCGGCGGGCAGCGGCTTCACGAGGCCTTTGTCGATCATGTCGATCCGTCGATCCACCTCCTCCGCCCAGGCCTGAGCCAACTCGGGCGATGCGAACGGGCTTTGTGAGAATCCCGCCTCTCGGTCGAGCGTTTCGTCGATTCGCTCGGCGATGAACTCACGGTCTGCCGGCGGCAACGCCAGCACCTTGGCGAGAAGGTCGTCGCGGGCGGCGGCTGAGGACTCGGATTCGTTCATGGCTTGATCCGTAACGTTCTGGGTTTTTCAGTCGGGCTTCGAGGAGTATACGCCCGTACATTCATGCGATAAGTCCTTCCCCCCGGGATTCCGCCCAGGCCCGCGCGGGGCCAAGCCGGCTCCTCCTCTCTCCCTGATCAGCCCCGCACCCCGGCTACAGCGCCCGGCCCGCCACAAGCTCACTGCCCGCATCCGCCCCGTCACGCCCGTCTTCCACGCCCGCGGCATCGCCGGCCTGATCGAGCCCGACGAGCGGCTCCTGCTCGCCCACACCCCCAGCGACCGGCTCCGCCTGCGGGCCACGCTCGCCTATCTCAACGCCCGCGTGGAGCCCGCTCTCTCCGCCTCCTGCTACGGCGGCCGGCCCGACGCCACCCGCCGCGGCACCGATCGCCGCGCGGCCCTGGTGCGCTTCCGCTCGCTCGTCCGCGACGGCGGCCTGCCCTGGGTGGCCAAGCTCGACATCGCGAGCTTCTTCGACGCGATCCCCCATGGGCCGCTCCTCGCCGCCCTGCGGCAGCACGTGCCGAGCCGCCGCTTGGAGCGGGAGGTGGGCGGGTATCTCGCTTGGTATTGGCAGGCCCGGTGGCCGGAGAGATCGACTTCCTGGGGATCCACTTTCTGGGCCCGGAGCGGTTTCGGGCGCGGGAGACCACCGTCAACCGGCTGCTCCGCAGGATCCGCACGGCGATCGTGACGGGCCGCGGCAAGCGACCGGCGCGGCAGCGGTATTTCCGGGCCTGTCGCCGGATCAACGAGCTCTTCGGCTACGAGCTCACCGGCCGGCCCACCCGCTGCCGGATCGGGAAGGTCCGCTACGTGCAGCCCCGCAGCCGCGGCCTCGGCGTATGGCGGGTACGATCAGCGGCGAGGATGTACGAGATGGAGGTCGGGGCCATCGCGGACGTGCGCCCGTGCGGCAGTAAACCTTCATATCGTCTGGATCAGGATTTCCTCGGCAGGCCAGAGTCACGCTTTGCGATGGCTGTCGGCAGTCTGATCCAACTCCTGGCCTGCCTTTGGCGGTTGCCAGAGAGGCCGTCCCTCCTCGCTCTGCCGCCGCCGAGCATCCTCGGAAATCCGGTGGACATCTCCACCGAAACGCCGCGCTATCTCGCGGCGAGTTTCGTGAATCTCTTCGATGATGGGATCAGGAGGCTGCTTCATCGTGTTCCTCGGTGAACATGTCCTCAGGCGTGCAGATCACGGGAAACGGGAGACCGAAGTCATCCAGCGTGCGAAACACCCGCGGAAGAATCATCGGATTGGCTATGTGCGAGCAGTTCCACGTCACGAGATAGTCTACGCAGCTGACTGCCGCGCAAGCAATGTGCAGGGCATCGACGATGGCGTCCGGGGGCAGTATGGCTTGCTGCATGATCCGAGCCGCCACTTCATCCATCCGATCGCTCAGCGGTACGAGCGGAATCCCTGCGAGATGTCGAAGTCGCTCAGCGGCAAGTGCAGCGCTGCCTTTGGCCGCCTCATCGATCACGTACTGCGAGGTCACTAACTCGTAACGATTGCGTGCCAGGTTCCACCAGTTCCTGGTGATGCGCTTTCTCTCCAACGACTCCGCCGATCCTGCCGAAGTCTCACGCAGAAAACTGACGACAGAGGTCTCGACCGTAGACGGCTTGCATGGCCAGTAGTGCCTGATCGAGCCCGACGAGCGGGTTAGTGCAACATTCGTTCTGTAAATCGCTGGTGGGTGCCCGTCCGAGTCGAGCGTAGCGAGACGAGGGCGGGCACCCGCCAGCGGCCCGAGTTGAAGAGGTGGGTCATCGAGGTTTTCTTGGAAGTGTCTTACTCCACCAAGAAGGAACCTGCGATGACCCACCAAGATGAATGTCCGGCGATCGACGACCTCACCGCCTTGCTCATCGAGCACGGCCCAGCCGCCATGGCCTCTGCCCTCGCCACGCTCATGAATCACGCCATGCAGATCGAGCGCGAGCAGGTGCTCCAAGCGGAGTCTCATCAGAGAACTGCCGACCGTCAAGGCTACGCCAACGGATTCAAGCCGAAGATTCTCAAGACCCGCGTCGGCCGGGTGGACCTGCGGATCCCGCAGACCCGTGGTTACTGCGACGAGAACGGGCGGCCGTTCTACCCCCGGGCTCTGGAGCGAGGCGTCCGCAGCGAACGGGCTCTGACCCTCGCCGTTGCCGAGATGTACGTACAGGGCGTGAGTACCCGAAAGGTCACGACCGTCGTCGAGGAACTCTGCGGCCTCGACATCACCTCGACGCAGGTAAGCCGCGCAGCGGCTGAGCTCGACGAGCAACTCGGTGCCTGGCGGAACCGGTCAATCGGCGAGATCACCTACCTCATCCTCGATGCCCGCTACGAAAAGATCCGCCACGACGGGGCGATCGTGCCGTGCGCCCTCCTCACGGCCATTGGGATCGGACCCGACGGCAAGCGAAGCATCCTCGGCTGCAGCGTGCAGCTCTCCGAGGCGGAGACGCACTGGCGGAAGTTCCTCGACAGCCTCATTGCCCGCGGCATGCACGGCGTCAAACTCGTCGTCAGCGACGATCACGCAGGACTCAAGGCCGCCCGACAGGCTGTCCTCGCCGGGGTACCGTGGCAACGCTGCCAGTTCCACCTCATGCAGAATGCGATGGCTCATGTGCCGAAGGTTGCCATGCGAGCGGAGGTCGCAGGCGACCTCCGCCGCGTCTTCGACGCGGATGAGCCTGCCGAGGCCGAGCGGCGGCTCCGCGACATCGTTACCCGCTACCAGAAGACCGCCCCACAACTCGCCGCCTGGCTCGAGGAGACCGTCCCCGAGGCTCTCACCGTGCTCCGCGTGCCCGCCGCCCATCGGCGACGGCTTCGCACGACCAACGGGCTCGAGCGGCTGAACAAAGAGATCAAGCGACGGACGCGGGTCGCAACGCTCTTCCCGAACGAGGCCTCGCTCCTGCGACTCGCCTCCGCCATCCTCTCAGAGATCAGTGACGATTGGGAGACCGAACGTGCCTACCTGACCATGGAAGCCAGATGACCCACCTCTAAAAACCCGGATTTACAGAAGGGGTGTTGCTTTATCACGAGCGGCTCCTGCTCGCCCACACCCACGGCGACCGGCTCCGCCTGCGGGCCACGCTCGCCTATCTGAACGCCCGCGCGGAGCCCGCTCTCTCTGCCTCCTGCTACGGCGGCCGGCCCGACGCCACCCGCCGCGGCGCCGATCGCCGGGCGGCGCTCGTCCGCTTTCGATCGCTCGTCCGCGACGGCGGCCTGCCCTGGGTGGCCAAGCTCGACATCGCCAGCTTCTTCGACGCGATCCGCCATGGGCCGCTCCTCGCCGCCCTGCGCCTCCCGCGTGCCATCGTGTTTCTCACGGCCTTCGACCGGGCGGGCATCGTATTTCTGCGCTCTCTCGACGACGTCACGATCCTGGCCGCCTCCCCGGCAGCCCTCGCCGCCGACCTCGGCACGGCGATGGAGCTCCTCGAATCGCTCGGCATGTCGCTGCGGGCCGAGAAGACGCAGGCCGCGTGGCTCGGCGGCGGCGAGCCTGCCGTAAGCCTCCTCGATCTGCCGGGCTGCGGCCACGAGCTGCCGGTGGTTGGCGAGATCGACTTCCTGGGGATCCACTTCCTGGGCCCGGAGCAGTTTCGCGCGCGGGAGACCACGGTCAACCGGCTGCTCCGCAAGATCCGCACGGCGATCGTGGCGGGCCGCGGCAGGCGACCGGCGCGGCAGCGGTATTTTTGGGCCTGTCGCCGGATCAACAAGCTCTTCGGCTACGAGCTCACCGGCCGGCCAACCCGCTGCCGGATCGGGAACGTCCGCTACGCGCAGCCCCGCCAGCACGCGGTGCTCGGCCACTCCGAGTTGATCCTCGAACAGATGCGGCGGGTGGACCGCACCGTCGGCAAGTGGCTCCGCCGCGAGTTTGGGCCGGGGCTCACCCGCCGCGCGACCCGCCGGCCTCGCAGCGGCAGCCTCGGCGCATCGCGGGTACGATCAGCCGCGAGGATGTAGGACACGGAGGTCGCCAACCAGCGGAATGAGTGCAGCGAGCCCATGTAGCCTCGATCGCAACCACATCGAGCAGCTCGCCGAGGAGCATGCGCTCTGGGTCGATTTTTTCACAGGCTTTCGACACCCAACCCGACCATGCGGCCCTCGGTGCCGTGGTTCAAAACCACGACGGCTGAGCAGTGCCAACTTTCCAAGCTTGTCCGCTCGGATAGCTGGACGGAGGGGGAATCCGTTTCCGCCCGGCACCTGAGTTTCGGAACGGAACACTGGATTGGAAAACATGCGTGCTGACTAGCGAAAGCACACCACGACTCCGTTCGCATAGAAGGGGGGTGGCTTCCGTCTCGACGAGGGGAACTGGTAACCTGGTCGGGCCAAACAGACAGCCTTATCGTGAGCCGGAGATCATGCCGGTACGCCAGTCAATCCTAACAGCAATGCGGCGGTAGTTGACCCTTCTGTATCAAGCTGAGCCACGCATGACGCCAGGCCGCACGCAGACGAACAGGTTTAGTCCGTTGCTCTCGCCCGGGAAGGAATTCAATGCCAACCGATGACGGCTCAATGTTGCGCGGAGCATTTGGAACGATCACAGCGAACGCCATCGCGACGCCGTTGCATGATCCGCGAGGGCCGCTCGATGAGGATGGTGACTTTACGGATCCTTTTGGTTTCTGCGGCAGTCTTCCGAAATCACCTGCCAATGCGGCGCGTGCGGAAATCGTTGACTGGAAGAGCCTCCAGGTCGCACGTCTGAACCATCAAATAGCAGTTGCGACAGGGAATGGCCTGGCGGCGCCTCCTGACGAACAAGACTTCCAAATGCCGTATGTGGGTGTCTTAGGCGATACGCCGCTTCCTGTGTTGTTCGGCGAACCGCTCGATGGGCCGCACGAAGTGCCACGGCTCCCAGTGGATGGCGAGGCTCCTTTTTGGGTGGTTACAGCGGGAGAGAACAGGCTTCAAGGGACACTGACAGCCGACAATCTTCTTCGGCTGCCAGGCCGACTCTATCTGTTCATGCTGATACTGCGCGGCGAGCAGTTGGCTGCGGAGTATTGCTACCGCCTGCCGCATTTGTTCAGTCGTCTCCGAGAGAACCGCCAACGGCAGGCCGTAGTGCAGTCGTTGAATTTCGACTCCCGTTGGCAGCAGCTGGCCGACGCTGACGACGAGACACTTATGGATCCAGGGCTACGTCGCATTGCGAGCTTGGCACCCGCTAGCCGTGGTGATCACCCACAGCTTCTGACGGCAAGCGATCCTCTTGTGGCAGAGCTGTTGCAGCGACTACGAGCCAACCAAGTGCCCGAAGGCGGCCGCATGGCACTTCGGCTAATCTTGGAGAGCACGACGCTGCGCGACCGCAAAAATATGCTCGCACACGCAAATGACCTTCAGCCGCAGCAAGACCTGATTCACCGCGTGTTCGGGCATGCGAATCGAATCCGCGATCGAATCGCACATCCCTTTCCGGCCATGAGCACGAGCCACGACGACTTTTGGGATTTCACTGACTTGCCACCAATGGCGAATGAACCGCTCGACGAGGGCCTCGATCGTCCGCTCTACGAGTCGTGGCCACACCTCCTTGACCTGCCCACGCTTCACGACATTCGAGCCTTCACTTCGGAACTCTTAATCGTTACCGACCTTCTGGAGACCGTCGGATAGTCCGTCGTGGCGGGGCGATTTGTCGTTGCCAACACGTCACGTTCCGGGCACGTGATCTGTCTTTGCTCGAGAAATCCTCTCCTACTGTTTCGGATTGGTTCAGCCACCACCATGAAACTCACAGACTTTCACGCCTCCTTCATCGCCCACGAGCTCACGCGTCGCTGTCCGTCGGACAACGCTGAAAAACTCACGGCCGTGTTGGCCGACGCGCAGGTCGACCTTAATCCGCATCAGATCGAAGCTGCGCTCTTCGGGCTCGATAACCCGCTTTCGCAGGGGGTGATCCTTGCGGACGAAGTCGGGCTCGGCAAAACAATCGAGGCCGCTCTTCTCATCGCGCAGACATGGGCCGAACGCAAGCGGCGCGTCCTCGTGATCTTGCCCGCAAACCTTCGCAAGCAATGGCGGCAAGAGCTTGCCGACAAGTTTTTTCTGCCGTCCGTGATCCTGGACCGCAAATCGTTCACGGCTGCAACGAGGGCCGGAAATCTGAATCCATTCGACAGCCAGTCGATCGTGATCTGCTCGTACGACTTCGCTGCAAAGATGGAGGCGTATATCCAACAAGTCGATTGGAACCTCGTCGTGATTGACGAAGCCCATCGGCTGCGAAACGTTTATCTGAAGAAAAACAAGGTTGCCAACGCCATCAAACGGGCGACCGCTCGGTTCCGAAAGGTGTTGCTGACTGCCACGCCACTTCAAAACTCGCTTCTCGAACTCTATGGGCTAACAAGTGTCGTTGACGATCAGGTCTTCGGCGACTTCAAGGCGTTCAAAAAACGCTATGGCTACATCCGAGCGGATAACGCCGAAAAGCTCGCTGAACTCAAAGACCGGTTGAGTCCGTTCTGCAAGCGCACCTTGCGGCGGCAAGTTATCCAGTACATCCGGTTCACGAACCGTTACGCCATTCGCCAGGAGTTCACGCCTTCGGATGCCGAGCACGAGCTCTACGCGCTCGTTTCGGAATATCTTCGGCGGCCATTCCTCTACGCGTTGCCAAAGGCGCAGCGGCAACTCATGACCTTGATGCTTCGCAAGCAGCTTGCTTCGTCGACGTACGCGATTTCCGGAACCTTGAAGAAATTTGCTGATCGACTGGAGAGTCTCCTGCAAGGGCAAGCAGCCCTGCAGCGCCAGCACCAGCTCCAGCAGCAGGAGCCGTTGCGACAGGAACATCAGGAGTCGACCACGTCGTCGGCAGCCATCGACGATCTGTCCGATGACGCTGACGATGTAGACGATGTCACGGAAGGCTGGTCGGCGAGAATCGAAACGGGCGAAGGAACCAGTGGGGAGAGCGACGACGAGGAGCGGCAAGCTTTGCGCACCCGAAATCGTCGCTCCTCCGCCGAGGATGAAGACTCGACTGATGCCGATACCGTCGATGATTCAGCTGACTCAGAGGAGACGGCCCCCTGGGATGTCGCCGATCCTGATGAGGCGAATTCCGAAGACCGGCCCTTGACTCCGGCGGAAATCGAGGAAGTTCGAGCCGAGCGAGATCTCCTTTTGCAATATCACGAACTGGCCAAGTCGATCGAGGAAAACTCCAAGGGGCACGTCCTTCTCGCCGCTCTGAAGCAGGGGTTCAGCGCCGCCTCCGATAAGCAGCGCGAGGCGGCGCATCGAGATTCCGCACAACCGGCCATTCAGAAGAAGGCAATCATCTTTACCGAATCGCGCCGTACGCAGGACTACCTGCGCCGGCTTTTGGACACCGATGAGGCTGGCTACAAGGGGAGAGTCGTGCTCTTTAACGGCACGAATAGTGACCCATCAGCGAAGGCTGTGTACACGGCATGGCTGAAGAAACACGCCGGCACCGACCACATCACCGGCTCCCCGGACGCCGACATGCGTGCGGCCCTGGTTGAGCACTTCCGCGATCACGCCACGATCATGATCGCCACTGAAGCGGCCGCGGAGGGCATCAACCTCCAGTTTTGCAATCTCATCATCAACTACGACATGCCTTGGAATCCACAGCGTATCGAGCAACGCATCGGCCGCTGTCACCGCTACGGCCAGAAATGCGATGTTGTGGTCGTGAACTTCGTGAATCAGAGGAACGCGGCAGATCAGCGGGTGTACCAACTGCTCGACGAGAAGCTGCAGTTGTTCACGGGCGTGTTTGGCGCGAGCGACGAGGTTCTCGGCTCCTTGGAGACGGGCGTCGACTTCGAGAAGCGGATCGCGAGGATCTATCAGGAATGTCGGACGCCCGCCGAAATAGACGCGGCCTTCAACGAGCTCGACCAGGAAGTGGAGCAGCAGCGCACCGCGAAGAAGGCAGAGGCGCGCAGCAAGCTTCTCGACAACTTCGACGCGGAAGTCATCGAAAAAGTTCGCGTTGGAACAACGGAAAGCGTCAATCGTTTCCAAGACCAGCTCTGGGCCCTGGCGCGGCATCGGCTCGCTGGCAAAGCCATTTTTAATGACGACACGTACGAGTTCACGCTCACCGACAATCCGTTTTCGGAAGACGAAATCCATGCCGGTCCGTACCGCATGGGAAAAAACGTCGAGGATGCCAATACGTTCCGCGTCGGCCATCCGCTGGCGCAACGGATTCTTGACGAGGATCGGCAGCTGCGGCCAAAACCTGCCGAAGTGACGTTCGACTACAGCAACTCGGCAAAGAACATCGCGATTCTCGATTCGCTCGTCGGCCGCAGCGGCTGGTTGACCTGCTATCAGCTCACGCTCGCATCGCTCGATACGGAAGATTCTCTCATCCTCGGCGGCATGGCCGATGACGGCGAGCGACTCACACTCGAACAATGTCGGCGGCTGTTTGATCTCTCTGGAGAGTGCGGAGCACCCATCGCAGTCCCAGCAGGAACCGCGGATCGTTTGGCGACTGCCGCCAACGAGGACGAACAGTCCTTGCTAGCGTCGCTAGAGAAACGGAACAGCAAATGGTTTCAGCGTGAGCTCGACAAACTCGAAGGTTGGCTCTCCGACCGGGAAGTGTCATTAAGGGCAGAGTTGGAAAAACTCGAAGAGCAGATCGCTGATGTCAGGAATAAGGTGAAGTCCGCTCCAACGCTACCAGCGAAAATGGCCCTTCAGAAGACGCAACGCGGCCTTGAGGCTAAGCGCAAGGACGCGAAGGACGTCTTCGACACGGCTATGGATTCAGCCGAGGCTGAAAAGACTTCCCGCGAGGAGGAGATTATGAATCGGCTGACACATACGGCAACGCGTATGCCGCTGTTTCAGCTTCGCTGGAACGTGGTTTGATGATTGGTCGTTTTGCCAGCGAATGCCAGAATGGACAAATAGGTGAACGGCAACGTGGACTTCCACGTGAACCGTGACTCGAAGGGCCCGCTCATGACTGCTCCCGAATCGCTCGATCCCCGTTCCCACAACGTGGCGGGGGATCGTACTGCCGAACTGCTTCGGCTCTTCCCCGAAATCCGCACCGAGGGCGGCAAACTCGACTTTGACAAGCTCAAGCTCGCACTGGGCGAGTCCGTGGATGTCGGCAAGGAACGTTATGGGCTTACGTGGCCGGGCAAGGCGGAGTGCTTCAAGACCATCCAGACTCCAAGCCTCGGCACGCTCCTGCCGAAGCGTGACGAGAGCGTCAACTTCGACACGACCGAGAATCTCATCATCGAGGGGGACAACCTCGAGGTGCTGAAGCTGCTGCAGAAGTCGTATCTGGGCCAAGTCAAGATGATCTACATCGACCCGCCCTACAACACGGGCAACGACTTCATTTATCCGGACAACTACTCCGAGAGCTTGAAGACGTATCTGGAGTACACCGGACAAGTCGATGCCGAGGGCCGCCGATTTAGCACGAACACGGAAGCAGACGGCCGTTTCCACTCGAAGTGGCTGAACATGATGTATCCGCGACTGTACTTGGCGCGGAATCTGCTGAGAGATGATGGCGTGGTTTTCATAAGCATTGATGACCGTGAACTTCTGTCGCTACGTGGAATACTGACCGAGCTTTTTGGCGAAGATTGCTGCGTCGCAACGCTTCCAGTTCTATGCAATCCCAAAGGCCGCGCGCTAGACAAGTACTTCGCCACGAATCACGAGTACGTTGTTTGCTGCAGCAAGACCGTATTGCCGAAGGGGTATTTTTCTATTGAGAAAGATGAAGACCAGGTGATGGCCGAGTACCCTGAGGAGGACGACGCAGGCAAATACCGTTTGCTGGAACTGAGAAACACGCATCGAGAATTCGGAAAACACAATCGCCGGAACCTCCATTACGCGTTTTTTGTATCGGCCGATGGATCGGTCCGCCTCGAAAACAGTGATAGCGCCATCCGTGTTTACCCTGACTGGGATGACGGATTTGAAGGCTGTTGGACTTGGGATAAAGAGGTAACCGTTCACGGGGCGGGGAGCAGTGACGGCGACTTTCGGCCGGCCATGTGGGCCTCGACGGCCTTGGTGACGTAGGCGAACACGCTGCGTTTCTGGATCCGACAGGTTTCGATCACGGTCAGG
>VGYR01000140.1 GCA_016872925.1 Planctomycetota bacterium
CACCGTGCGTAAGCCCGCGGGTCCATGGATGGCCCGCGGGCGCGACACGAGCAGCCGCCAGGAAGGCGGCGGTAGCACGGTCGAGGCGAACCTCTGGCTTCGCCCGCACCGTGCGTAAGCCCGCGGGTCCATGGATGGCCCGCGGGCGCGACACGAGCAGCCGCCAGGAAGGCGGCGGTAGCACGGTCGAGGCGAACCTCTGGCTTCGCCCGCACCGTGCGTAAGCCCGCGGGGCCATGGATGGCCCGCGGGCGCGACACTCAGTACCGCGGCACACCCGTGGTGGGAGTCGCGCGGGCCGGCGGCAGAGACTGCGCCGACACGGTGAACGGGTTCCACGACGAACTGGCGGCCGTGGGCTGCGTGGCGGGCATCTGGGCCGTCACCGCCTGCTGGGCCTGCTGCGAGTATGGGTTCATCGCGCCCTGCACTTGGGTGTTGGCCTGCTGCATCTGCTGGTTTGCGTACTGCTGGGCTTGGTTCGCGTACTGCTGCGCCTGTCCCTGCATCTGGTTGGCGTACTGCTGTGCCTGATTGGTGAGGCTCTGCTGCGTCTGGCCCGCCTGGGCCTGGAGCTGGTTGCCATACTGCTGGATCGAGGGGGGTGCGGCAGCCGGCGGCTGGGACCACGACCAGGAGTTCCCGGCCGGTGCGGCGGCCGGAGGGGGAACGGGAGCGGCGGCCTGCCACTGCGTGGCTGGGCCCGGCATGAGCGGCGGAGCAACGCCGGCGGCCGGCATGGCCGGGGCGCTGATGGTGGGCGGATAGGCCGCGCCTTGCGGCAACGTCGCCCAGTACCCATGCGTGGCGGGCTGACCGATCATGCCGGTCTGCGGAGCGGCCACGGTCGCATTCTGCGGTGTCTGACAGCCGCTGACGCCACCCAGCAGAAGCACTGCGAAGCATGCCAGCGCCGGGCAGCCGGCCGGATGGCGGAGATGCGAGGAGGTCGGCACGTCAGGCACTCCACATGGGTATGGTTGGGAATCCCGCCGCCGTCTGGGACAATGGGAGGTCGGGACAGTAGCGAGTCTGGGCCCACGGTCCAGACCAGATCCCGGCGGAATCCGACCTTCCCCGCAGCCTTTGTGGTCGATGCAGCCCGCCCCGTCGCCCGTCGCCGACCCCGATGCCGTCGCCGCCGACCTGCGGCGGGAGGCCCTTCGCCTGGGATTTTCGCGGGTCGGGATCACCACCGTCGTGGAGCCTCCCCACCATGAGTCCTTTCGTGGTTGGTTGGCCCAGGGGCTCGCCGGGGCGACCGAGGAATGGCTCGAGCGGCATGAGCCGCTCCGGCGCACGGCCGCCGCGCTCCTCGACGGCGTGGCCAGCGTGGTGATGCTCGCCACCGACCACGCCACCCTGCCCGACCCGGCCCATGCCGCTCCGGGGCAGGGCAGGGTGGCCCGCTACGCCTGGGGTGACGACTACCACGACCTGCTGCGAGCGAGGGTCAACGCCCTTGCGGCATGGCTCGAGGGCCGCGTGCCCGGCTGCCGCACCCGCGGCGTCGTCGACTCGGCGCCGCTGGCGGAGCGCGACTTCGCCTGGGCCGCGGGGCTCGGCTGGTTCGGCAAGAACACGATGCTCATCAGCCCCACGGCGGGCAGCTACTTCTTCCTCACGGGATTCCTCACCGACCTGCCGCTGCCGGCCGACGAACCGCTTCGGACCGACCACTGCGGCACCTGCACCGCCTGCCTCGACGCCTGCCCGACCAGCGCGTTTCCCGAGCCCGGAGTGCTCGATGCCTCACGGTGCATCAGCAGCCTGACGGTCGAGAGCCGGGAGCCCGTACCGCTCGAACTCCGCGCGGGAATGGGAGACTGGCTCTTCGGCTGCGACGTCTGCCAGGAGGTCTGCCCGTGGAACCGGCACGCGCCGGGCTCCGGCGAACCAGCCCTCCAGCCGCGCATCGGCCAGGCCACGCTGCCGCTCGGCGAGATCCTCGCGCTCGACGAATCGGGCTTCCGCCGCCGCTTCAGGGGCTCGGCGATCCGCCGGGCGAAGCGGAGCGGCTTGCTGCGCTCGGCGGCGATCGCCCTGGGCAACCGGCCCGATCCCGCGAGCCTTCCGGCGCTGGCCGCGGCGGCTCACGACGGCGATCCGGTGATCCGCGAGGCCGCCCGCTGGGCGCTCGCCCGCTGGATCGACGCCGGCGTGATGGCCGACGAATGCCGGCGGGCGATCGCCGGTCAGGCTTCTCCGCACGACGTCACCTCGTCGACGTCGGCCGCGGGATCGCGCCCCGGGCCGTCGGTCGCGTAGTGGCGGTCGAGCACCGCCTGCCAGTCGGCGTTGACCTTCACGCCGATGAACGCGTCGCGGACGGCGAGCGGCTCCGGGTGCACGCGGGCGTACTTGATGGCGAACTTCCGCATGCTGCGGCCGGCCACCTGCTCGCCGTGGAGTTCCATGGAGAGGGCCCAGTGCTCGCGGAGCACGTCCCGCTGCTCGTGGATCGACGGCGGCGGCGGCAGCGGCTCGCCCGCCAGCAGGGCGAGCGCCTGCCGGAAGATCCACGGGTTGCCGATCGCCCCCCGGGCCACGCTCACCCCGTCGACGCCGGTGCGGTCGAGCATGGCCACGCAGGCCGCGGCGGAGAACAGGTCTCCGGAGCCGATCACGACCCGCTCGCCGGCGTGCTGCTTGACCGTCGCCAGAAACTCCCAGTTGCTCGGGCCGACGTACTTCTGCTGGACGGTGCGACCGTGGACCGTCACGGCCGCGGCGCCGCGGGCGAAGGCGCCATCGAAGATCGTCCAGAAGTTGGCGAGGCTCTCGGAGCTGTCGTCGAGCCCGCGCCGCATCTTGAGCGTGACCGGGATCTGCGGCGGCACGGCGTCGCGCACGCGGGCGACGATCTCCAGGGCGATGGCCGGCTGCGAGAGCAGGTATCCGCCGCGGCACCGGCCGAGGACCTTCTTCACGGGGCAGCCGAAGTTGATGTCGATGACGTCGTAGCCCTCGGTCACCAGCCGGCGGGCAGCCGGCGGGAAGTCGTCGGGGTTCGAGCCCATCAGCTGGCCGCCGACCGGATGCTCCTCGTCGGCCACGGCGAGTCGGGCGAGGTTGCGGCGATTGGAGCCCACGGTGGCGACGAACTGGTCGAGGAGCACCTCGCCGAGCGAGTAGGCGGCGCCGTGGCGGCGGGCGAGCACCCGCATCGCCCGGTCGCTGTAGCCCGAGAGGGCCGCCTGCACCACCGGCGCGGCGAGGTCGACGCCGCCGATCGAGAGCCGCCGGGGCGCGGCGCGGACGGTCACGTGAGCACCGGGCACATGTCGAACCACGTGCGTCCCTGCGCGGCCATCCACTCGAAGCTCGACAGCGGTCCCCAGTCGCCGGGTTCGTAGCCGGCGGGGGCGGCGAGCCCCGGAGCCGACCAGGCGCGGACGAACGGGTCGACGATCTCCCATGATTTCTCGACCACGTCGGCCCGGGCAAAGAGGCTGGCGTCGCCCTCGAGCACGTCGAGCAGCAGGGGCTCGTAGGCCTCCGGCAGCCGGCCGGCGAACTCCCGCGAGTAGCTGAAGTCGAGGTCCGTCAGCCGGAGGTGCATGCCGGCCCCGGGAACCTTGGTGTGGAAGTGCAGCTGGATGCCCTCCGCCGGCTGGATCTGGATCACGAGCCGGTTGGCCTCCCGGGCATGCGCGGGGGTGCCGTTGGCGAACAGCTCGAGCGGCGGCTGGCGGAACCCGATCACGATCTGCGTGGTGCGGCAGCTCATCGCCTTGCCGCTCCGAAGATAAAACGGCACTCCCTGCCAGCGCCAGTTGTCGATCTCGAGGCGGATGGCGCCGAAGGTGGCGGTGCGGCTGCCGGCGGGCACCCCCGGCTCCTGGAGGTAGCCGCGGTACTGCCCGCGGATGCCCGCGGCGGCGGCGTCGGCCGCATCGAGGGGGCGGATGGCCTCGAGCACCTTCACCTTCTCGTTGCGGACGGCGTTGGCGTTGAACCGCACCGGCGCTTCCATCGCGGTGACCATCAGCAGCTGCAGCAGGTGGTTCTGGAACATGTCGCGGAGCACGCCCGTGGAGTCGTAGTAGCCTCCGCGGCGGCCGACGGTCACCTCCTCGGCCACCGTGATCTGCACGTGGTCAACGTAGCGGCGGTTCCAGATCGGCTCGAAGATCGTGTTCGCGAACCGCAGGGCCAGGATGTTCTGCACCGACTCCTTGCCGAGGTAGTGGTCGATGCGAAACACCTGGCTCTCGCGGAACACCGTGTGGATGTGGGCGTTGAGCGCCTGCGCGGTGGCCAGGTCGGTGCCGAAGGGCTTCTCCACGACGATCCGCCGGCTGCCCTGGTCCTGGGCCGCCATGCCGTGCGCGCCCAAGGCCGACACCACCGGCTCGTAGAATTGCGGCGCCGTGGCGAGGTAGTAGATGCGGTCGGTCGGCACGCCCCCCTCGAGCGCGCGGAGCCGCGTCTCGAGCCGGCCGATGTCGGCGGCCACGCCGATGTCGCCGGGCTGGTAGTGGAGCGCGGCGGCGAAGCGGTTCCACGAGGCGTCGTCGAGCGGCCCGCAGTCGCAGTGCCCGGCGGTCGAGTCGCGGAGGCTCGCCCGCCACTCGGCGTCGGCCAGCGGCGTCCGCGAGAAGCCGACGATCCGGGTCTGGTCGGGGAGGGCCCCGGCCCGCATCAGGTTGTAGAGCGCGGGCACGAGCTTGCGGCTGGTGAGGTCGCCCGACGCCCCGAAGATCACGATCGTGTGCGGCATGGTGTGTCCGGAGAAGGAGACGGATGACCTCGCTGCCGCGAGGTCAGATGCTCATGCCCGTGAAGCCGCCGTCGACGTAGACCTCGGCGCCCGTGATGAAGCTGCCCGCGACCGGAGCGCAGAGCAGGATCGCGGCGCCGAGGAGTTCCTCCGGGCTGCCGAAGCGGCCCATCGGCGTCTTGCCCATGATCGACGCGACCCGCTCCGGCGAGAGGATCTTCTTGTTCTGCTCGGCGGGGAAGAAGCCGGGACAGAGCACGTTGACCCGCACGCCCCTGGGGGCGAGTTCGCGGGCCACGTTCTTGGTGTAGTTGACGACGGCCGCCTTCGAGGCGGAGTAGATGAACACCCGGGAGAGCGGCTTGTCGGCCGAGACGCTGCCGATGTTGAGGATCGCACCCCCGCCATGCTCCGCCATGTGGGCTCCAAACACCTGGCAGCCGACGTGCGTGCTCTTGAGATTGGTGTCGATCACCTTGGCGAAGTCTTTGTCGGGGATGTCGAAGTAGGGCACCGACGAGTTGACCCCGGCGCAGTTGACGAGGATGTCGGCCGTGCCGTGGGCGTGGATGGCAGCCGCGAGCAGGGCCTTCACGCTCTCGCGGTCGGTGGCGTCGACGCTCACGAACGTGCCGTCGCCCCCCGCCGCGCGGATCGCCTGCACGCGGGCCTCGCCCCGGTCGGCCCCGCGGCCGGCGACCACCACGAAGGCGCCGGCCCGGCCGAGGCCCTCCGCCAGGGCGCCTCCGAGCACGCCGGTGCCGCCGACCACCACGGCCGTGCGGCCTCGCAGCGAGAAGAGTTCTTCGAGATATCCGTTGGCCATGGAGAAAGTTTTCAGAAGATGTGAGTCAGGAAATCGGTTGCCGGAGGTCGAGCCACTCGGTGTGGTACGTGCCGGGCTTGTCGGTGCGCTCGTAGGTGTGGGCCCCGAAGTAGTCGCGCTGCGCCTGGAGGAGGTTCGCCGGCAGCGTGGCGTGGCGATAGCCGTCGTAGTAGGCCAGCGCCGTCATGAAGGCGGGGACCGGCACCCCGATCGTGGCGGCCGTGGCCACGACGTGTCGCCACGAATCCTGGGCCGACGCGAGGGCTTCGGTGAAGTAGGGGGCGAGCATCAGGTTCTCGAGGTCCGGTGCGGCCCGGTAGGCCTCGTGGATCCGCTCCAGGAACTGGGCGCGGATGATGCAGCCCCCGCGCCACATCATCGCGATCGCGCCGTAGTCAAGCGGCCAGTCGTGCTCCTTCGCGGCGGCCGCGAGCTGCACGTAGCCCTGGGCGTAGCTGGCGATCTTCGAGGCATAGAGGCCCTGGCGGACCTGCTCGACGAACGTATGCCGGTCGCCGTGGTTCCGCTTGGCAGGTCCCTTGAGGACGGCGCTGGCACGGACGCGGGCCTCCTTGAGCGCGGACAGGCAACGGGCGTAGACGGCTTCGGTGACGAGCGTGCTGGGCACCCCGAGATCGAGGGCCAGCTGGCTCATCCACTTTCCGGTGCCCTTCGCCCCGGCCTTGTCGAGGATCAGGTCGACCATGAAGGTGCCGGTGGCCGGATCCTTGACGGTGAAGATGTCGCGGGTGATCTCGATCAGGTAGCTGTCGAGTTCGCCGCGATTCCAGCTGTCGAAGACCTTGGCGAGCTCCGGGTTGGTGAGCCCGGCGCCGTGCTTGAGGAGCGAGTAGGCCTCGCAGATCAGCTGCATGTCGCCGTACTCGATGCCGTTGTGGACCATCTTCACGTAGTGGCCGGCGCCGCGGGGGCCGACCCAGTCGCAGCACGGGATGTCCCCCTTCGGGCCCACCTTGGCGGCGATCGCCTGGAAGATCGGCTTCACCAGCGGCCAGGCCGAGGGTGATCCGCCGGGCATCAGGCTCGGCCCCTTGAGCGCGCCCTCTTCGCCTCCCGACACGCCCGTGCCGACGTACAGCAGGCCCGCCGCCTCGACCTCCCTCGTCCGTCGCTCGGTGTCGGAAAAGAGGGTGTTGCCGCCGTCGATGATCACGTCCCCCTTGGAGAGCCGCGGGATCAGGGTCTTGATCAGGTCGTCGACGGCGGGGCCCGCCTTGACCATCATCATCACCTTCCGCGGCGGCTTGAGGGCGGCGACGAGGTCGTCGAGCGAGTGGCAGCCGACGACGTTGGGCTGCGTGCCGCGGCTGGCGATGAAGGCGTCGGTGACGCTCGTGGTGCGGTTGAAGACGGCGATCGAGTAGCCGCGGCTGGCGATGTTCAGGGCGAGATTCTCGCCCATGACCGCGAGTCCGATCAGACCCACGTCGCACGCTGCCTGCTTGGACATTGAGGAAACTGCTCCGGGCGGGAGAGGACTGGAAAGATGGTGTGGAGCCGAAGACTATATCGGGCCGGTCCGGAGCCGGACAAAGACGGCCATCCAACGCCGAAAGACGGAAAGGATTGAAGCCCCGAACCCGCACCGTCCGATTTCATGGCAGGGTCCGCGAAACCGTCGTTGGCGGAGCGGCCGGCGGTGTCGGTTCCGCAGGCACACCTTGACCAGTTTGCCCACGGTGCCGTAGCGTTAAAACTGGATTATTCAAGGCTCCGTAGCCAAGTGGCTAAGGCAGCGGATTGCAAATCCGCCATCGTCGGTTCGACTCCGACCGGAGCCTCTCCACCGAAGACCCTCGCGATGTTCCGGAAAGCCCGGGCTTCGCGAGGGTTTTTTGTTTTTCAGCCGTGCCGCCGCGGCTCACTCCGCCTCGGCGTGGGCCGGCTCGGCCTCACGGTCCGCAGCGTCCGGCGGAGCCGTCCGTTCTTCGGGTGTCGCACCGTCGCGGACTTCCTTCATCACCTCCGCCTGCAGCGCCATGATCTTCGGCACCATGCCCGCGGTCGCCTTCTGGGTGACCGCCGCGGCCCGCTGCATCAACTCCGGCTGCTTCTGCACGTATGACCGGCCGACCGGCGAGCGGAAGAAGACGATCAGTCCTTCCATCTCTTCCGCGGTGAGCGTTTCGGCGTAGACCTCGATGTACGACTCCCGCATCCTTTCCCAGGCGAGTTCCTCGGTGACGAGATCCATCGTGCGCGCCATCATCCGCTCGTGAATCGCCTTCGCCCGCGGGCCCCGTGCCGCCGCGGCCGGAAGTTGCTTCTGCATCTGCTGGACCTGGGAAGTCATCATCGTTTTCATCATCTCCATCGAGGCGGCGAGCGTCGCCTTCATCTCGAGGGCGTCGAGGAGGTCGCCAGCGAGTTCACGACGGCGTTGGCCGTCATCGGCAGGGGCGATCGCCGCACCGAGGAAGACGATGATCGCGCACACGGATCTCATGGCGGTCTCCTTGCGATTCCGATCGCTTCACGCACCGGGCATCGCGACCCCCGCGACACCCCCGATGAACGGCATCCTATCCGAGCCGCCTGGCGACGTCTTCCTCCGCCGGCCAGTCGCGTTGCACGCCCGCGAGGGCCATCCGCTTCCGCGCCTCGGCGAGCGAACCGTCGAGATCGATGCCGCGGCAGCCCGCCTCGATCACGGTGACTTCGTAGCCGAGCCTGCGGGCATCGAGGGCCGTGTGCAGCACGCAGTAGTCGGTGGCGAGGCCGGCCAGCACGATGGCACGCACGCTGCGGACCCGAAGCATCGCATCCAATCCGACCGGGGTCAGGCCGTCGTTCTCGAAGAAGGCCGAGTAGGCGTCGGCGCCGTGATGAACGCCCTTGCGGAGCACCGCCGCGGCCGACGGGACGCGGATTCCGGCATGCAGCGCCGCGCCGGTCGTGTCGGCGACGCAGTGATCCGGCCAGAGAATCTGCTCGCCGAAGGGTGTCGGGAGCCGCGCGTGCACCCGACGGCCCGAGTGGCTCGACGCGAAGGAAACGTGCCCGGGAGGGTGCCAATCCTGGGTGAGGATCACGTGACGGAACCGCTCCATCAAGGCGTTCACCACCGGCACGACACCTTCGGCATCGGGTACGGCGAGCGGACCACCGGAGCAGAAGTCGTTCTGGACGTCGACGACCACGAGGGCGGTGTTCATGCCGCGAGATGCTCTCCGCGAAGCCGATCGAAGCCGGCGGCATCGCCGGCCCGCAGGCGGTATCCTGCCCGGCGGTTCATTCGTGCTCGCCGTGCACGTGGGCCTCGCCGTCAGGATCGATGTCGATCCGCAGGCTCATGGGGTGGCAGCAGACCGGGCAGTCCTCCACGTAGTCCTGGTGGGATCCGGCGGATACGTCCACCGGCACCACGATCTCCTCGCCGCAGGAGTCGCAGACGTAGACGGCTTCCTGGTCGATCGCGCGAGGGGCTCGGCGGCGACGCTTGCCGGGTTTCTTCATGGCTCAGGTTCCCCCTGGCACGCTACCCGATCGCCACACGATTCCCAAGGCCGGTGAGGAGACGCGCGGCCGCCGGCCCCTGGCATCGATGCGCTGCTGCCGGCGGAGATCGGCCCCCACAGGGCCTCTGCGGGATACACTCGGGGGGTGGAACGCGACGGTGATCCTTTCGAGCGGCTCGAGCGGCTGATCTTCCGGCCGGTGTCGACCCGGCCCGACTGGCTCAAGGCCTGGCGGCACGAGGCGCAGCACCTCCTGTTTCTCGCCCGTCGGGCGGCCGATGACGACGACGACGAGCTGCTGCACGAGCTGGAGGACCAGGCCCGCGTCATGGGCGACATGGTCGAGGGCCGCCTCGCCGCCGACGGCCTCTGAGCGGGGGACAGCCGTACGGCTCACGCAGTGACGCTTCCTGGCCGGTGCCGTGGCCCTCGAGCGGGAGTCGAGCGATGCGGGGCAAGCGGATGTTCGTTGCGATCGACCCGTCGGCCGAGGCCGTCGCCCGGGCCACGCGGATCGCCGGCCGACTGCAGGCGGAGGGCGTCGAGGCGGCGTGGGTCAGGCCGGCGGAGATGCACCTCACGCTTCACTTTCTGGGAGACGACGTCGACGACTCCGACCTGCACCGGTTGTGCCTGGCGCTCGACGAGGCCGCTGCCGTCACGCCCGCCTTCCGGATCACGCTCGGGGGCGTCGGCGTGTTTCCCGACTCACGACGGCCCAGGGTGGTGTGGCTCGGCGTGGAGCAGGGGCGGAGCGAACTCGTCGCGCTCCACGACGCGCTGGCGCGACAACTCACACCCCTCGGCTTTCCGCCGGAGGCCCGCGGCTTTCGGCCGCACCTCACGCTGGGGCGGTTTCGCAGCGGCGGCACGGGACCGCCGGCCCCGGCGTTGGCCGCCGCCATCGAGCGGTGCGGGGCGTCGGCGGCTTCCGAGATGCTGGTCCGGAAGGTCGTGCTCTACGAGAGCCGGCTCACAAAGGCCGGCGCGGAGCACGATCGGCTGCACGCGGCCGCGCTGGCCGGTCCGTGAGGGGCCGCGCACGACGGCGGTCGGTTGCTCAGCGGCGGACGTCGAGCACGCCCACGGCGAGCCGGCCGTCGGTGCGGTAGGGATCGCCGCCGCCGTTGAAGCCCTCGCGGTCGACGTGGAAGCGGTCCACCCAGTAATAGCCGTCGAGCACTCCCGATCGGGCGGTGTCGACCACCAGCTTGTTCCGCTCCCGATCCACCTCGGGGGCGATCTTGTGCGTGATGCCGCCGGTCGTGCGGCTGATTTCCACCCGCTCGTCGAAGGTGGCGGCCCCGAGCCAGAGCGGCTCCCCGGCCACATCGACCTCCTGCGATCGCCAGAACCGCACGTGGTGCCGCTGCTTCGGGCTCGGGCCCACGGGCTGCTCGTAGGCGAGGTCCTGCCGGCGGCCCCAGAGGAACAGGTCGCTCACCGGCGCGTGGTCATAGGGCTTGCGGAGGACCACGTCGGCGGCGATCCGCACCGACGACTCCAGCGTGATCGGGTCGGCCGCGTACCAGCGGGCCGCGGCCAGGGCGCGGTGCAGCTCTTCCTCGGTGCCCACGAAGGCGATGTTGACCGGATCGCCCTTGCGGCCGCGCTTGGTGACCGTGTGCCGCGGGGCCTGGAGCAGGGCGGGGTGCCCCGCGATCCTCCCGGTCGGCTCTTGCCCGCCGGCCGGCGGCGGTTCCGGCATCGCGAGCGTCGTGGCGAGCACGAGCAGACCGACGGGCAGCCTCATGGCAGCGTTTCTCCTCGAGGGGCGGGAACGGTAGCCGGGGAGCGACGGCGGCTCAAGGCCGGACCGCCCATGCGGCGCGGGTGTCCCGGACGCCGGGAGCGGTTGAAAAGGGCGTAACTCGCAAATCTCTATGCCGCAGCCTTCCCGTATAGCCTGTCTTGCTCAGTTTCGACGTGGTACTCGATGAATTCATCCCAGCGGCCGTTGAGGTAAACGGCCCGCAGGTGGAGCATGGCCTGGGCGCCCGTCACGGTCCACCGCATGCCGGTTCCCTC
>VGYR01000141.1 GCA_016872925.1 Planctomycetota bacterium
CAGGAACATCGAAGCACTCCGCAGATCGGATACTTCGAAGATCGCAAAGTCGAAAGTGAAAACTCAAGGGCAAGGTCTTCACTACACGGCCGTTCGCCGAACCGCGCGTTGTCGCGTCAGCACTTACGATCGACGGACCGCCCAAAAATCCGAAAAACGGCTCCGAAGTGCGTAACTTGGGCTAGGAGCATCTGACGACCAGTTACCGCTGGTTCCTGGCCCGCTGGGCCAAGCGGCTCTCGTGGCAGGAGACGGCCGATGCCTTCAGCACGACCTGGGACAACGTGTTTCGTTCCGTAAAACACGCGGTCGAATGGGGCCTCGCCCACCGGGATCTCTCGGGCATCGAGGCCATCGGCGTCGATGAGATCCAGTGGCGCAGCGGCCACACCTACCTCACGCTCGTCTATCAGATCGACGGGGCGAAGCGGCTGCTCTGGGTGGCCCAGGAGCGGACCGAGCAGAGCCTGCGGGGCTTCTTCACTTCGCTCACCGCCGAGGTGCGTTCTGGCATCCGCTTCGTCTGCAGCGACATGTGGCGGCAATACCTCAACGTGATCGCAGAGCAGATCCCGGCCGCCCTTCACGTCCTCGACCGCTTCCACATCATGCGGAACATGAACATGGCTCTCGACGACGTCAGGCGGGCCGAGGTCGCCCAGCTGCAGCGGGACGGCTACGAGCCGATCCTCACGAAGGCCCGCTGGTGCCTGCTCAAGCGACCGGAGAACCTCACGGACCATCAGGAAGTCAGGCTCAAGGAGATCCTGCAGTACAACCTCAAGAGCGTCCGGGCTCATCTGCTCCGCGAGGACTTCCAGCGGTTCTGGGAGTACACGAGCCCCGAGTGGGCGATGAAGTTCCTCGACGCTTGGTGCACCCGCACCATGCGCAGCCGGATCGTCCCGATGAAGAAGATTGCCCGGAGCCTGCGGCGTCATCGGCATCTGATCCTCAACTGGTTCCGGGCTCGGGGCACCATCTCGTCGGGCGTCGTCGAGGGATTCAACGGCAAAGCGAAACTGACTACCAGAAAAGCGTTCGGCTTCCGGACGCCGAAGGGCATCGAAATCGCACTCTTTCATGTGCTCGGGCGGCTACCGGAACCTGCGTTCACCCACAGATTCTGCAGAGGCGGCGGCGAAAAAGGGGGCGAGCACGTTCCGGGCCACGAGCAGCGCCCGGCGCCGGCCGTCGAGGGTCGTGCCGAACGTCTCGTCCTCGACCTCGATGCAGACCGGACCGTCGTAGCCCACGCGGGTCAACTCCCCCATGAACCGCGGCCAGTCGATCTCGCCGTAGCCGGGAATCCGCGGGGCGTGCCACCGGTTGGGGAAGTCGAACCGGCCGACCTGGTTCACGGCCGCCTGGTCGAGCCTCACGTCCTTGGCGTGCACGTGGAATAGCCGATCCTTGAACTCCGCGAGCGGCCCGGCGGGATCCATCCCTTGCAGGGCGAGGTGTGAAGGGTCGAAGTTCAGCCCCAGGGCCGGTGAGCCGATGTCGGCGAAGGCCCGTCGCCAGACCGCCGGGGACACGAACAGGTTCTTGCCCCCAGGCCACTCGTCCTTGGTGAACAGCATCGGGCAGTTCTCGATCCCGATCCGGACGCCATGGTCCTCGGCATGACTCACGAGCGGTCGCCAGATCTCCAGGAATCGTTGCCAGTTGTCGTCGATCGAGAGTCGCCAGTCTCGGCCGACGAACGTGTTGACGGTGCGCAGGCCGAGCAGCGGGGCTGCGGCGACGACCCGCTTGAGGTGCTCGATGGCGACCGACCCGACCGCCGGATCGGGATCGAGCGGGTTGGGGTAGTAGCCGAGGCCGCTGATCGCGACACCGCGCCGGTCACAGAGGCCGCGGATGTCGTCGGCGCGGGCCTGCGTGAGCGCCGCGACGTCCACATGCGTCACGCCGGCATACTTGCGATCGGCCCGACCGACGGGCCAGCACATCAGTTCGACACAACCGAAGCCCCCGGCCGCCGCCAGGTCGATCACTTCGTCGAGCGACAACTCGGGGACGATCGCCGACACGAATCCCAGGCGCATGCACACGCTCTCCTTCGCCGGTGCGAGCAGACCGGATGATGTTCGCCGATCGCGCGGCCAGCGGCAATCCTCCCCGCGACGAGGCCCCGGGAGCCGACGGCCTGCAGCGGGGTTGGATGCCATGCCGGCGGCCCGGCCGCGCTGCGAGCGCGGTTCCACAGGCCCGAAACGACCCTCCCGGGGCGAAGCCTTCGCGCCGGGTTGAATGGCGACCGCGGGACCGGGAAACTGCGGTGGAGGTCGGTCGAGCCGGAGAGGTGTCCGATGCGGGTTTCGCAACATCAGGCGGTCGTCAGTCGACCGCTGCCGGCCCTGCTGGCGGCCGCGTCGGCAGCGGTGGCGGCCGCCGCTTGGGCGACCGAACTGCCGGCCGTGCGGCCCAACGTCGTCTTCATCATGGCCGACGACCTCGGCTGGACCGACCTGGCCTGCTTCGGCAGCGGCTACTACGAGACGCCCCACGTCGACCGCCTCGCCGCCGAAGGGCTGCGGCTCACGAGCCACCACCACTGCCAGAACTGCACGCCCACGCGGGCCGCCCTGATGAGCGGCCAGCATCCCGCCCGCACCGGCGTGTTCACCGTCGGAAGCATCGACCGGTTCGACTGGCAGAGCCAGGCCCTGCGGCCGGTGGACAACGTCACCAAGCTGCCGCTCGACCGCGAGATCATCGCCGCGGCGCTCAAGAGGGCGGGCTACGCCACGGGGATGTTCGGCAAATGGCACATCGGCGAGACCGGGGAGTACTCTCCCGGTCGCCGCGGCTTCGACGAGGCGATCACGTCGCACGGCAGGCACTTCGGGTTCGAGACGGTTCCCGAGCAGTCGCACCCGGCCGATGAATACCTGGCCGATTTTCTCACGGACCGGGCCGTCGAGTTCATCGCCCGCCACGCCGCCGAGCCGTTCTTCCTCTACCTGCCGCACTTCGGCGTGCACGCGCCGTTCGAGGCCAAGCCGGATCTCCGCACGCGGTTCGAGGGCCGGCCGCCGGTCGGGGGCCACCGCAACGCGACGTATGCGGCGATGATCGCCTCCGTCGACGAGAGCGTCGGTCGCGTGCGGCGGGCTCTGGAGCAGCATGGCGTCGCCGACCGCACCGTGGTGATCTTCACGAGCGACAACGGCGGCGTCGGCGGCTACGCCCGTGAGGGCGTGCTCAACGCCCGCGGCGACATCACCGACAACGCGCCCCTGCGCAGCGGCAAGGGGAGCCTCTACGAGGGAGGGACGCGGGTGCCCTTCATCGTGCACTGGCCGGGCGTCACTCCGGCAGGCACCGCCTGCGACGAGCCGACGATCCACGTCGACCTGTATCCGACCCTGCTGGAAATCACCGGCGGGCCGAAGCCGCCGCAGGTGCTCGACGGCGAGAGCCTGGTGCGGCTGTTCCGCGACCCGACGGCCCGTCTCGACCGGGAGGCGATCTACCAGCACTTCCCCGGCTACCTCGGCGCCGGCCAGGGCACGTTCCGCACCAGGCCCGTGAGCCTGATCCAGGCGGGCCGCTGGAAACTGATGGAGTTTCTCGAGGACGGCCGGCTCGAACTCTACGATCTGGCGGCCGACATCGGCGAGCAACGCGACCTGGCGGCGGAGCTTCCCGGGAAGGTGCGTGAGTTGCACGCGAAACTGCTGGCCTGGCGGCAGGAGGTCGGAGCACCGATGCCGACCGCGAACCATGATCGCCGGCCGCCCGCAGCCGGTGGGCGGCCCGCGCGGGCGCGGAGCGGCACGTGAGCCTCCATGTTCAGCCGGTGCTCGCCGGCCCGCTGGTGTCGCTCGCTCGTCGGCTCGACGGCGAACTCCTGCTCGACGGCCTGACGACCTCCGCGTATTCGACCGACGCGTCGGAGTACCAGCAGCGGCCGCTGGCGGTGGCGTGCCCGAAGGGCGACGCGGACGTTCACCGGATCGTGACGTTCGCAGCCGAGCACCGGGTGGGGCTGATCCCGCGGGGCGCCGGCACGTCGCTGGCCGGGCAGGTGGTCGGCGACGGCCTCGTGATCGATCTCGCCCGGCACCTCAACGGCATCGTGGGGCTCGACGTCTCCGCCCGCCGCGTCCGCGTGCAGCCCGGCGTGGTCCGCAACGAACTCAACCGCTTCCTCGCGCCCCACGGACTGTTCTTCGGTCCGGAGACCTCGACCGCCGGTTGGGCGACGATCGGGGGCATGGTGGGCAACAACTCCTGCGGCTCCAACTCGATCGCGTACGGGTCCACCCGCGACCACCTGGTATCGGCCCGCGGGTATCTGGCCGACGGCAGCGAGGTCACCTTCGGACCGCTCGATCGTGAGGCCTTCGCCGCGAAGGGTGCGGGCACGGGCCTCGAGGCAGCCGTTTACCGGACGCTTCAGGAACTGCTCGGCGAACCGGCCACGCGGCGGTTGGTGAGCGATTCCTTCCCTCGGCCCGAGGTCACCCGCCGGAACACGGGCTACGCGCTGGATGCCCTGATGCACGCGTCGTGCTTCGAGGCCGGCGTCGTCGACGAGTTCAACATGTGCCGGCTGCTCGCCGGCTCGGAGGGCACGCTGTTCGTCGGCGTCGAGTTCGAGCTGAACCTGCTGCCGCTGCCCCCGCCCGGCGCGCTGGTCGTGGTGCACTGCCGGACGGTCGACGAGGCGCTGCGGGCGGCGGTGGTCGCGATGCGGCACGAGCCCACCGGCTGCGAACTGATCGACGACAAGATCCTGGAGTGCACGAAGGCGAACCTCGCGCAGGCCCGCAACCGCGACTTCGTCGTCGGCGACCCCGGCGCGATCCTGGTGGTGGAACTGCGGCACGCCTATCGGCCCACGCTCGAGGCGCTGCTCGGCCGGCTGGAGGCCGATCTCCGCGCTGCCGGCCTCGGGTATGCCTTCCCCGTGCTGTTCGGCGGCGACGGCGACAAGGTCTGGGAACTCCGGCGGGCGGGGCAGGGCCTCGTGAACAACGTGCCCGGCGACGCCAAGCCCCGCGAGATCGTCGAGGACACGGCTGTGGCGGTCGAGGACCTGCCGGCCTACATCGCGGAGTTCGATCGACTGTTGGCGGAGAAGTACGGGATCGACTGCATCCACTACGCGCACGCCGGGGCCGGCGAACTCCACCTCCGGCCGCTCTTCGACCTCCATTCGCCGGCGGGCCTGAGGATGTTCCGCGCGGTGGCCACCGACGTGGCGGCACTGGTCAAGAAGTATCGCGGCAGCCTGTCCGGTGAGCACGGCGACGGCCGGCTCCGCGGCGAGTTCATCCGCTCGATGGTGGGCGACGCCTGCTACGACCTGTTCGTCCGCGTGAAGCGGGCCTTCGATCCGCAGGGCATCCTCAATCCCGGGAAGATCGTCGACACCCCGCCGATGGACACCTCGCTCCGCATCCTGCCGGGGGAGCCGCCGCGGCACGAGACGGTGTTCCGGTTCGCCGATGCGGGGGGCATCCTCCGGGCGGCCGAGAAGTGCACGGGCGTTGGCCAGTGCCGCAAGTCGCACCTCGCCGGGGGCACGATGTGCCCCAGCTACATGGCGACCTGCGACGAGACCCACACCACGCGGGCCCGGGCCAACGTGCTCCGGCAGGCGCTCGCCGGCACGCGGGCCGAGGCCAACCCCTGGCGGCGGCCGGAACTGGCCGAGGTGATGGACCTCTGCCTGTCATGCAAGGCCTGCAAGAGCGAGTGCCCGTCGAACGTCGACATGGCCCGGCTCAAGGCGGAGTGGCAGCAGCACTGGCACGACGAGCATGGCGTGCCGTTCCGCGCCCGCCTCGTGGGAGGCACCGCGGCCCTGCTGCGGCGGGCGGCGGTGGTTCCCTGGGCCTACAACCTGCTCGCGCGAATGCCGCTGGTGTCGCACGTCGTGAAGTCGGTCGCCGGCTTCGCCTGGCGGCGGTCGCTGCCCACGCTGCCCCGGACGACGCTCACGGCCTGGCTCGCCCGCCGGCCGGCCCGCGGACCGGCCGTCCACGGCCGCGTCCACCTGTTCGTCGACGAGTTCACCGACACGCTCGATGCGGAGATCGGCATCCGGGCGGTGGAGCTGCTCGAGGCGCTGGGCTACGAGGTGGTCGTGCCGCGGCACGCCGACAGCGGCCGGGCGCAGCTCTCCACCGGGCTCGTGCGGGCCGCCCGCGAACTCGCCGTCGCCAACGTCGAAGCGCTCGATCCCGTCGTCACCGACGAGGCTCCGCTGGTAGGCATCGAACCCTCGGCGATCCTCTCGTTTCGCGACGAGTATCCCGACCTCGTGCCCGAGCCGCTGGCCGCCGCCGCCCGTCGGCTGGCGAAGCGGACCCTGCTGATCGACGAGTTTCTGGCGCGCGAGTCACGCGCCGGCCGGATCACCTCCGCAGCGTTCCGCTCCACTCCGCGGCGGATCGCGCTCCACGGCCACTGCCACCAGAAGGCTCTGGGAGACGTGGCCGACTCGGCGACGATCCTCGCCCTGCCGGTGAACCACGAGGTGGAGGTGATCCCCTCCGGCTGCTGCGGGATGGCGGGATCCTTCGGCTACGGCCGCGAGCACTACGGCCTGTCGATGAAGATCGGGGAACTCGTGCTGTTTCCCTTCGTGCGGGCCGCGCTCCCGGAGACGCTCGTGGCCGCGCCGGGCACGAGCTGCCGCCACCAGATCGCCGACGGCACGGGGCGGCGGGCCCTGCACCCCGTGGAGATTCTCCACGCAGCGCTCGCCCAACCTACAATCCGGCCATGAGCGGCCCCACGATCGTCTGGTTTCGCAACGACCTCCGGCTCGACGACAACCCGGCGCTCGTCGCCGCGGCGTCCCGCGGCGCGATCGTGCCGGTCTTCATCTGGGCTCCCGACGAGGAGCGGCCCTGGGAGCCCGGCGCGGCGTCGCGATGGTGGCTGCACGGGTCGCTCCAGGCGCTGGCGGCGGATCTCGAGAAGGCCGGCGCGCCGCTGGTGATCCGCCGCGGGCCGTCGCTCGATGCCCTGCGTGCGGTCGCCGCGGAGAGTCGCGCCGGTGGCGTGGTCTGGAATCGTCGCTACGAGCCCGCGGTGATCGCCCGCGATACCTCGATCAAGAAGGCGCTCACGGCCGCCGGCCTCGCGGCGGAGAGCTTCAACGGGTCGCTGCTCTTCGAGCCGATGCACGTGGCCACGAAGGAGGGCAGGCCCTATCAGGTGTTCACGCCGTTCTGGCGGGCGCTGCTGGCGAAGGACGAGCCGGCGGAGCCCGCCTCCGCGCCGCGGCGGCTGCGGGGCGTCGAGCGAGCCCCGAAGAGTCTGTCCGTCGAGGCGCTCGGCCTGTTGCCGACCATCCGCTGGGATGCCACCATGGCCACGACCTGGAAGCCGGGGCCGGCCGGAGCAGCCCGACGGCTCGATCGGTTTCTGGAGAAGGCCCTGGCGGGTTATGCCACCGATCGCGACCGTCCCGATCACGAGGGCACGAGCTGCCTCTCGCCGCACCTCCACTTCGGCGAGCTCTCGCCGCGCCGGGTATGGCATGCCGTGCGGTCGGCGGTGGGCGGCAAGCCCGCGGCGCGGATCACCAGCGGCGGCGCCGAAGCCTATCTTCGCGAGCTCGGCTGGCGGGAGTTCGCCAACCACCTGCTCTATCACTTTCCGCACACGCCCGATGCGCCGTTGCGGGCCGACTACGCGAAGTTTCCCTGGGCCCAGGATCCGATCGGCTTGCGGGCGTGGCAGCGGGGCCGCACCGGGTTCCCGATCGTCGACGCCGGCATGCGGCAGCTCTGGGCGACGGGCTGGATGCACAACCGCGTGCGGATGATCGTGGCCAGCTTTCTGGTCAAGGACCTCCGCGTCTCGTGGCTCGAGGGAGCCCGGTGGTTCTGGGACACGCTCGTCGACGCCGATCTCGCCGCCAACACGCTCGGCTGGCAGTGGGCGGCAGGCTGCGGTGCGGACGCCGCCCCGTACTTCCGGATCTTCAATCCGACGAGCCAGGGAGAGAAGTTCGATCCCGACGGGACCTACGTCGACCGTTGGGCGGGGACGGGCTATCCGGAGCCGATCGTCGACCACGCCGCGGCACGCTCGCTGGCCCTCGAGGCGCTCAAGAAGGTGACCGGGAAGCGGTAAGGGTTGGCGTGGGCGACCCTTATGGGGCCTTGAGGGCCGCCTGCAGGTTGCGGACCTGGAGCACCGCATCCTTCTGCTGCTCGGGATCCCCGATCTTCTCGGCGGCCTGTTCGGCCTCGGCCGCGATCGTCGCTGCCCCGGGCCTGTCGCCGGCCGAGTTCAGGGCGTTGCCCACGGTCACCAGCGCATACGTTCGGTTCGCGGCGCCGTCGATCTCCCGGGCCGTCTTCGCTGCGGCGTCGAGCAGGCCCTTGGCCTGGTCGGCCTCGCCCCGCTTCGCCCGGACGTTGGCCGCCGCGGCCAGCGCATCGACCTTCGGCCGCTGGTCGAGCGACTCCACCAGGCCCTCGAGCCGGCCCACGAGGGCCTCGGCCTTGTCCGCCAAGTCGGCGTTGGCGTAGCCGAGGGCGACGGCCGCCAGCGCCGGCGCGCGAAAGCGGTCGCTGACGGCGTCACCCACGGCGAGTTCCTCCGCCTTCGCGAGCAGCGTCTGGGCCTTGCGGACCTCGCCGAGCCCCTCCTGCTTGTCGCCGTACAGCCCGCCGAGTCTCGAGAGTACGTCGATCCGGAGCACCGGGTCTTCGATCCGACCGGCCATTTTTTCGGCGTCGACCGCGGCCTTCCGGGCCGCCGGCGCGTCGTCCATCAGCCCGAACGACACCGCAATGTCGACGAGCCGGGGGGCGAACACGGCGGCGTCGGCGTCCGGCTTGATCGTCCGCTGAGCCTGCCGCAGCGTCTCGAGCGCCCCGGACTCGTCTCCGGATCGGTATTGGAAGCGGGCGATCTTCGAGAGCTCCCGAGCGGGTCCGCCGGGAGACGTGTTTCGCTTCGCGTCCTCGATCCGTTGGCCGATCGTCTTCGCCGGCGGGGTGCGGGTGCCGCTGCAGCCGGCAACACCGGCGATGGCCACGCCGAGCACGGGCACCAGGCAGCAGACGAGGCGCGGTGATGGACGCATGAAGGTTTCCTCGCGGTCACGACGGACAAGGCGGCGGTTCAGAACTTGAGGCGTGCCCGCTGAAGACGGGCGTGGAGTTCGGCCATCAGGTCGTCCTCGGCGGCCTCGTCTTCGGCCTCGTAGGTGGCCGAAAATCGCAGGAAGGCGCCGCAGTCATCCCAGGGCACCGTCGAGATCGAGAGGTCGTGGATCAGGAACTGGCTCGCGTCCTGGGCGGTCGCGAAGCCCCGGTCGCCGGCACCCGTGGGACTCGGCGTGTAGAGGAAGTAGGTGCCCCCGGGCATCTCGCACTCGAAGCCGGAGGCCCGGAGCACGCCCACGAGTTTCTCGAGCCGGCGGCGGTACTTCTCCCGCACCTGCCGCGGGATCTCGGGGTCGGCGAGGGCGGCCGCGGCCGCCTTTTGGATCGCCATGAACTGCCCCGAATCGCAGTTGTCCTTGATGTCGGCGAACGCCCGTACGATCCGTTCATGGCCGCAGACCCAGCCCATCCGCCAGCCGATCATGTGGAAGCCCTTCGACATCGAGTGCACCTCGACGCCGACCTCCTTGGCACCGTCGATCGACAGGAAGGAGAGCGGCTCATCGTCGTACGAGAGCATGATGTGGGCCGCGTCCTGCACGACGACCACGCGGTGGCGATGGGCGAAGTCGATCACCCGCTTGTAGAACTCGCGGGTGGCGGTCTTGCCCGTGGGGCTGTTCGGGTAGCAGAGGACGAGCAGTTTCGTCCGCGCGAGCACGTCGGCGGGAATGCCGTCGAGGTCCGGGAAGAAGTCGTTCCCGGGCACTAGCGGGAGGCGATGCACCGCGCCGCCGTACCACCGGGTTGCGGTGCCCGCCACCGGATAGCCGGGAACGGTCATCAGCGTGACGTCGCCGGGGTCGATGAAGGCGGCGGGCAGCATCGCGTAGGCCGTCTTCGAGCCGATGCAGTGATTGATCTCCGTGACCGGATCGAGGGTCACGCCGAACTCCCGCCGCATGAAGGCCGCCGCAGCCTCCTTGAAGGCGGCGATCCCATTGTCGGCATACCCGCGATTCTCGGGGCGATCGATCTCCTTCTTCATGACCGATCGCACCCCGGCCGGCGCCAGTTCGTCGTTCTCGCCGATGCCGAAGTCCAGCATCCGCCGCTCCGGGTGGTCGGCGAGGGCCTTCCGCTTGGCCCGCTTGATCATTTCGAACTTGTAGATCTCGGTCCCCTTCCCGAACCCGGCGCCGCCGATCCGCTTGGCGAAGCGGTCCTGAAACCAGGGGTCGGCGGCATCGGGGGCCGCGGTCGCGATGGACATGGGGGTCAATCCGGGGGGAGGCGGCGGAAACCGCGCAGATCGGGCGATTCCCGGGCAGAATAACGGCTGCGGCGGGTGATTCCAACGGCCGTGATGATCGTGGAACGTCTGGCAGGCCGGGCGAGGCGGGCATAGTCTTGGCGGGAACGGGGCGCGACAACTCGAGGGCACGCATGCGACGCGGCGGCCGGGGCGGAGCTCGGGAGACTCGGCCGACCAGGCATCGCGGCCGGCTGCGGCTGGAGCGGCTGGAATCCCGGCAGGTGCTCTGCGCCACGCACCTGTTCGACCAACTCGTCGATCCCGCGACGCTTGCCGACTGGAACGACCGGCCACCCTCACTCGAGGGGAATGTGGTCGTGGATCATGCCGACTCTTTCGCCGTCAGTCTGGCGGCGTCGACCGGCACGCTGGCCACCCTCGACGGCGGGGTGGTGGCCGCCGCGACGGCCGCGAACGGGCTGCCGATCCTGCATGGAAGGCCGTCGGCGCCGACGGCGATCTACCTCGATTTCGACGGAGAGGGCTCGAACCGGCCCTACGACGTCGACGGTGATCCGGCCACCTTCAATGCGACCGAGGCGGCGACGATCACGGAGGCCTGG
>VGYR01000142.1 GCA_016872925.1 Planctomycetota bacterium
GCCGCCAGCTTGTCCCGATCCACACCCCGCCCCATGCCATGCCTCCGTTGCCGATGGAAAAGGTCCACCGGCCGAGGCTATCAGGGGCTACAAGGGTGGCTGTGGTGTGCGCTCACACCTCAACGACATCCATCCGAACCGCAAGCAGGAAGTCGGCCAGCGGCTGGCCCTGGCGGCACTCGCCACCGCATATGGCCGGGCGGACGTCGTCTCCTCGGGGCCATTGGTTCGCGACACCGTCGTCGAGGGCGACTCCATCCGGGTGGCGTTCGACCACGTCGGTTCCGGCCTCGCCGCCCGCGACGATAAGCCGCTCGACAGCTTCGAGGTGGGCACGGCGGCCGGGTTCGTGCCCGCGCGTGCCGAGGTCGACGGGCAGACGGTGGTCGTGCGGGCCGACGACGTTCCGCATCCGGAGTTCGTCAGGTTCGGGTGGCGGAACACCGCCCAGCCCAACCTGATCAACAAGGAGGGCCTGCCCGCATCGCCCTTCCGCACCGACCTGCCGGCTCCGGTGTTCACGGGCGCCACACGAGTCGCCCGGGAGGGCGTCGTGACCTTCGCACCCGACGCCGCTGCCCGCGCCCACCACCTCGGCCTGGTCAGCCTCATTCGTGTGACCCTCGACGGCTCGACTCCCTCCGCGACGTCGCCGGCCTACACGGATCCCCTGCGGCTCACGGAGACGACGACCGTGACCGCCCGCCGCTTCTCGGCCGACGGCCGGAGCAGTCTCCCGGTGCGGGCCACGTTCACCCGCGTCGAGCCGATCGTGGTCGACGGCCGGCCGCTCGCACCGGGGGTCGATCACGAGTTCTTCCCCGGCCGCTGGGTGACCATGCCTTCGTTTGCCGAGTTGCCGGACGCCCAGCGCGACGTCCGCGACACCCTCGTGACGCCGGTGAGATCGGAGAGTTTCATGGCCGCCCATCGGATCCGGGGGTTCATCGTCCTGCCCACTGCCGGCCGCTACACCTTCCGGCTCACGGAGCAGGGCCGTCCACTGCCTCCGGCTCAGGGCCGGGGTCGGCTCACGATCGACGGCGCGGTCGTGGCGGGCGCAGGCCGCACTCCGTCCTCCGACTCGGCCCGACAGCCCGCCACGCTGGCCACCGGCCGGACCGTTCGCGTCCGGCTGGAAGGGAAGGAGAAGATCGTCTCGCTCGCCGAAGTTCAGGTCATCGAGGCGGGCACGGGAGTCGAGTTGCAGAAGACCGGCACGGCAGCGCAGTCGTCGACGGGCTTCGGCTGCGTGGCCGCACGAGCCTCCGACGGCAATGCCAACTCCTCGTTCTTCGCCGGCTCGATCACGACCACGGAAGCCGAGGAGAGTCCCTGGTGGAAAGTCGACTTGGGGAGCGAGCGGGTGATCGGCAGGATCGTCGTCTACAACCGGCGCGACTGCTGCGGCGACCGGCTCAGCGGAGCGATCGTCGAGGTTCTCGACGCGGCCGGCGCGGTGGCCTGGAGGTCGCGGATCGGCACCGTCGACTCGGGGAGCGTCGACGAGTTCGACGCCGCCGATGCCGTGAGCCTGCCGGCCGGCGCCCGGCCGCTCGTTCTGGAATACCTCGAAGGCATGGGCCCGCCGGCGCTCGAGGTGATGGTCGAGGGCCCGGGCGTGGAGCGTCAGCGGGTGCCGGCGACGATGCTCTGGCGGCGGCCTGGCTGAGCGGTCGATTGGCTCCGCGCGGAGCCCACGATCACCCCTCGCCGGTGAGACCCAGGGCCTGCTCGAGAGCCCGCCGCATGATGCCCGTGTCGGGATCGATGCCCGTCCAGAATCGGATCGCCACAGCGCCCTGATTGACGAGCATGCCGAGTCCGTCGAGCACTCGGCAGCCGCGGGCCTCGGCATCACGGATGAATCTGGTTCGCGGTGGATTGCCGATCACGTCGGCCACCACCATGCCCGGCCTCAGGGACGCCGGCTCGACGGGCAGCCGCGCGTCGGCGTCGTAGAGACCGATCGAGGTGGCGTTGATCACGATGTCGGCGTCCCCCGGCACGACGTGATCGCCCCGCCACTCGACGAGCGCGCTGGCCGTTCCGACTCGGTCGCGAAGCAGCGTCACGAGTTCGCCGCCGCGGGTCACCGAGCGATTCACCACCGTGATTTGGCCCGCGCCGGCGAGCGCCAACTCCACCGCGATCGCTCTTGCCGCCCCTCCTGCACCAAACAGCACCACGCTGCGGCCGCGAGGGTCCACCAGGGCCTGCAGCGATTCGAGAAACCCCTTGCCGTCGGTGTTTTCACCGATGAGTCTCCCGTCGCGCCGGACCACGCAGTTGACCGCTCCCATCACGGCCGCCGATTCGCCCAGGCCGTCGAGGTGCTCGATCACGGTCACCTTGTGAGGCAGGCTGCAGTTGAATCCCCGGAAGCCGACGGCCCGCAGCCCGCGGACGGCGTCGCGAAGATCCTCCGGGGCAACCTCCATGTTCACGTACCGCCAGTGCAGGCCGTGGTGCGCATAGGCGGCCTCGATCATGGCGACGGTGGGGTTGCCTGCGGCGCCCTGCGAGACGGAGCCGGTGAGTTCGGGAAGAAAACGGTCGGGCGTCGCCATGGGATCACTCCGGGAGGCGGCCGGTCCGGATGAACGACCACGCGACGTCGGCCGCCACGCGACTGCCACCGGCGGCCACGAAGGTCATGCGGCCGGGCACGAACTCGACCGTGTCCACCGTGTCGAAGTCCGGAGGCGTGCGCACGACGCCCTGGATGTAGTTGATCGCCACCGGTCCGCCGCCGAAATCCAGCGCCGTCCGCACGCCGGCCGCCGCCAGGGGGTTGTCCGGTGCCGCCGACGCGGCGAGGCCGTCGGCGAAGCAGGCCGTGACGTCCTCGATGCCGAGGCAGTTGTTGCGGCCGTTCCACGGGAATCCATGCCGCCCGTGATACTCCATCCAGAGCACGGTGCTCGCGAGAACCTGCGGATCCTTGACGGCGAACCAGACGTAGCCGCGGTCGGTGAAGGTGGCGGCGACCCACGCCGGCTCGTCGCCCGACGGCAACGCGTTGACCAGCTGCACGAGATCGCAGTGTCCGTAGCGGCCGGGAAGCCGCGTCAGGTCGGCCGGCTCGACATCCTTGCGGACGGCCGGCACGCGGGCGAGATCCTCCCAGCGTGCACCGGGCAGCAGGGCCTGGTATTCCCGTTTCCGCGGATCACTGAACACCCCTGGCGCCGTCATCCCGAACGCCAGCGGGCTCGTCGAGATCCTGACCGTCCCTTCCGCCTCGGGCATCGCCAGGGTCGCATGATGCCCGACCGGCGCCTTCCCGGCGAAGCCTTCGACCACGTGCCGTGTGTAGACCACGTTCTGGCCGTCCACGAGCGAAACCTCCTTGAGGATCCGCCCGGCACGCGACCGGGGCTCGATCGCGAGCGTGAGCGCGGCCGAGCGGCCCGCGCGCGACGCGCCGACCACCATCCACGGGCTTCCCGCCACCTCGCCGTGCGGTGGATGCGTCTCGCCGCGATACGGCTCGCCGTTGCCACCGAACGGCAGGCAGAAGAAGTCGCCGCGCAGAGGGACGAGCACGGGGGCGGGCATCTCGGCCGCCGCTTCGTCCTGCCACGGACTCATGGAGTAGGGCTGCACGGGATGGTCGGTGTCGCGGAAAAACGTCACGGGGGCCATGTGGCCGCCGAGCAGCGTGACCGCGACTTCGACCTGGGGAGTGGCGAGCACCGCACTCGGCTGCCGCGAGATGGTGCGGATCTCCGGATCGGCGGCGGAGGCGACGGGCATCGCGAGCATCGCGACCACGCGCAGCAGCAGCGACGGCGAGAGAGACATGGATCACCCCGTGACGAGGAACACGATCGGACCTGCGGCGCGAGGATAGAGCATCGAGAGCAGGTTGTCGAGCGACGCACCGACGGCGGTTGCCATCAGGCTTCAGCAGTCGCCAACCGCCACGTCTCTGCGAACGACCGCAGCCCGGCCGTGCCTCCGAGACCGGTGACGCAGCAGGCCGCCGTCGCCGCCCCCAGAAGCCCCGCGGCGCGGAGTGTCATGCCGCGGTGCCGTCCGGCAAGCAGGCCTGCCAGAAACGCATCGCCCGCACCGGTGGTGTCGGCGATCGGTCCGGGAGTCGGGAGGCAGGGGATGTGCTCGAACACCTCTCCCTGGGAGAGCAGCACCCCGCGCGTGCCGAGTTTCACGCCCACGATCCCCTCCGCGCCGTGCCCGCGGTAGCAGTCGATGATCGCCCTGGGATCCTCCATGCCCGTCTGCTGCGCCGCTTCAGCGAGGCTGGGCACGAAACAGTCGACGAGCGGCAGGGCGGCCGCGAGTTCCGCCAGCGGGCCGCCGTCGTCGCTCGTCTCGAGCGCCACGCCGCAGCCGGCCCCGCGAATCGCCGCCACTGCGGCGGCCAAGTCGCCTCCGAGCCGGGGCATCAGGCCCACGTAGCCGACCAACGCCGTCCGCGCCCGGGCGAACAGGGGCAACTGCCGACGGACGAACGCCATGTCGGTGGCACGCGGGGCGCCGACGTGATGCGCGAAACTCCTCTCGCCCCCCGGATCGACGAGCACGGCGCTGGAACTGGTCGCCTCGGTCGCGTGCGGCTCGATCCCGACGACGTCGATTCCCTCGTCTGCAAGCCGCTCCCGCACGATCCGCCCCCACAGGTCGTCCCCGACCAGTCCGGCCGCCGCGACCGAGAGCCCGAGCTTGCGCAGCGCGATGCCCGAGTTGCAGACGATGCCGCCGGTGGTGAGGTCGAGCGGTGCGACGTGCACGAGCCTCCCCGCGCCGATCGGCCGCGTGAGATCGACCGGCCGGACGACGACGTCGACGCCGCTGGTTCCGAGCACGAGGCAGTCGATGTCATGGGGTGCCATGGTGCACGCGGGCTCGGCGGCCGGGCGACCAGGGACCACGCTCCCGACCGCCGGCGACCGTGGAGTATGATACGGTCCGCTCCGCGCCCTGCGTGCGCGGTTCACCCTTCCGGGAAGCGTCACCATGCCATCGTCACGACTGCTGTTCACCCTTGTCGCCTGCCTGATCGCGGCGGCCGGATGCGGCCGGCCTGCCGGGCCGAGGGGGGGCGGAGCCGGCGGCGAAGGCAGTGTGATCGGCGTATCGCTGTTGACGCTCGACAATCCGTTTTTCAAGGTCATCGGCACCAGCATCACGGCTGCAGGCGCCACGCACGGCTACACGACGCAGGTCGTGACGCCGGAGAAGGATCTCACCCGCCAGCACGCCCAGATCAAGGAATTCATCGTCAAGAAGGTGGCCGCCATCGTGCTGAGTCCATGCGACGCCAAGGGCATCGTGCCGGCGATCGCGGAGGCCAACGCGGCCGGCATCCCGGTGTTCACCGTCGACATCCCCTGCCTGGAGCCAGGCGTCGAGATCGTCTCGCAGGTCTGCACCGACAACGAAGGGGGCGGTCGGATGGCTGCCGAGGCGATGATCGAGGGTCTCGATGGCCGAGGGGGCAAGGTGGCGATCCTGCACGCCAAGAAGTTCGAGTCGTGCCGGCTGCGGGTGAAGGGGTTTCGCGAGGTCCTCGACCGGCACAACGCGTCTTCCGAGGCGAAGATCTTCGTCGTCGACGAGTACGACAGCAACGGGGCGAAGGACATCGGCTACAAGGCGGCCAGTGACGCGCTCCAGGCCACGCCCGATCTCGTCGGCATCTTCGCGATCAACGACCCCGCCGCGCTCGGCGCGTACACCGCCATCGAGGAGGCGGGCAAGGTGGGGCAGGTGGTGCTGGTGGGCTTCGACGGTCAGCCGGAGGGCAAGCAGGCGATCAAGGAGGGCAAGATCTACGCCGATCCGATCCAGTTTCCGGACCAAATGGGGGTTCGTGTCGTGCAGGCGATCGTGGACCACTACGGCGGCCGGCGGCCGGCGGCCGAGCAACTCATTCCCACGGCGCTCTACCGCAAGGCGGATGCCGAGCGCGACCTCCCGTGAAGCCCCGGCTGCCGAGCCCGTGACACCGATGGCCTCCGCCTCGCCCCCGCTGCTTTCGATGCGCGGCATCGCGAAGTCATTCCCGGGCGTCCAGGCGCTGCGGGACGTCGATCTTGACCTGCACAGGGGCGAGGTCCTCGCCCTGCTGGGGGAGAACGGCGCCGGCAAAAGCACGCTCATCAAGATCCTCGGGGGAGCGCATACGCCCGACGCCGGCCGAATCGTGGTCGACGGAATCGAAGCCCGGCTCCGCTCGCCACAGCAGGCGCGGAGGACCGGGATCGCGGTCATCCATCAGGAACTGAACCTGGTTCCGGGGCTGACGGGCTGCGAGAACATTTTTCTCGGCCAGGAACGGGGTGCCTGGAGATGCGTGTCGCGAGCGGTCGAGGCCCGGGAGGCCGAAGAGTTGATGCGCCGGCTCGGACTCGACGTGCCGCTTCACGTGCCCTGCCGGCGGCTGACGGTGGCCCAGCAGCAGATTCTCGAAATCGCCAAGGCCCTGCTCCACGAGGCCCGGATCATCGTCATGGACGAGCCGACCGCCGCACTCACGCCCCTCGAGACGCGGCAGCTGTTTTCGATCATCGACGATCTCCGGTCCCGTGGCCTGGGCATCATCTACATCAGCCACCGGCTCGAGGAGATCTTCCGGATCGCCGATCGCATCGTCGTGCTCCGCGACGGCACGAAGGTGGGCGAGCGGAAGGTGAACGCCGTCGACCGGCCGGGGCTGATCGCGATGATGGTGGGCCGGCCGCTCACGGAGGAGTTCCCGAAGCGCGAGCCCCGCATCGGTGAGCCGCGGCTGGTGGTCTCGGGGTTGCGCCGCGGCCGGGCCGTGAAGGGAGTGTCGCTGGAAATTCGCCGCGGCGAGGTCCTGGCGCTGACGGGCCTGGTCGGCTCCGGTCGCACCGAGACGGCCCGACTGATCTTCGGCGCTGATCGCCCGGAGTCGGGCACGATCCTCCTCGATGGACGACCGCTCGCCGGCGGCGGCCCCCGTGCGGCAATCCGCCACGGCATCGCGCTGCTCCCCGAGGACCGCAAGACGCAGGGGCTCGTGCTCGCCCACTCGCTCCGCGACAACTTCGGCCTGCCCAACATGGACTGGCTGTCGACGTGCGGCTTTCTCCGGCGGCGGCTCGAGCGGACGCGGTTCTCCGAGTACGCGACGCGGCTGCGGATTCGGGCTCCGGCGACGACGACGTTGGCTCGCAACCTCTCCGGCGGCAACCAACAGAAGCTCGTGCTCGCCAAATGGCTCGCCCGGCGGTGCGAAGTCCTGTTGTTCGACGAACCAACCCGCGGCATCGACGTCGGTGCGCGCTACGAGATCTACGCGCTGATCAACGAACTGGCCGCGGCGGGAAAGTCGATTCTTCTGATCTCCTCCGACCTGCCCGAGGTGCTGGGGATGGCCGATCGGATCGTGGTGATGCACGAAGGGCGGGTGACGGGCGAGATCGCCGACGCCCGCAACTCCGACCAGCGACAGATCATGGAACTCGCCGTCCGCGGAGGGGAGGCTGCATGAGCGGAGCGGCGTGCATCCGACGCGGTCTGTTCAGGCTCGCGAACTACGGCATGCTGCCGGTGTTGGCACTGCTGGTCGTCATGTTCAGCGTGCAGACCATCACCGAACAGCACCCCGAGGGGGCCGCGGCGGGCCGGACGCTCGCCGCCGAGATCCTCCGCACCGCCGTCAGGCCCCGTGTGGTGGCGGTGGCCCAGGCGCACGATGGCGACACACAGTTCGTGAACGCACTCGTTGCGGGGCTCGCGGCGGGAGGGGGCGAAGTGGTGGCCACGGCCCGGGGCGACGCGGCCGAGGCCGGGCGGATCTTCGCGAGCGTGCGGGAGCCGATCGCTGCGGTCGCCTGCACCCGCGTCACGGCAGGCTGGCCCGTGGTGCGGAACGCCGCCGCGGCGTTCCCCGCTCTCGCCGGGGCGCCGGTGATGACCCCGCCCGCCGTGCGCTGGCCGCAGTTCCTGATGCCCGCGAACATCCGCAACATCGCCAACAGCATCTCCATCATCGCGATCATCGCCATCGGCATGACGCTGGTGATCATCGCCGGGGGGATCGACCTCTCCGTGGGCAGCCTGATCGCCCTCGCGGCCGTGCTCGCCACGCTGCTGATCCGCGACGGCATCACCGTCGGCCCGCTCCGCCTGCTTGGCGGCGACCTCGCGGCCACGCCGATGACGATGGTGGTCGCGTCGGTCCTGGCGGTGACGGCGTGTGGTCTCTTGGGCCTGATGTCGGGCGGCCTGATCACCGGCTTCCGGCTCCCGCCCTTCATCGTCACCCTGGCCATGATGCTCATCGCCCGCGGGACGGCGAAGGATCTCACCCAGAGCGAGTCGGTCTACCAGATACCGGCTGGCTACACGTGGCTCGGCGGGCAGGCGAGCCTGTGGGGCATCCCCAACGCCGTCGTGCTGATGCTCGTGCTCTACGCCGCGGCCTGGGTGCTCATGCACCGCACCGTGTACGGCCGCTACCTCTACGCCGTGGGGGGCAACGCGGAGGCGGCCAGACTCTCGGGTGTTCCCGTGACCCGCGTGCTGCTCGTGGCGTACTTTCTCTGCGGCCTGCTCGCCGGCGTGGGGGGGATCGTGATGGCGTCGCGAACGAAGAGCGGTTCGGCAACCTACGGCGAGATGTACGAACTCTCCGCCATCGCCGCGGTGGTGGTCGGCGGCACGAGCATCTCGGGGGGCGAGGGCTCGATTCTCGGCACGCTCATCGGCGCCTTCATCATCGCCGTCATCGAGACGGGCATGAACCTGACACACGTTCCGGCGGAACGGCAGCCGATCGTCCTGGGGAGCGTGATCCTCGGGGCCGTGCTCCTCGATCGCCTCAAGCAGTGGGCGTGGCGGCGCCGGTCGGGACCGGTGGACGAGGAGTGAGATCCGGAATGGCGACCTGTCTCGGGCTCGACATCGGCACGACGACGATCACGGCTCTGGCGATCCGCGCTCCGGACGCCACCGTGGCGGCCGTCGAGACGCGGCCGACGCCATCCCGGCTGCCGGCGGCGGCCGGCCGATTCGAATGGGATGCGGAGGCGATCGCCGTGGCGGCGGAGTCCTGCCTCGCCGCGGTCATGCGCAGGTGCACCGGAAACGACTTCGACGTGGCCGCGCTGGGGGTGACCGGACAGCAGCATGGAGTGGTGGTGGTCGACGCGGCGCTTCGTCCGCTCACGCCGTTCGTCAACTGGCAGGATCGTCGCGGCGACGAGCCGGGCCGCGCGGGCCGCAGCGTCCTCGACGATGCGGTCGACCGGCTCGGCCCGCAGGCCTGGCGGCGGGCGGGCTGCAGCCTCGCCACGGGTCATCTGGGATTGACGCTCCATTGGATGCAGCTCCGTGGCGTGCTCCCCGCCGGAACCGCGATCTCGATCATGGAGTTCGTCACGGCGCGGGTCGCGGGCATCCGGCCCGTGACCGAGCCCACCTGTGCGGCCGCCAGCGGGCTGTTCGACGTGCACACGCGCGGCTGGGACGAGGCCGCCATCGAACGACTCTCGCTGCCGGCGAGACTCTTTCCCGAGGTCCGCGAGGCCACGACCGTCGTGGGGCGGGTCGCGCCGGCGGCCGCGTCCCGCACCGGGATCCGGGCCGGAGTGCCCCTGACGGCACCGCTGGGCGACCAGCAGGCCGGGTTCGTCGGAAGCGTGGCCGACCGCCGCAGGTCGGCGCACCTCAACGTGGGCACCGGGGCCCAGGTCTCCGCCTACGTCGACTCCCGCAACTTCTCGCCCCCGTTGGAGCTGCGTCCCTTTCCGGTCGCCGGCAATCTCCTCACCGGTGCGGTCCTCTGCGGCGGATGGTCCTACCAGGTGCTCGAGGCCTTCTGCCGGAGCGTCGGCCACGACGTGCTCGGAGTCACCACCGACGCGCCCGTCTACGACCGGCTGACGGCGCTGGCCGGCAGCGTGCCGGCCGGCGCCGAGGGCGTCGTCTGCGAACCGCTGTTCTCGGGCACCCGTTCCGATCCCGCCCGGCGCGGATCGTGGCGCGGGCTCTCGGCAGGCACCTTCACGCCGGCGCACCTGGCCAGGGCCTTGCTCGAGGGCATGGCCCGGGAATATGCGGACCATTTGGCGGTCATTCGCGAGGCGATGCCGGAACCGCCGGAACGGATCGTGGCGGCCGGCAACGGCCTCCGCGAAAACGCGGTCCTGCAGGACGCCGTCGCAACCGCAGCAGGGTTGCCGCTGGTGCTGCAGCGCCATCGCGAGGAGGCGGCGTTGGGGGCGGCGCTCGCAGCGGCGGTGGGGGCGGGCTGGTTCGCCAGCCTCGATGCCGCGTCCGCAGCCGCCCAGTCGGCGTGATACGGGTCGCTGTCAGCGGACGATCGAGGCCGACCGCTGCTCCATCCTCGATCGCGGTTCCATCAGTTACCGGCTCTGGAACGCGATCAACGCCGCCGGCAGCAGCTACGTCTGCCGTTTGTCAGCCTGGACCCGAGCCACGGTCACGCATATCAATGAGCTGACGGCGGCCGATCGTGCCGCCAGCGTGATCAGCGACGAGATCGTGGACCCGGGCTGGAAGTCGCGGCATCGCACACTCCCCGACCATCCGATGCGGCTCATTCGTGTCGCCGTCAAACCGCACGCGGGCTGCCGGAACATGCGTGGGCCAACGTGCAACGGGGTGCTTCGACTGGTCGCCAGTCGGCTCGATCTGCCGGCATCTGCTCTCCTGCGATCACAACGGCGTGGAGATTCAGGCGTCTTGCCCCATGATCGTCTGCATGCTGATCCTGATCTTTACGGGCGGGAAGCCCGACCGGGCGATGTACCAGATGGTCTGGTACTACCGTGTCCTTCCGGCAAGCCTGCGTGGAACGGCGGGGCGGACCTGCTAGCGTGACCGAGTGTATCGGCATGCAAGCGAGGTCAAGTCATGGCTGGACGGAAGCGGCGAGGCGTGGCTGCGGAGTTGTC
>VGYR01000143.1 GCA_016872925.1 Planctomycetota bacterium
AGTTACGCCCAAATGGATTCTTGCCGACTCGGCGACCGTCGCGACGTTCAGGTCGATTCCCGGGGGCGCCGTCGATCAGCAGCGCGAAGCGAGCGAGCCGAGTATCTCGGATGTCACGATCATCAAAATGCTCGACGGAAGTTCTCCGAAGCTCTTCACGGCAAGCTCCCTCGGGCCGATCAAGGGAGAAGTCTTGCTGGACTTCACCGTGCCCGTGGGCGGACGAGAAGTGCCGTATCTGCAATACACCTTCCATGATGTCCGTTTCAGCAGCTACAGCGTCCACGCGGAATCGTCCAATCCAGCGAAGACGGCGGAAACGCTCTCACTCAGCTTCAAGAGCGCGGAGTGGCGGTCCTTTCAGGTGAATCCCGTCACCGGCGAACAGACCAACGAGGTTCGCGGCGTGCAGGCACCGCCGACGGTGGGCCTCTCCTCGACGAGCGTTGCTGAAAAGCAGCCGGCCGGCACCGTCGTCGGCCGGCTCTCCACGCCCCATGGGTTCACCAACGAGACGTACACCTACAAGCTCGTGGCCGGGAAGGGATCGCAGGACAATGCCGCGTTCAAGATCGTCGGCGACGTGCTGAAGACGCGATTTCCGCTCAACACCGCCGCCCGCAAGTCGTACTCGATCCGCGTGCAGTCGCAGGCGACCGACGGCAGCGTCGTCAAGAAGACCTTCACGATTCGGGTGGTGAAGGCGGCGGCCGCAGCCCGGCAGCGGGCGTTCGTGGTGCACGGATAGTCGGCGGGAGCGTGCGCGGATCGCATGCCGCCGGACTGCGGCTTGGGTCGCTGGTTGGACACTATGCGCGGGGTCTGCGCGGGTGTAAACTAGCGGCGTCAGAGACGAGTTCGGTCGGGGATCTGCGGCGAGGACGCCGGGGCGATTCCCTGCTTCGGGCAACTAGCTCAGTTGGTTAGAGCGCTACGTTCACACGCCGACCAACTGAAACGAGCACGTCCGCAACACTACTCGCGATTGGTTCAAGAAACACCGCAAGACTCACCTGTCGATGGTCGGCAGTGCCCTCACGGGATGCAGCATCAAACGGGGATGGAAACGGGGCGCGCCCCGATTTCTCTCCGCGGCTCACCTGGAGGACATCATCATGGGGCGTCGTCACGCTGACGCGCTGCCCGCCATGCGGCACCATCGTCGCAGCGGCAACGCACGGGTTCGGATCGGTGGCATCGAGCACTGGCTGGGGCCGTGGGGATCGGCGGATTCGCGGCTGCGATATGACGAGTTGATTGCGGCCTGGATTGCCAGCGGCCGCAAGTCGGTCGAGGCCGTGAAGCGGGTGCCCTGCCCTGCCCCGGCCGCCCTTGAGGTCGAGTTGCCCACGTCGGGCGACGTGACCGTGGGCGAGTTGGCACGGGCCTGGATTGCCAGCATCGAGCGTGAGCGGGCCGGCGCTCACAAGCGGGCAAGCAACTGGAACGGAGCCATAGCCGCCGCCAGGGCGCTCCGCAGCGTGGCCGCCATGCCGGCGCGAGACTTTGGCCCGCGGGCGTTGCAGGACGTTCGGCGTCGGTTGGTCGATACTCCGTTCCTGCGAAAGCGCCGCCTCCCCGACGGCACCGAGACGACCCAGGCCATCCCTCGCAGCCGGAGGTACGTGAACGACACCGTGGGCCGCATCCGCCAGTTGTTCAACTGGGCCGTCGGCCTGGAGTTGATACCGCCAGAGCGGGCCTATGCGTTGTCGAGGGTGCGGGCCTTGCCGCTGGGCCAGGGCCGCGAGACGCAACGACGCACCGAGGTCGCCGTTGAGACGGTCAACGCCACGCTGCCGCACCTGACCGCGGAGGTGCGGGCACTGGTGCAGTTCATCCGCTGGACGGGATGCCGGCCGTCGGAAGCCGCACGGCTACGGATGTGTGACGTTCACGACCGTGATCGTCAGACGTGGCGGTATCGGCCGCCGGTCCACAAGACCGCACACCGCGGGCAGTATCGCGACGTTCCCATAGGCCCGCAGGCCCGTGCCATTCTGGAGGCTCACGCGGCTGGCCGACCCGACGACGAGCACGTATTCGACCCTCGCCGCAGTCTCGCGAGGATTGCCGGCAACGGCGACATCATCAAGATACGTCGGAAGCCGTCGGCCCGCGTCGGGACGATGTTCACGTCGAACGCGCTCCGCGTGGCAATCCAACGAGCGGCTGTCGCAGCCGGCGTGCCGCCGTGGACGGCCTATCAACTGCGATACCTGCGGCTCCGCGAAGTTCGCCGCGACCACGGCCCCGAAGCGGCCAGGGCGACGGCGGGGCACACCCGCGACACGATGACGGCACACTACGCGCCGCCCAGTTGGGAGGCCGCTGCCGGTGCTGCGGCCGCGAGTGGCTGAGCCTCAACACAGACAACCCAAAAAGGTGCCACGATGGCGAAGAAACCAGCAAAGCGAAGCAAGGCTAAACGCTCACGCGAGCAAGCCATGCCGCGGAAACCGCCGCCGCAAGAGCGCTACCGGCAGCAGTTTGCCGCCCTCGACGGCATTGTGCTGAGTAACGCTCCCGGCATTACGTGGGCCGAGTTCAACGACACGTTGCGGTCGGCTATCGACACAGACGCATCGTCCTACGCATCCGTCGTCGATACGGAACTGCGTCTACGCGGGTGGCCTGACGGCGGGGCCGATATTCGTCTGGTGTGCGAACACGTTCGCATGGCCGTGGAGCTAGGGTTTCGCATGGCGTTGTCGCGATACCGCGAGCATTTGGAAAACGTACCGGAACTGCAACGCCGTAAAGCAACCGCCGCCGCCAGTTCGCACATCGCGAATGAGGGGAAACGCAAGGCCCGCGTCGTCGTTGGTGACAAGTCGATGACTCGTGATGAACGCGATGCTGAGATGGTGGCCGAGTACGAGCGACTGTTGCAGTTGCCTATGAAGCACACGCCAGCCTGCCAGCGACTTGCCCAGCGTTATGAGTACGAGAGTTGGCAGGGAGTCGCCCATGCCATCAAGCAGTTTCGCAAGCGGGCCGGCCGGTAACTGCCGCACGGTCGTTAGGTAAATCCCGCACGGCACTTGTCGCAAAGACAGGCTGGCCGCGTCATTCTTCCGCACGTTGATTGCGTTTTGCAGTCAACCCGTCGTGTTCACGGTCAACGTGATCGGCACGACGAGAAGCACACGCGGAGGAACACGCCATGCGAACGCCGGAGCCCCGAATCTCGATGACCGAAGGTGCGGCCTACTGGGCACGCATCACTGGTGCGCCACGACCGCACCGTTGCACGCTGATCCGTTGGGCGACCAAAGGTTGCCGTGGCAAGCGACTGCGGGCTGAGCCGCTCGCGGGTCGTTGGTTCACGACTGAGGCCGACATCGAGGAGTTTCTGCGGCACGTGTCGCAGCCGGCGGCCGACGCCGTGGACCGCTCCGCCGGCCCGGCTCGCGCGGCCCAGGTTCAACGGGCGCTCGATGACCTGGACGCGCGGATCGCTCCCAAGCGTGGCGGCCGTCGTCCGGCTGCGAAGTGAGGGCCGCCGGCATGGACGCAACCCGCGACGATCTGCCGTCGAACATTCCGGCACCGCGTGTGCTCGCCGACACGCTGATGGCGAGAGCCTGGGACGACGACACCGACGACGACTCCCGCTTGCTGCTGGAACAAGCCGCGCTCACGATCACGCACCTGTTGAACCGTTGCGTCGATCTGGCCGCGTTGATCGAGCACGGCCCGACACGGGGGCCACGGTCATGAACACGGTCGTCGTCAACGAGTACCGCGTCAGTGAGCGTGTCGTGCTGCGACCGGGCGACCGATTCCGCGTGACCGGCGGCCCCTACTGGCGATCGCAGGACGGCAGCCGCATCCCGTTGGCCGAGCGTGGCGTGATGACGTGCCTGCGCGTCGTTCGCCGCGGAGCCGTCGTGCTGATCGAGGCCCGCGGCGAGAACGGCTGTTGCGTTCTCCACGTCGCCGGCCGTCGCCGCAACCGTGTCGATCCGGCGCTCGTGTGCCGGCCGTACCGCGTCAAGGGTCGAGTTCGCGAGTCAAGGAGGGCAACGCGATGATGAAGATTCATACCGTTCTACCGCACGCTGGGCGACCGCATCATGCTGCGGGCGAGGTCGTCTGGGCCGCCGTCGGCAACTATCTGGAGGAGCGCGACTGCACGCGGAAGCCGCGTCCCGTCGTCATCCTGCGGCCGGGTAGTTGCCAGCACTGGATCGCCGGCCTGACGACCCAGGCGACGTTCAAGATGACCGGCGAGGCTCGCGTGCTGGTGCCCGTGCATCGCACGTGCCGGCTGTGCGGCGAGTCCTACCTGTGGGCACACCATCCGAGTCGGCTGTGCCGGCTGGACGTGCGATCCCACATCGGCTGGGTCAACCGCGAGGTCGTGGACGTGCTCGCGAATCACATGCGCCTGCCGGCCGACACGCTCGCGGAGCTGCGGGCCGCGGCCCGGCGTTGATCGAACACCCGGCGGTGAGGTGCCGTCGGGCGACCTGAGAGAAAGGAACCCAGTGATGAACGTGAGTCGGATGACGGCGTTGGAGTCCGAAGCGAAGCAGATTGCGGAGGAACGGATTGAGGTCAACGACGACACGGTGGCCGAGCAACTGGCCCGTGAAATCATCGGCGAGCACATCGACAGTCTCGAGCCGGCCGACGCGGTAGAGGCTGGCATCAAGGCTGCGATCGACGAGATCGACGACGGCACCTTCGCGTTCGCCGTGGACGTGATCCGCGACCGCGTGGCCGCAGAGGCGGAGGGCCAGGCGAAGAACATCGCGATGCGGATGCTGCGGGACACCGCTGCCAAGGCCGAGCGTTCTGCGGCGGCGTGCTCTGCGGAGTGACGACGAACCGCCCACAAGCGGCAGCCGGGTGCAAGCCCCGGCGGGCGGGATGGATGACGACCGTGGCGCGTGCTGCGGCGACGTGAGAGCAAGTAAGGAACATTAAACATGAACAGCAACGAATCCGTTGTGCAGATTGTGGAAAAGTGGCGTCGAGACGTGGAAACAGCGACTGAAGACCTACGCGAACACGCTTCTCGCGTTGCCGAGATGCCGCGACACCGGCGGCGTCTCACGGAGCTGCTGTTGGTCGAGGACGAATCGACGCTGCACCTGCTGCTAAATCTGATGCGTCGCATTCGGCAGTGGGAGCCCTTTGACGACCACGACACAAGCCGCGTGCAGGGCAAGCTCTGCGAGCACCTTCATGCAGACAGAAACCTGGCTGATGCCGTCTGCGACGTTCTCGATCTGATTCGGATCAGAGAAGACCGCGGCACCTGACCAAATCGCAGCGACGACTACAGCATGGACGCATCATCAAAGCGAACGAAACCGCACCATCGCCGCCGTGCTCGCATCGTCGCGCTGGCGGGCGTGGCGACGGCGATCAACTCGCGAGCCGCCCGGCACGACACGGCTGGAATCTACTTCCAGGCCGACCCGCATGGGCTGCATCCGCTGGTCGAGGCCCGTGTGCTCGATCTGGTGCGGCGGTGCGAGCAGTTCGCGGCCACGGCCTGGGGCCACGTGTATGACGTCCATGTCCGGCTGGACGACCGCAAGGGCCGGCGGCGGTCGCGTGGCGGGCTGTATCACTCGCGGTGGCGAACGGAGAAGGTCGATCGTCGGGACGATCACGACCGTCGCGGCGGGATCAGCATCGCCGTCGCCAGGCGCGTGCCCCTCGATGGCGGTGATCCCTTTCGGCCGGGCACGTTCCGCGAGTACGCGCATCTCTCGCCATGGGGCGACATCGGCACGACCACGGCGTTCGCGCCGCTCGACGTGTGTGTGGCCCACGAAGTGTCGCACGCATTCGCCTACGAAGCCCCGAGGCTGTTGTGCGACCGGCTGGGGCTGTGTCCGACCGACGCCGACGAGCCGCACGGCAGGCTGTTTGCGGAGGTCTACGCGAGGCTGCGGCGGCACCTGGGGCTGGTGGACGCCACGCGACCGGAATGGCTGGCACTGCCTGCCGATGCACGGGCCAGGGCGCTGAGGTTCACCCGCAAGGCACTGCCGCCCGAGTTGGCCGTGCTGGCGGTCACTGATCCGGCCGGCTACCGCCGCAGTCGGCGGGCCATGCGGCAGCGGCAGCGGCGAGAAGAGCAACGAGGCAAGCAGGCCGGCGGCGCGGTGTTGCTGGCGAACACGACCTGCACGGAGGCGATGGAATGATCGCGAAGGACGACACGGGCCACGATCACGGCGATGGCGAGGTGTGCCCTGGATGCCAGTTCAAGCTCGCGTTGGCGAGGTTCTTCACCGAGGCTCGTCACGACGGCGACGAGGAGTGGCACTGGGCAACGGGCGCCCTTCGCCGGCAGATGCACGCGGCACTGTTGGCGCTCGATGAACTGGAGGCGCAGGCGTTCGGGGACGCATCGCAGCACGACGATCACGATCACGCGAGGGACGCGGCGGCGGCACTGTTCACCGTCAGTGCCGACATTCACAAGTTGTGGCAGATGCTCATCGGCGACGACGACCCAGGCGCTGCCCTGTAGGACGCCGGCGAAAAAGAACTGCAAGGAATGCCCCCTGCCGCCATATGGTGACAAAAGGCCGCAGACCTACGGAGTTTTCCACACGATGACGACGATCGACTTGCCCGACGTGCTGCTCGACACGCGCGAAGCCGCTGCCCGCATGGGGATCGCGGCCGCCACGCTGCACTGGTGGAGATGGAACGGATCACCTGACCAGCCGCCGGCCCTGCGTGTCGGCAAGCGATCGGTGAGGTATCGCGCCAGCGACGTGGCTGCGTGGATCGCCAGCCGCGAGAGCAAGGCAAAGCCGCCTCGGCAGCCTGCGTGAAACGAACACGGCCCCGGCCAGCGTGATGCCAGCCGGGGCCGCGATGCGATTGCCCAAACCCTTCGCGTGTCGCCGGCTGGAATCCGACGGCACGCACAACACAACGGAGGCCCGTCGTGTGTCATGAGTTATCGCGATGCCGTCAAGCCGGCTGCACGGACACCGACACCGAGGTGCGACGGCAGGCGTTTTTATTCGATCTGGCAAAGGCCACGCGGGAGCCGCTGCATCGGTTTCGCTCACTGGTGAGCGTGGCCGCCAACGCGACCGCCGTGGTCACGACGAACACCTGGAGGGCGAGCACGTGAGCAACTACCAGCCGGCCCCGGCCGGCGAGATCGAGGTCGAGGTCGTCGCGGCATCCGTCGGCGAGGTCGCCTGGAAGGCATCGGACGACAACCCGCGCGGCGAATGCCTGCGGCTGCGGCTGTCGGCGGGCCGAGACTATGCGTTCGTGTTCGCCGACGTGCCGCTCGATTGGGGCCGGATGCTCGATGCCGTGAGCAAGGCTACGGGCGTGTCCCGCGACAAGCTCGTGCCGGATCGGTTCGTGGGCCAGCGTGCTCGCGTGACGCTCACGCAGTACACCGGCAAGGACGGCAGCACGCGGGCCAGTGTGGCGAAGTGGCTGCCACGTCCGAGTGACAAGCCGACGACCGCCAAGGCGGCAAGCAAGGTCGAGGGGCGTGTGAGCCGTAAAGCCCCGCCGACGTTCGGCGCAGATGACGACATCCCGTTTTGATCTGGAGGATCGGCATGGAGGCGTTGAACGACGACCTGAGCACGCGCGATGACCAGATCGCCGAGGCGATGCGATTTCTGGCGGCGCTGTTCGTGCCCGGCGATTGGATCGAGGTGCGACTGCTGCCATGCCGGAAAAGCCGATGGTTTCGGCTGGCCGATTTGCAGTTGGCCCGCGATGCCGTTGTTGCCGCGGTTGCTGCCAACGGCCGCGAGGATGATCCGCAGAATGTCTACGTGGGCGGCAACCCGCGAACCGACACTGGCAAGCGAAAGGCATCCGACGTGCCGCTGGCACGTGCCCTGTTCGCAGATTTCGACGGCGGCACGACTGTCGATGCCGCGTTGCAACGCATTCGTGACGCGGGCCTACCTGCGCCGTCCATCGTCGTCGTGAGCGGGAACGGCGTTCACGTCTACTGGGTGCTGCGGGAGTCGATGACCGATCTGGCCGCGTGGACGGCCACCATGAAAGGCATCATCGCCGCTGTGCAGTCGGACGGGACGATCCACGACCCGTCGCGGATCATGCGGCTGCCGGGCACCCGCAACGTGAAGCCCGACCGCCCAGGGCGGCCGTGGTGCCGTATCGTGTCGATCAACGAGGTGCGGCACGACCTCGCCGCGTTCCCTGTCGTGGCCGCCACGAAGCCCCGATTAGCCGGCGACGGCAAGCGGCGGCACCGGGGGCTGGGAGATGAGGCCCAGCGACTCATCGACACCGCGAAAGTCGAGGGCGAACGCCGGCCAGCGATCTATCGCATCGCCTGCGACATGAAGGCCCGCGGCTGGACGCTGGCCGAGGCGACCGCGGCGATCATGTCTCGTGTCCGTCGAATTGAGCCAGCGTTGACACAGGACGACATTGACGACATTCCGCGGCAGATCGAGAACGCCTTCAAGAGCGACCGCGAACCCGGTCATGAATCGTCGCCGGCCCAGCGAGCCGCCCAGGCGATCGTGGCATCCGCGCAGGCCGACGAGCAGTACGACGGCGCTGTTGACCTGTCGCGGCCGCACACGTTTTCCGACGTGGGCATGGGCCGCAGGCTGGCGAAGATGATGTCGGGCCGGATGCTGTACGTTCGCGAGCGAAAGGTGTTCGCTCACTGGGATGGCCGCCGCTGGACGATGCCGGCGGATCACATCGCGGAGCACGCGGCGAAACGGCTGCACGACCTGTTGTGGAATGAACTGCAACTGGTCGAGGGTGATCGCAAGATGGCGGCGAAGTACGTGCTGGAAAGCGGCACACGCCCGCGGATCGCGGCCGCCGTCTGGTCGTGGCAGTCGGAGCCAGCGGTCAACGTGTCCCAGACTGAGTTCGACGCGCACTCCATGCTGTTGAACGTCAGGAACGGCGTGATCGACCTGAGCAGCGGCCAGTTGATGCCGCACGATCCGGCACTACGGCTGACGCAGATGGCGGCGGTCGAGTACGTGCCAGGTGCCCGCTCCGAGTTGTGGGAGCGATTCATTCGCGAAGTGACGTCCGACGACGAGGAGCGTGCCGAGTTTCTGCAACAGGCGTTCGGGCTGGCACTGACGGGCGACGTGTCCGATGAGGTGCTGGTGTGCCACAACGGCGGCGGGTGCAACGGCAAGAGCACCGCGCTCGAGGCCGTGGGCAAGATGCTGGGCGACTACGCGGCGGTCGCGCCGCCTGGAATGTTCGCGGTGAGAAAGTTCGACACGCATCCGACCGAAATCGCGGGCCTACGCGGCAAGCGGTTCGTGACCGCCACCGAGCAAGAGGGGAACAAGGCGCTTCGCGAATCTCTCATCAAGCAGATGACCGGCGGCGACACGATTCGTACTCGCGGGATGCGGGAGGATTTCTGGGAGATGACGCCGACGTGGCACATCCACATCGCCTACAACACCGCGCCCAGGCTTATGGGCACCGATGACGGCATTCGCCGCAGGCTTCGCGTCGTGCCCTGGAATGCGTCGTTCAAAAAGGCGCCTGATCCCACGGTGAAGGAGCGGCTGACGGGCGAGGCCGAGCGTTCCGGCATCTTGAACTGGTGCCTGGAAGGACTGCGAAAGCGGCTCACGAGCGGCCGGCTGTACTCGCCTGAGTCGGTGATGATCGCGACCGACGAATACATCGACGACGAGGATCTGATCGGCCGGTTCATCGCGGAGCGTATCGAGGCGGATGACCAGGGCGTGGTCGAGCTGCGGGAGATGCTGCGGGCCTTCCGCGAGTGGATGCAGGCCGACGGCTCGCCACGCTATGTCGTGGACGGCTACACCGCGACTGCCCTGGGGCGTGAGTTGGCGAGGCGAGGCTACCGCAAGATGCGGCCCGATAGCGGCCTGCATCGCAAGCAGACGGTGATCGCCGGTCTGCGGCTGGTCAACACGATGGACGACGCTCCGGAGTTCATGCAGCGGTTCGCCAACTTCGAAACGTAGTCGGCGACGGGGTGAAGCCTTTGCGCCGATGTTGATGCTCGCGGGGTGAAGCCTTTGCGATGCTTGTTCGCGCGCCAACACGTCTTGCAAAGGCTTCACTCGCGAAAAAATCGTGGGCAACGTGGGCAACCGCGAGCGCAGAAAATCCTCGTTTTCATCGGAAAAAACATCGTTCTGCCCACGATGCCCACGTTGCCAAGCAGGAACAGCATCACAATTCTTCCCGCGTAGTAAGAGAAACGAACGGAAAACTCGTGGGCATCGTGGGCAACGTGGGCAACTCTGCCCATCTTCACATCGTGCCGTTGTCGGACGTCCATCGAGGAGTCGGGAGGAACTGCAAGTCATGCGGGTGTTGCGGCTATGGTGCGGTAGAGGGCCACGCCATGCACGTCACGATGCCGCAACTGGAGTTGTTCACGCGAGTCGAGGCTGCCCGCCGTTGTCGGCTGGCACCGGGCACGCTGAAGCGGCTCGCCGCCGAAGGCCGAGGGCCACGCTATAGCCGTACGGGCGACAAGCGCGGCCGCTGCCTGTATGCGGCCAGTGACCTGATCGCGTGGCTGGAGGAACGCAAGCAGTCGCCACGGGCGTGCCGTGGCGCGACGACCGGGTGATTCTCTGGAGGTGCAACGATGGTTCGCAGGACGAAGGACGATGGTGCCGTTGCCGTGGCCGAGGCCGTGAATCCTGACGTGATCGCCGCGCGGGTCGCCGCTGCCGACGCCGAGGCTCGCAAGGCCGAGGCCGCCGCAGACGTGCTCCGGTGGCGTGAGATCGTCGGCAGCATCGCGGACGGGCACGAGCCTGACGGCAAGACGATTGCCGCGATCGGCACGC
>VGYR01000144.1 GCA_016872925.1 Planctomycetota bacterium
GAAGCATCAGCCTCACGCCGACAGACTCAGGCTGATGCCTGTGCCATGGCTCATAAACCTCGGGGTCCGGGGCAGAGCCCCGCGCAGAAACACAGGCTTTCTACCCACAAATTCTGCTGAAGACCCAAAATGCTAGTCTCAAGGGATTCCGCTCGATCTCCTCAGCCGGCCCCGGACGATGCCACGCCCCCCGAAGCCGCCAGCCGCCAAGGATGCCGCGGCGCTCGTCCTGGGCTACGCCAACTTCTCGTCCGGATCCTTCGACCCGGCCGCCTGGCGAGCGTTCAGCCACCTCTACGAAGGACTCGAGCCTGCCGACGGCTGCGGTGCCGTGACGGAGCGGCCCGACGCGGCCGCGGGCGTGGCCGAGGTCCTCCGCGAGCGCCTCGCGGACCTCGAGAAGACCGAGGCGGCCTTCACCGACTCCCGTCAGGCCCGCTGGGTTCTCGACACGACCTTCGACGAACTCCTGCCCGCCTACCGGGCCCACCACGCCGACCTCCTCGAACACCAGCCGCCGGGAGCTCTCGAGCGTCCCTTCTTCGTGATGGCGGCCATCCGCAGCCTGCTGGCCGAGGGCACGCCCGACGACCCGTCATCCGTGCAGCGGGCGATCAACCGGCTCGACGACTACGTCGGCTGGCGACCGCTGGCGGTGCTCGAGAACGGCCGCCTGTCCGCCCCCTATCCCCATGAGCGCGTGCGGCCGATCCCGCTCTACGTCGGCGGTGCCGGGGCGGCCCACGGCCGGTACGGACGGCTCGTGGCCGGCGCGATCCGCATCCTCGGCGAGGTGCCCGCGGAACTCCTCCGGCAGGCCGACTTCGACCTCGCGGCCCTCGAGGAGTTGGCGATCGATCCGCGGGCGTTCGACTTCCTCCATCCGGCCGCCAGTCGCCCGAACTACCTGTTCGGCCTCTGGGACCCGGCGCTGATCGACGACCAGGGGATGTATTGCCGCATGGTCGTGCAGCAGGCCACCCTGGACGGCATCCTCTCCTGGCCGGCGGCCTGCCCGGCGGCCGAACACGCTCCTGCCGGCGACGCGGAACGGCAGTGGGAGTCTTCGGCCGTGCTCGCCGGCGTGATGCTCATGGCCAGCGGGCTCTCGGGACACGGCCCCGGCTCGCCGCTGGCGGCACTGCCGCTGGCCGAGTTACTCCCCCGCATCGCCGCGTACCGCGACGAGTTCTACCGCCGGCTGCTCGCGAGCCTGCCTGCGGGCCATCGCGAACGGCTGGAAGAGGAGGCGCGGCGGATGCGGCAGCCGTTCGGCGGCGTCCGCCGACACATCAACGCGGTGCTGGCCGGGCGGCGGGCACGGCAGGTGGAGAACGTCGCCCTGGCGGCGGCCCTGGCACGGCTGGGCCGCTCGTCCGCGGCGGAGCAGCTCGTCGCCGCCGTGCCGGCTGCTTCCGCGCGGCTGCTCGCGCGAATCACCGACCGCGTGGTCGCCGCCCAGCGCGAGCTCTGGCAGCAGGCCGACGCGACGGCGGCTCTCCGCGAACTCGACACGGCCGCCGAGTTGCTCCTCCGCGGCGTCGACTGCGGTGCGCTCGTCGACCCTTGGAACATCCTGGGCCTCGCCGGACAGTTCCCGCTGCACGAGGCCAGCGGGGAGAGCCTGCCGGATCCCCGCGTCGGCGACCTCGTCGCCGCCACCGAGTCGATCCTCGAGGGCTACGCCGCCACCTGGCGGCACGCCGCGCTCGACGGAGACGGCCCCGTCGCCGAGCAGGCCGTCGCCGCGCTGCGGAGGCTGGCGGCCTGGTGGGACCGCTTCGCCACGACCACCGTGTCGGGCGTGCCGCACCTGTCAGGCCGCGAGGTGCTCGACTCGGCCGGCGAGGTCATCGCAGCCTTGAGGCGTCGTCGCCAGCATGCCGGCGGACCCCCGCCGCCGTCCTTCTGGCGGCAGGAGGTCGCCCGGTTCACCTCCCCCCGCAGCCATGCCCAGGCGGCGGCGATGCTGCTCGACGAGGGCGACCTGGACGGCGCAGCGGGGCTCCTCATCCACTGGGCCTCGCTGCTGGAGGGAGAGGCGGTCGGCCGCAACGGTCCTGCCTGGCTGACGGCGGCGATGCGCTGGACGACCCAGGCCTGCCAGGAGCAGACGCCGGCGGGCCGCGCCCGGGTCCGCCGCTTTCTCGAACTCGTCGAAGCCAACGTGGGGGGCGTGCTCGACGTGGTCGATTCGGCCTCCCGGACGCCCGGCCCGGGAGGATCTCCGGCGACCCTCGCCGACGACGAAGACACCGACCGTGCCGACGACGAGGAGCGCGTCGCCGCCGCCTACGAGTCGATGGTCTGGCGGGATTCGGCCGACGACGGCGTCGACGGCGGGATGATCGACGTCGAAGGGCAGGGGAGTGGCACGACCGGCGACCTCGTGGCGATCGAGGATGCGGCCGAGTTCGTTCGCGGCCTGCTCCGCCTCTATCGCACCGCGGTCACGGTCTGGTGCGGGAGCGAGTCGAGCGCCGGTGTGATCGACGAGGCGGCCGAACGTGCCGCGGTCGAGGGCTGGCGGCAGTCGTTTCGCCGCCTGCGGAGAGTGCTGATCCGCGCCGCGGGCATGGTGGCGTTGCGCGACCAGGAACCGCCCCCGGGCATGCCGCCGGGAGAGTTCGATCGCCTCCGCTGGCACCGCGACTCAGCCGCCGAGCGGCTCGTCGAGGCGGCGGTCCAGGCGAGCGAAACGCTCTGGATGCTCGCCGCCAGGCGGGCCGTCGCCGCGCAGAACGTCGCGTCGGGGTCGGTCGGGGGCCTGTTCGCCTGCCTGATGAGGGGAGACGCGGACGCCGCGGCCGACCGCTGCCAGGCGGTCTGCGAGCGGCTGGTAGGCAAGCCGGTGCTCTACGTGCCCCTCTCCCGCGGTGGCCGCCCCGATCGCATCGTCCGAGCCCGCAGCCGCGAGCGGCTCCTCGAGCGGCTCGCAGCCTGCCTGCCCCGCCTGGGTTTGGTCCGACAGGCCATCGCCGTCGTGCAACTCTCCAAGGCGCTCGAGAGCCTCCGGCCGCGGGGGGCCGCGAGCGTCAGCGAGTTCGACCGCGTCTTCGAGGCCGCGACCACCGCCCTGGTGGAACGGATCGTGGAGAGCGCCGGCGACGGGGCCGCCGACGAAGCGACGCGAACGTCGCGGATCCTCGAGGGGTTGTCCCTGTTGGTGCCGAAGCTCCTCGAGACCTGGATGACCCACGCCCGCCAGTTGCGGCTCTCGGTGCTCGAGCGGATGCGGGACGACCAAGCCTTCAGCCTCACCCGGGAGTTCATCGAGCGGTACGGGGCGGGGCTGTTCACCCAGCACCTGCTCTCCCCCTCGTCGCTGCGGGGCATCCTCCGCGGCGGCGTCGCCCACTGGCTCGAACAGCTCGTCGATCGGGCCGAGGCTGGCGGCGACGAGGGGCCGCCCGCGGCGCGGCTGCCGGTGCGGCTGATCGAAGACCTCCGCTCCGGCGCGCTGCCCCTGAAGCAGGCCGCCTCCCGGCTGCGGCTGGTGCTCGAGAGCGTGGCGGAGAACCACGCGGAATACCGCGACTGGAACTCGACCACGACCCAGTCCGACCGGGGCGACTGCCTGCACATCCTCCTCGACTACCTCCGCGTGAAGGCGGAATATGACCGCATCGCCTGGACGCTGCGGCCGGTGACCATGGCCCATCGGGTGCTCGCCCGCCGGGGCGCGACGGCCGCCGCCGAATCCTGGCGCGAGCGGCTCCGGGAGGAGACGAAGGACACCGCCCAGGGCCTCGTGAAGCGGCTCGAGGACCTGGAGGCCCACTGGAGCCTGCGGCTGGCGAGCGTCGGCGACCGCGTGCGACGCCCCTTCTCGGCGAGCCTCGAGCAGGATGAACTCGAGGCGCTCGTCCAGCCCGCCGTCGCCGAGCTCCTCACGGGTGCCCCGGCCGGTGCCGGCGGGGCGCTCGAGGCGCGGGCCGCGGGAATGATCGGCGTCGCCAGCGGCTCGGGCGTCGAAGTGCCCGAGTGGCTCGACAGGTTCGGTCAGGCCGTCGATCGCGCGATCGAGGAGGCCGAGGTCACGCCCCGCGGCGTGCCCCCGACGCGGGTGCCCAGCACGCTCGCGGCCGCCGTGCCCCTGCTACCGATGCCATGGCCGCTGGTGGTCGCCGCCCTGGGCGACGAAGCCGCCCCTCGTTGAGCGCTTCGCAGACGCGCCGGCACCCCGCGTTGGCCGGTGAGGGGGTGGGCGAGCGCTCGGGGAGCCGGTGCTAGGATGGGCGGCCGCAGGATTCCTCCATGAGCCTTTCCCCCCTCCGCGCCTCCGAGCACCTCCACGACGTCCGCTACGAGATCCGCGGGGCGCTGGCCCGCCGTGCGGAGCAGCTCGAGCGGGAGGGGTACGAGATCGTGAAGCTCAACATCGGCAATCCCGGGGCCTTCGGGTTTCGGATGCCGGAGTCGATGCGGGTGGCCATCGTCCAGAACCTGCATCAGGCGGATCCGTATTCCCACCAGAAGGGCATCTTCCAGGCCCGCGAGGCGGTGGTGATGCAGCAGCAGAACCGGGGCGTGATGGACGTGACGGCCGACGAGGTGTTCGTCGGCAACGGCGTCAGCGAGCTGATCATGCTGGCGATGCGGGCGCTGCTGAATCCGGGGGACGAGGTGCTCGTGCCCAGCCCCGACTATCCGCTCTGGACGGCCTCGGTGGTGATCCACGGGGCGAAGGCCGTCCACTATCCCTGCCGTCCCGAGCGGCGGTTCGTGCCCGACCCGGCCGAGGTGGAGTCGCTGGTCACCAGCCGCACCCGCGCGCTGGTCCTGATCAACCCCAACAATCCCACCGGCGCCGTCTATCCGCGGGAGACGCTCGCAGCCCTGGTTGACATCGCAGAGCGTCGCAATCTCGTGCTCTGTGCCGACGAGATCTACGACGAGATGCTCTACGAGGGGGCGGAGTTTCATCCGCTGGCCACGCTCGCGAAGCGGACGCTCTGCCTCACCTTCTCGGGACTCAGCAAGGTCTACCGGGCCTGTGGGCTGCGGGTGGGCTGGCTGGTGTTTTCCGGGGAGCGGGCGCACGCCAGCGACTACCTCCAGGCCGTCGAGCTGCTCGCGAGCCTGCGGCTGTGCTCCAACGTGCCCGGGCAGTTCGCGGTGCAGACGGCGCTGGGGGGCCACCAGTCGATCTTCGACCTGACGCGGCCGGGGGGCCGGCTCCACGCCACCCGGGCGGCGCTGCTCGGGGCGGTGTCGGGGAGCCGCTGGCTCTCGGTGCTACCGCCGCAGGGGGCGATGTACGCCTTCATCCGGGTGCACGCCGAGCGGCTGCCCGGCGGGCTGGCCGGCTTCGACGATCAGCAGTTCGCCCTCGACCTGCTCGAGCGGAAGCACGTGCTGGTGGCCCCGGGGTCGAGCTTCAACGTGCCCTACCGCGACCACTTCCGGGTGACGCTGCTTCCCGACGCCGACCAAATGGCCGACGTCTTCACTCGGATCGAGAGCCTGCTCGACGAATACGCAGCCGCTGGCTGAAGCGCCACGCGTGGCTCAGTCCCCATCGCTCACGCGATTGGGGCTTCCGGTGCGGGGTCTGCGGGGGTGCGCCGCGGGTTGAAAACCCGCGCTCCTCTCAGCGGCGGGTTGGAAACCCGCGCTCCTCTCAGGCTCGGGGTTGCCCGTGCCCTCGAGCGGGCTGTGGGAGCAAGCGCAGGCAGGATGCCGAAGCGCCGCGGACACGCAGTGAGCCGAGGGCGGGATGCCCGAGGCGAGCGTCCAGCGAGGGGGCACGGGCGGCCCCGAGCCCGCGCCACGCGTGGCTCAGTCCCCATCACTCACGCGATTGGGGCTTCCGGTGCGGGGTCCGGAGAAGTGCGCCGCGGGTTGGAAACCCGCGCTACGAAGGGCAGGGACTCAGCGGCGGGTTGGAAACCCGCGCTCCGACCAGGCTCGGGGTTGCCCGTGTCACTTCACGGCGAGCATCCGTTCGAGGGCCGTCACGGCCCACTTCGCCGTCTCGTCGTCGACGCGGATCACGTTGACCGGCCTGCCGCGTTCGAGGTGCTCGAGGCTCCAGCAGAGGTGCGCCAGGTCGATGCGATACATCGTGGCGCACATGCAGACCACCGGGGAGAGGAACCGGATCGTCTGCTCGGGGTGGTTCTTCTCCAGCCGCTTGACGAGGTGCAGTTCGGTGCCGATCGCCCACACCGAGCCCGGCGGCGCCTGCTCGACCTGGCGCAGGATGTAGCTCGTCGAGCCGACCAGGTCCGCCTTGTCGACCACCTCCATCGAGCACTCCGGGTGCACCAGGATCTTCACTCCCGGCAGGTTCGCTCGCACGGCATCCACGTGCTCGGGCTTGAACATGGCGTGCACGCTGCAGTGGCCCTGCCAGAGGATCACCCGCGCCCGCTCGACCAGTTCCCGGGGATTGCCGCCGAGCGTGGGCGCGTGCGGATTCCAGAGGGCCATCTCGTCGAGCGGGATCCCCATGGCGCGGGCCGTGTTGCGGCCGAGGTGCTGGTCGGGAAAGAACAGGACTCGCTTGGTTCGCGCGAACGCCCAGTCGAGCACTGCCCGGGCGTTGCTGGAGGTGCAGACGATGCCTCCGTGGCGGCCGCAGAAGGCCTTGAGGCTCGCCGCCGAGTTGATGTAGGTGACCGGCGTGACGTCCGACGTGTCGATCACCCGGCCCAGGTCGGCCCAGGCATCCTCGACCTGGTCGATCGCCGCCATGTCGGCCATCGAACAGCCGGCCGCCATGTCGGGCAGCACCACCGTCACCCGACGGCCGCCCCGGGCCGCCACCTTCTCGGGGCGGTTGGCGAGGATGTCGGCGGTCTCGGCCATGAAGTGGACGCCGCAGAAGGCGATCGCCTCGCAGTCCGACCGGTCGGCGGCCGACTTGGAGAGCTGGTAGCTGTCCCCCTGGAGATCGGCGTGGCCGATCACGCCGTCCTGCTGGTAGTGGTGGCCGAGGACGACCAGGCGGGAGCCCATCCGGCGGCGGACGGCTTCGATCCGCTCCGCGAGCAGGGCATCGTCGAGGCCGCGGTAGGCGGGGAACGGCGCGGCCAGCGGCAGGTCGGGGGCGGCGATCGTCATCGTGACCGATAAGTATAGGACGCCCCTGCAGGGGGTTTTCCAAACGCTATACTTCTGGCCTCGCGATCGAGTTTCCCCTCTGACGGAAGGACGGCGACCCAGTCATGGCGCGCAAAGTGGTGAATCGCAAGGAACTCCGGGCCCAGGTCGAGGCGGCGGAGGCCCGCGGCAAGGCGAAGGCGGGCTCCAAGGAGAAGCCGGCGAAGGAGAAGGTCGCCAAGGAAAAAAAGGCCAAGGAGCCCAAGAAGGCCGCCGAGAAGAAGCCCGCGCGGAACAAGGTCGTCAAGGAGGCCCGGATGAAGGCCTACTGGGGGGTGTTCAACTCCGGCATGAAGCGGCTGGCGCTGTTCGAATATGCCGACAAGAAGGCCGCCGACAAGAAGGTGCAGGAGCTGATCGGCTCCTCCCGGGCCCACCACTTCGTGCAGCTCGTCAAGGAAGCGATCGGCGACTGACCGGCGGGCGGCTGTGCCGGCCGACCGCTCCCGTCAGAACGGGCTCCGCCAGTCGCCCCAGGCGGCCAGGTAGCGGGCCAGGCCGGGGCTCTCCTCGGCCCTGGACTCGATCCATTCCCGGGCCCGCTCGATGAGGGCGTGCTCCCGCTTCAAGTCGATGTCGCCGGCCAGGACCCGCGACCGCAGGAAGATGAAGTACGTGTCGAGCACGTCGCCCCGGCAGTAGTCGTGGATCTCGGCCGTCTTGCCTTCGTCCCAGAGGTCCTGCACCATGTGGCCCGCCACTTCCGTCTTGCCCGGCTTGCCGATCAGGTTCGCCGCCAGCGACAGCCCGCCGACGAACCGCGCGGCGCCGGTGTTGGTGAGCCATTCGTGCAGATCGAAGTGGGCGCCGGTGTTGTAGCGGTACCGCGGCTGGTCGAAGTTCCGCGCGTCCTCCGCGAACCAGTCCGGGATCGGGATGCCGTAGCGGAACGCGCAGAGTTCGAGCAGCGGCATGTCGAAGCCGCGGCCGTTGAAGGTCACCAGCCGGGGCCGCTGGTATTTCCGCCAGCCTTCCCAGAAGAGCCGCACGATCTCGTGGGGCCGCGACTGCTTCTCATCGAGGGCGATCAGGTCCTGGAGGGAGAGGTCCTTGGCCACCTTGGCGATCACCAGCGAGATCGGCAGCTGGAACGTGTAGGGGATGAAATCCTTGCCGTTCTCCTCCATCAGTTCGCGGCGGTACTTCGCGATCGCCTTGCCGGGGGCCAGCCCGTCCCCTGGATAGCGGAGCCGGGAGACGAGGTCCCCGTCGGCGACGCTCTCGATGTCGAACACGAAGTAGCGGGTGTCGTTGGCCGCCATCGCCTCACCGTCGAGCCAAGGGGTGCTGGAGCGGCAGCCAGCCGCCGTTGGCCCGGCTCGAGGCGACCGACTGCTCGATGAAATACATCCCTTCGACACCGTCGTGGATGTTGGGATAGATCGTGTCCCGGCGCTCGACCGCCCCCGTCGTGGACGCGGCGGCCATGGCGTCGAAGCCGGCGCGGTAGACGTTGGCGAAGGCCTCGAAGAACGCCTCCGGATGCCCCGAGGGCAGGCGGCAGGCGGCCCTGCCCGACTCGTTGGTGAACGGCGCGTTGGGATCCCGCGTGTAGACCGCGTGCGGCTTGCCGTTGTGGCGGACGAGCATCTTGTTCGGCTCCTCCTGCCGCCACTCGAGGCTGCCGAGCGTGCCGTCGATCTGGATCCGCAGGTCGTTCTCGCGACCGTGGCTGATCTGCGAGGCGGTGACCGTGCCCAGGGCGCCGTTCTCGTAGCGGATCACGGCGTGCCCGTAGTCGTCGAGCGGCCGGCCCGCCACGAAGATCTTGAGGTTCGCGCTGATCGCTTCCGGCATCAGCCCGGTCATGTAACGGCCGAGGTTGTAGGCGTGGGTGCCGATGTCGCCGAAGCAGCCCGCGGCTCCGCTCCGCGCCGGATCGGTCCGCCAGGCAGCCTGCTTCTGCCCCTCGCTCTCGAGCCTGGTCCGCAGCCAGCCCTGGATGTATTCCGCCCGCACGGCCTGGATCTCGCCGAGTTCCCCCGCCAGGATCATCTCGCGCGCCTGCCGCACCAGCGGGTAGCCGGTGTAGTTGTGCGTGACCACGAACACGCTCTTCGAGGCGGCCACCGCGGCCGCGAGATCCTCCGCCTCGGCGAGCGTCAGCGTCAGGGGCTTGTCGCAGACCACGTGGAACCCGGCCTGGACGGCGGCCTTCGCCACCGGATGGTGCATGTGGTTGGGGGTGGCGATCGTCACGAAGTCGATCCGCTCGCCCACCGGCAGCGCCCGCTCCCGTTCGAGCATCTCCTGCCAGGAGCCGTAGGCCCGGGCCGGGGGCACGTCGTAGTCGGCGGCGCTCGCCTTGGATCGAGCCGCATCGCTGGAAAACGCCCCCGCCACCAGCGCGGCCCGGTTGTCGAGGACGGCCGCCGTCACGTGAACCCGGCCGATGAAGGAGCCCTGCCCGCCTCCCACGAGGCCCATCCGCAGCTTTCGCCCGAGTTCGCCGTTGGTCGCCATCGTCGCCATGCCCCCGCGTGTACTGGTGGACCGCAGATCCTGTCTGGATCGTGAGGGCGAAGCGTAGCACAGGCGCGGCCGGGGGGGCAGCGGCGCGGCCTGTTGCCGCCGGCATCCGCCCGGCCGTAGGATGCCGACTTCCGGGGCGTCGACCGCCCCGTCTCGTGGGCCGCTTCCCGGGCGGCGTCCGCCGATGGGACTCCAGGATCGCGGCTACTCCGGCGGCCGACGTTCGGGATTCGCGCCCGAGTGGTCCGCCGTCCAGGGCATCATCGCCTGCTGCATCGCCATCTGGCTGGCGAACTTCATCCTCACCGGCGACCTGATCCGCGAAATCATTCCGCTGCGGCTGTCGCTCAACGACCTCTTCTGCCTCCGCTCGAACCTGCCCGAGACGCCGTGGCGGTTCTGGTCGTTGCTCACCTACGGCTTCCTTCACGACGGCCCGAGCCTGGAGGCGCCGGGGCCTTATTCGCCGATCCACCTGGTCTTCAACATGCTCACGCTGTGGTTCTTCGGCCGCGAGCTGGAAAACGTCCTCGGCCGCGGGGAGTTCCTCCGCTTCTACTGCACGGCGATCGTGTTCGCCGGGATCGCCTGGGTGGTGGGCGAGGGCTTCGGCGGCACCGGTGGGCGGCTGGTGGGAGCCTCCGGTGGCGTGATGGCCGTGGTCGCCGCCTTCATCTGGTACTACCCGAACCAGACGATCCTGATCTACGGCGTCCTGCCGGTGCCGGCCTGGGCCCTGGGGCTGCTCTACCTCGTGTCCGACATCCAGGGCGCTGCCGACGGCCGGGGCAGCGTCGCCCACGTCGCCCACCTCGGCGGTGCGGTGTTCGGCCTCCTCTACACCTGGCGGGGCTGGAACCTCGAGAGCCTCTCCGAAGCCCCCGCCCGCTGGTTCGCCCGCCGGCCACGGATGCGGGTGTTTCGCCCGTCGGAGCCGACGGGCTCGTCCCGGCCGCTCTCGACACGGCCCGGAGACGATCCGCGGCTCGACGACGAGGTCGACCGGATTCTCGAGAAGATCAGCCGCTCGGGTGAATCGAGCCTCTCGCCATCCGAGCGGGAGACGCTCACCCATGCGAGCCAACGGCTCAAGGGACGCAAGGGATAGGCGCAAGGGATAGGCGCAAGGGATAGGCGCAAGGGATAGGCGCAAGGGATAGGCGCAAGGGATAGGCGCAGGGGATAGGCGCAAGGGATA
>VGYR01000145.1 GCA_016872925.1 Planctomycetota bacterium
ATGAGCACTGGTACAAAAACTGGGGAGGGGTCACTTGCTAATCGACTTGGGTGTGAGCCGGTAGAGGTGAAGAGGGAATCGGATGTCGAGGCTCTGATTCGACAACTCACACCAATCCAGAGACGACGGTTGCAGAAGAAACTGATGGAGGAGGGCGAGAAGGGCGAGGGGCAGGGGGTGGCCTGACCCTTCACTCCCCGTCCAGCCTGACCTTGTCCAGTACGACGATCAGGAAGGTCGCTATCGGTCCGAGGACGAGTGACAGCAGGCACCAGATCATGCCGCTCCGACCCTTTGTTGACGGTGGTTGAAAACGGCGGCGCGAGGCGTCGAAGCCCCGGGAACGACCGACTGGGACGCGGTCTGTGCAGACGCCAGAAAAACGCCACCGAAGCGGGTGCGGGGCGTTTCGAGAAACCCGCTCCGGACGCCCGGGCCGCTCCTCCCGAGGCTCACGAGTCGCTCATCAGCCCGAAGACCGGTGCGGAGGTGCCATTGACCGGGCTATCCTTCGCCACCATTTTCGACCGCCCGGCGCCGCCGTTTTCAACCGCCGTCAACACATCTCGGGTATCAGCCCCACTGCGTCCATGAGCCGGTCGCGATCACGTAGCCGCTCAGAAGCGCGTTGGCCGTGGCGTGGGCGACCACCGCGTCGGCGAGCCGCCCCCGCCACGCGAGCGTCACGGCGAAGAGCATCCCGGCCACGATGCCCGCGAGCCACGCCTGACCGTGCAGCACGCCGAAGGCCACCGACGACACTGCGAACGCCAGCCACGTGAGCCGCCCCACGGGCACCCGGTCGGCGTCGGCGTCGATGCAGCGGCGGACGAGGAATCCGCGGAAGAACAGCTCCTCTGCGATCGGCACGGTGATCGTCGACCCGGCCACGCGGAAGAGGAGCCAGACCGCGGCCCACGGCTGGCCCAGCTGCGCCGGATTTCGCTCGGCGGCGAGGTCCGCCGATCCTGCTCCCGGTGCCAGCGACATCCATGCCGCAAACGCCACCAGGCCGATCGCCACCGGCACGAACGAAAACCGCCATCCCGCGATCGGGTAGGCCCGCCGCAGGGCCACGAGCACCGCCACCACACAGACCACCCGCACCGGATAGAGGAGGTCGAAGCCGCTCGTGAAGGCCTGCGTGAGCATCGTGATCCCGCCGAGCGTCACGAAGGGGATCACGCAGGCCGGCGTCAGCGGCGGGTGATCGACGCCGGTGGCTGCGTGCGACGGAGGCACCGCGCAGCCCCAGGGCAAGGGCCCGGCTGGGCCGAGCCCGAACGCCGGCCCGCCGGCGGTGAGCACCTCCGGCCGCGTGAAAAACGGCATCCGCGACGCCGCGTAGATGATTCCCAGCCCCACCGTGACAAACGCCATCCAGCCCGCCGTCGAATGAAAGCCGTCGATCGCGATGGCGGGCGAGATCCAGATGCCTACGAGGATCAGCGCCGTGATCCGCAGCAGGTTGGTGAGCCAGATCAGCACGATCCCGATCGGCACGAGCAGCAGCGCCTGCGGGAAGCGGTGGCTGTCGCGAAACCACCAGAGGTAGCCGGCGAGCAGCGTGGTCACGAGGCCGATCCCCTGAAAGCCCGCGCAGTCGTGGGTGATTCGCACCGCGAAGTTCCGGGTGCCGATCACGAACCGCTCCGGCCGAAGGACAGGCCCGCCGGCGAAGGGCGTGAGGAGGCGCTCGACCAGCCCCACGGTCGTGTCGCCGCTCGAATCCCAGATCAACTCCGTGAGGTAGGAGATGCCCACGGTCACCCCGCCAAACACGCCGCACGCGAGCGTGGTGATGAGCAACTCGCCTGCCAGCCGCTGTCGGGGGGCGACCGCCGCCACCGACGCGAGCAGCCAGGCCGTGGCGGGCACCGCGAGCAGGAGCAGGCTGCGGACGTCACAGAGCACGTCCTGAAACGGCCGCTCCGATACGCTCGCGAGCACGGCCAGCACGCCCCCGAACGCAACCGCCTGGCCCACGATCCACGGCCAACGCACGGCGACGGCCCGATACTCCGACCGGTGGCGTGCCACCTGCCACCACCAGCCGGCGAGCACGGAAAGACCGGGAACCGCCATCCACGGGAAGGCGGAATACGCCGTCATCCATGCTCCCTGGAGCCAGCCGAGCAGGCAGGCTTCGACGGCGACGACGGCCACGAGCGCCGCCAACCCCTGCCAGTCAGGAGTACCGGAGTCGTGGGCCGCGGCGGCAGGGACAGAGTCCGGATTCATCGCGGGCGAAAGAGCCTCGTCTGGTGATCAGTGGCGCGACGCTTGCGATCAGGGCGTCCAGGGTTGGCGCGGCGGCGGTGCCTTCAGCTGCCAGTAGGAAGTGGCGAGGTCCTCGATCTCCTGCTGCGGGGTCTTCATCGCCTCGACGAGGGCCTCGAGCGTCCGCTTCGGCCTGTCCCAACTGGGATCGACCGCGGCGGCGGTCGCCAGTGCCTCGCGGGCCTGTGCCACGAGCCCCAGGCCGTGCAGCGCGATCCCGAGGAGTTCGTGCACGAGCGCCCGCGACGGATCGAGCCGGATCGACGCCACCGCGAGATCATGGCCCCGCTGCCAGTTGCCTCGGGCGACGTGGCAGCGGGCGAGGCGATAGAGCACCCAGGCATCCGCGGGCGTTTCGGCGGCGAGTACCTCAAACAGCCTTTCGGCTGCGGGCCAGTCGCGAACGAAGATCAAGGCGTTCGCATAGTGCCGGCGGTGGTGTGGATAGGCCGCGATCGTCGGTGCTGCCTGGTCGAGGAGCGGCCTGGCGTTCTCGGGCCTGCCGAGCAGGGCCTCGAGTTCGGCCGCCTTGAGCAGCGCGACCGGATCGTCGCCATGGTTGGGGTGGATGGCCGCATAGGCCGCATCGAGCGCCTCGTCGAGCTTCCCCAGCCCGTGAAGGCAGTCCGCAAGCAGGAGATGCGACCGCTGGTTGTAGGGCAGAAGTCGCGCCTGCGCCTCGAGCATCGGAAGCGCGGCGCGTGCCTCGTTCCTGGCCATCAGCGACCGCGAGAGGATCGAGATCGCGTGCAAGTGCCAGAGGTCGTCCTGAGTCAGCGCGTGGTCGGGCAGCCGCAGCGAAACCGGGTCGTAGGCCAGCAGCCGTTCGGTGTCGAGGGCTCGGTGCTCCGGATGGGGCCGCCACTCGGCCTGTGGATCCCGCAGCACGACATCCCGGCGGAGGAGTGATGTCAGCCGGGCAGACACCATCCCCGCGGGCTCGAGGCCGCAGGCTCCGCACACCATGGCGGCGAGTTCTGGAATCCCCGCCGACCGTGGCAGCGATTCCGGATCGAAGGCGGGCCCCGAGACGAGCAGCATCCCGCCCTGCTCCGGCGTCTCCGAATGCGGGATGCCGGCGATCACGATGCTCGTGTCGACCGGGATCTCCGCGAGGATCGCCGCCAAGATGGCGTTGAGGAGTTCCATGCCCCGCTCGGTGAGCCCCTCGAGCAGGCCGTCGGCCATCGGCTCGCTCGCCCGCTCCAGGCTCGCCAACTCCCCCGGCAGGCTGAGGAGCAGCGTGGCACAGCCCCACGGCCCCCGGTCTTCGTCCGCAAGGAGCGCGAGAAACGCGGTGAGGCGGGAGAAGTTTTCGGCGACGGCTTCGCCGAGGAAGACCGGCCGGGCGTCGACCGCCGGATCGACCGCCTGCCAGTCGGGCATCAGCCCTTCGATCGAGGCGACGCCGAGATTCTCGGGTCGGACGACGCAGTCGGCGACCACCTCGCGGAGCGACGCGGGGAAAACGAACGGGCCGGCATCTGACGGCTCACCGGAAGCGGCCGCGCGGCCAAACCCCGCCGCGACGATCGCCGCATGTTTCGTGTGTCCGGTGATCGCCACCGGCCAGCCGACGGAGATCGAGCCGATGCCTGCGGTGTCGAGCCGCTCCCACACGGCGGGCCGGGCCCGGTCGGCGGCCGTGGTCTCTCGAAGAGCGCCCGTGATGGGATCCGCCGTGACGTCGAGGAGGATTTCATGGTCGTCCGGCCAGGTGCCCGTCATTGCCGACACCGCCATCGCCAGGCGGGCATCCGCCACGGGAAACTCGAGATCCGCTCTGGTTCCACGGGCGGCGACCGCATGAACCGCGGGAAGCGCGCCGCGATCGAGGGCTGCGCGAAACACCGGGCCTGTCAGCCCTTCGAGGGCGAGAAAGAGGGTTGTCATGCAGGCGCCTTCGGGGCAGCGGCCGTGGTGGGGCTCGCCGCGGGCCGGGCCGGAGCATGCAAAGCCGCCGGCGTCCAGCCGTCGCAGTCGGCGCGAGTCAACGGGTAGCCGAGGGCCTTCATCATCCGGCCGCAGGCCTGCTGCACCTGCAGCACCTGCCGGTCGTCGAGATGCTCCCGCCAGCCACCCCAGTGGCCGCGAAACACGTGATTCGGCTGCTTCTTCCGCATCTCCCCGAGGGCATGGCTGGCGGCCACGTGCTGGAGGGCCTCGCCCGAGACGTCGAGGCCGACGTGCGCTGCGATCCGGCCGAGCTCGCGCGGCGTGTCGGCGACGAGCTGCTCGTAGAAGACGACATGCAACGGGGGATCGGCCGGGGCCTCCTCCAGCCAGCCCCGGTGATGGACATTCCACTCCTGCGCCCTGATCGGCAGATCGCTGCGGAGGAGGGCGTCGGGGGTTTCGTGGAGCGTGGGGCGATGGAGCCGGTTGAACGGCGTGAAGATCCATCGCGACCACGACACGGCCACGTCGCGGGGATCGCGGACGATCAGCACCCGATGGCTGAAGGCTCGCACGAAGGGGTCGATCGCCGGCTTCCAGGGCGAATGCGAGTGGGCCATGCTCGTGGCGGCGGCATAGGCGTGGATGTCGGGGATCGCCCAGTTGAACACCATCGGGATGTCCTGGTAGGCCCGCAGCGGTTCGAACCGCACCTGATCCTGCCGGGCCTGATCGCGGATGCCCAGGTCCATGGTTTCAAGGGCCGGAGCGATGGGGTGCTCCGCCATCACCTGGCGAAAGTCGACTCCTGCGGCGCGGAGCAGGTCGGCCATGAGCGCCCGCAGCCAGACATTCCCGCACTTCGGGTAGCCGAGCACGAGCACGTGTGGATCGGGAGCCACGGGCCATTCCTCCGAGGAAACGTCGCGTCAGAAAATGCGAAGCCCGCAGGGGTTGCCTGCGGGCTTCGAGGAGTTTCAGAGCGTGCGGGCCAAGCGATCAACCCGCGAGGCTGCCGGCTGCGGCGAACCGCTTGCGGCGACGCTGCTCGACCATCGCGAGCACGCCGGCGACAAGCGACACGGCGCTGCCCGCGGAGGCCGGATCGATCTCCGGCACGGCGCCCGCCGCAATCGGCGTGTTTACGGTCGTCTCCACGGCGCCGTTGCCGAACGTGAGCCCGGTCGGGGTGTAGGCGACTTGCACCCAGCCGTAGTTGAAGTTGGAACCACCGGCCGGGAACCTGACTCCCCAGTAGCCGCCATTGCCGAGATGGTGAAGGGCCACAACGCCGTTCCATGTGTTCGTTGGACCGATGGACGACCCCGATGCCACAGGGACGGGAGAGGCGACCTGGGAGCCGGCGCCTCCCATCATTCCAGCAACTATTCGAGTCAAGCCGCCGCCCTTAGCTGGAGACACGTTTCCGCGGATTGACGTGCCGGAAACCTGCGCGTTCGAGATCGTCCCCGACGCATAGCTGAAATAAATATTAGGCGTGCTGAGGGTGGCCGTCCCACTGACATCCGCCGTCACGATGCCTGCGGCCGCGTCATCGGCCATGACACCGGCCGCACCGGCACCGGCCAAGAGCGACATCTTGAGGGCCCTGGACGAACGAGCCTTGTTCCGAAGGGTCTGCTTGGAAATACGCGAGCGATTCATTGGTTTCTTTCACGAGCAACAGGAGGCTGGACGGTCGGCCCTCTCACACGCCGCCTTCATGACGGAGCAAACCCCGTGCCGCACCATGCCAAAAACGCGGGAACGCGGAGTCACTCGCATGAAACGGGAATCGGTGTCCCACGGCAAAGGACTGGTTTCCCCAGAACTGCGAATGGGTTTCCCCAGAACTGCGAATGGGTTTCCCAAAACCTGCGAAAGCGGTTTCCCAAAACCTGCGAAACGTATCACCGGAACATCGAAAGCCCGCAGGGGTAAGCTGAGGGCGTCGCAGAGTTTCAGAGAATGCAGGCCAAGCGATCAATCCGCGAGGCTGCCGGCCGCGGCGAACCGCCTGCGGCGACGCTGCTCGACCATCGCGAGAACGCCGGCGACGAGCGACACGGCGCTGCCCGCGGAGGCCAGATCGATCTCCGACACAGCGCCCGAAGCGATCGTCGTGTTCACGGTCGTCTTCACGGCGCCGTTGCCGAACGTGAGCCCGGTCGAGGTGTGACCAATTTGCACCCAGCCGTCGTTCCAGTTGCCGTTACCAGCCGGGTACCAGGGCACATCGAAGAACGTGCTGCCCGACGACGCGTTGGTGCTGCTCGTTCCGGTCGTCAGCGCGTAGAACGCGCCGTCGTTACGGGCAGGCTTGTGGCGTCGAGCGACGTCGACATCGCGTTTCATCCTCGCCAGCCGTTCGATCTGATGGCCGTGTTCGACGCGGCCCAGCAGCTCGCTGGCGATCTGGGGAGGAATGTCGATCTGATCGATGAGCGTCAGGCCCGCTTCCGTCAACGCCACATGGAATAGCCGCCGTAGGCCAGACCAGCGAGAGCCATGGCGAAGCTGGCGGGTTCGGGGACAGTGCCCAGTCGGATGCCGATGTTGGGGTTGGAATCAGCGTTTCCTGCACCAATGCGAAACGTCCGGCTGAAGTTGGTGACTGGGTTCCACCCCGAGTCCCAGGTCCCTCCGCGAACGTTTGTTGCTCCGATGTCGAACGGATCCATCGGAGTCTCGAGCCAGCTCCAGGCGTTGCCGTTCATGTCGTAGACACCGTAGGCGGTGGTGGTGCCTACGAACATGCCGACGGCCGTAATAGGCCCTGACAAAACCTATCCCGGGCAGATGCCCCAACGGATTGCGACGCGGTAGCAAAAGACTGAAGCGGCGAGCCTGTTCCACGCGTCTTGCACGTCATCGGAGCGGTCGTAGCGAATCCGAAGTCGCCGCAGCCCCTTGAACCAACTGTTCGTGCGTTCGACCACCCATCGGATCCGTCCAAGGCTGCTGCCGTGATCGGTGCCTCTACGAGCGATGACAGGTCTGATGCCCTGCGAGCGAGGATCGCCTCGCTGTCGTAGCCTCGGTCCGCGTAGATCATGTCGGGGTGCTTCCGTGGCCTTCCGGGCTTACCGCCGATCTCCGGAAAGTCTTCGACAACCGGTAGGATCAGTTTGTAGTCGCTGGCGTTGGCCGGGGCGGTGTGGATCACGAGCGGCACACCGTTGGCATCGACGAGCAGCGTGTGCTTGGATCCAAGTTTCCTGCGGTCAACGGGGCTTGGCCCCGTCGCATCCCCACCGCCGAAAGCCCTCACCAAAACGCTGTCGATCACTGCCAGTTGCGTTTCGAGGACGCCCGCCTTCCGCAGGATCGTCAGGAAGTGCAGATGCAATCGCTGCCAGATCCCGCGGGCGTACCACCGCTGAAGGCGGCGATGGGCCGTTCGTCCCGAGCAGCCGAGTTCCAACGGTACGTCCTCCCAGCAACATCCGGTGACGAGCACGAACCAGATCACCTTCACAACAGTCCGATGCGGAATCGCAGGTCTGCCTCCGCGCCTCCCCACCGACTTTTCGACGGGAAGGAACGGCATCAACTCATCGAAGAACTCATCCGGCATCCGTGCATCTGCCGTCTTGGCTCCCTCCAAGGTTCTTGTGGACCTTGAAGGGCGATGCGCAAATGCCGTGCCAAATCAGGTTTTGTCAGGGCCTATAACAGTGCCACTTCCGGGGGTGCTGACGCCGCACCCCCGGAAGCGCGATCCACACAGGAAATCACGCCACCAAATCAAACTAGGCCCGGTGTGATTCGAACACACGACCAAGGGATTATGAGTCCCCTGCTCTAACCGCTGAGCTACGGGCCCGGATGACGTGTCGTTGTACGATTCCGGCCGGGGGACCGCTACCGCCGGTCGTTCAACTTCGCAAGCAACCGCAGGATTTCGAGATACAGCCAGACCAGCGTCACCATCAGGGCGAAAGCGCCATACCACTCGAGATACTTCGGCGCGCCGCGCTCAGCCGCCTGCTCGATAAAGTCGAAGTCGAGCACAAGGTTGAGCGCCGCGATCGCTACCACCACCACGCTGAATGCCACGCCAACCAAGCCGCTGCCGTAGAGCGATGAGAACAGTGAAAACCCAAACAGTCCCGCGAGGAATGTCACCAGGTAGAGCAGGGCGATACCCCCCGTGGCGGCCACGATGCCAAGCTTGACGTTCTCGGTGGCCCGGATCATGCCTGACTGGTAGGCGAGCAGCAGGCAGCACAGGGTGCCGAACGTGCAGCCGACCCCCTGCACCACGATGCCCGGATACCGCGACTCGAACCCGGCCGAAATGCCGCCGAGGAGAAGCCCCTCGGCGAGTGCATAGACCGGAGCCAGCATCGGAGCCCAGGTGTGCTTGAAGCAGATCACGAAGCCCGCCACGAGTGCCACGAGCCCGCCTCCCATGACCCACCCCGCGACGGAGCCGACCGCTGCGCCTGGGGCCGCTTCAGCCGTCAGCGTTGCACGTGACCAGGTGAAGCACGCGGCCCCAACGGCCAAGGCCAGCAGAAAGAGGGTCTTGTGGACGGTGCCGAGGATCGTCATCGCACCGCTGGGGGCGACGGTCGAGTCCCGCCGGAAGACGCCGAAGTTCTCGAAGGTGTTGGCGTTGAGGGCGGGATTCCCGGTTCGCATGCGATGGCTTCCGCGTGGTGAGGTAGACCCTGAAAAGGCAAACCCGCATTGTCGCTTCGGTCGGCTGCCTGCTCAACCCCGATCGACGACCGCGAACCCCCCAGGCGCTACGGCATCTCGCCCTGGTTTTCGACGGCAAACAGATGCTTCTGCGAGGCCACGTAGAGCGTGCCATTGGCTGCGGTCGGCACCGACCAGACCGCCGAGCCGAGGCGGACGTCACCAAGATGCTTTCGCTCGCGGCCTGCCCGAAGCACCGTCAGGCCACGACGCGTTCCCACGTAGACCTTGCCGTCCGCCACCAGGGTCGATGACCAGATATCCTCCCGCGTGTCGTAGACCCAGGCGAGTTCCCCGGTCGCCGCATCCAGGCAGTGAATCTTGCCGGCCTGTTCCGCCGCATAGACCAGTCCATCTGCCACCGACACCGTGGAGAGCGACCGCCCGATCCCGAGATAGCGCCAGAGCACGCCCGTCTGGCTCACGTCACCTGAGCCGTCGGCCCGCAGGCAGGTGAGCGCCCCGCGGCCGGCGCCATGGAGGGGATCCTGACCGATCGTCACGTAGATCCTGCCGTCGTGGAAGACGGGTGAACTGATGATCTCGCTCGGGCTCACGAGCATGCCGTCGCCATCGAGCGTCCGGACACCGCCGCGGACCAGCGCCCAGTAGTCGATCGGCTCACCGCCCCGTTCGCGATACCCCGGCGGGTTGCAGTCGCACTTCCACGCCTGGCGGAAGACCGCGGCGGCATCCGTCGTAGCCGTCGCCGGGTCAAACCCGTAGCAGACGCCGTCGCCGCCGCCATACACCACGAACTCGCGGCCGCCCGCCGTCGCGAGCGTGGGCGACGACCACTGGCCGTGGAACGTGCCTGCGCTGATCGAGCCGTCGTCGCGGGCCAGGAGCCGGCCCGTTCGCTTGTCGAGCGCCACCAGCGACGCTGCCGTCGGGAGCACGATCCTGCCGTCATACACGCCGTTGCCAGTGCCCACGTAAGCACAGTCGCCGGCGATCAGGATCGAGCAGTTCGTGGCGTCGTGCGGAAACACCGGCAGGTCGCGGAGCATGTCGAAACGCCAGACGATGTCGGCGTCGATGGGGGCGAGTTCGACGGGTTTGGCCGCCGCCGGCACCATGAACGAGGCCTCGGCGGTGAACGGCCCGTCGTTCCCATCGGCCATGCCGTCGACGTCGAGGCAGATCGCCTCGCAACGGTTCGTCACGACGTACACCCGGTCGTCGTCGATCGTGGCGGTCGAGCAGATGCCGAGCTTCATGGCGTCGAAATCCTCGCTCCGGCCGATCACGCAAGCCGATCTGGCCGCCCTCACCGAGCGGGTGCGTGGCCGCGTGAGCCGGTGGTTCAGGCGTGCGGGCCTGCTCGACGCCGCGGCCGCCGCCGACATGCTGGCCTGGGAGAACAGCGGGTTTTCAGTCGACGCCAGTGTCCGGATCACGCTCATCGACCGCGACGTGCCCAGCTATTTTCGGAGTCTGGAACATCTCCTGAGATACTGCGCCCGGCCGCCCTTCGCCCTCGAGCGGCTCTCCGTGATCCGCGGCCCAGACGGCCGGATCACCCACATCCGCTACGTGCTGCCCAGGCACAAAGCCGCCAACTGGGTCGGGCCCGGTCGCGGCCGCAAGTCCACCCGGCCGGGGGCCAACGGCGTCGTCGAGCTCTCGCCGTTTGAGTTTCTCGATCGCTTGGCCGATCTCGTCCCGCCGCCGCGAAAACACCGGCATCGCTATCACGGGGTGTTTGCGCCGAACCACAAGCTGCGGAAAGCCGTCACGGCGCTCGCGATCGGGAATGTCGGCAAACGGAGCGACGCTGGGCATGCGGGCGACGGTCACGCCACGGGCTGCTGCGACGCGAATCACGCGACGCTAAAGCACCGCTCGCACGACACCT
>VGYR01000146.1 GCA_016872925.1 Planctomycetota bacterium
GCTGGGCGACGTGGGCACGTGGGCGGCGGGGATGCTGGCGGGAGAGACGTCGGGCCGCGGCGTGGTGATCCCCGGGTGAACGATGCCGCGGCACGCCATCCACCTCGGAACCGCCTGGGAGCCGCCGGCCGCGGCGGGACGCCCGTGGATTCGCCGGTTCGGGCGACCGAGCGGCGTCGAACCCGGGGACCGGGTGCTGCTGGTATGGGATCCGCCCGGCACGGTGCGGCCGGAGGTGCTCCAGCTGAATGGTCAGGCCCTCGTGGCCGATCCCGAGATCGACATCACGCCGCTGCTCCGCGATCGCAACGAGCTCGTGCTGGGCGGCTCTGGACTGCCCGTGGGCAGCGCCCCAGCGCGGCTCGTCGCCCTGCCGGTGGCGTGCGGCCGGCCGACGCTCGTGATCGTGTCCAGCGATTGACATGCGCCGCGGGTTCGCGGTAGGAACCATCCCTGAGACGGTCGGCCGCCGGAGTGGCGGCGGGCACCGGTGGAGCGTCGGGATCGCGTCCGGGAGATCGCAGTATGTCGCTGATTCGCGTGGGCAGCACGAGCAAGTATGCCGAGGGATGGGATTCGATCTTCGGGGGCGGCACGTCCGCGGCCCGCAAGCCGGCGCGAAAGACCGCCCGGGCGAAGGCCGCGAAGAAGAGCGTCACGAAAGCCGCACGCAAGGCGAAGACGAAGACGGTCACGAAGGGCCGCAAGCCGGGCAAGCGCCGTCGCGGGTAGGGGTCGGCGGGGTCGTCCGCCGCGACGGCCGCCGCGGGTTGAACCCCCGCGCTCCTCTCGGGCACGGGCAGCCCCGAGCCTCACGAACGCGCGATGCTCACGCGTGACCCGTATCAGCCGAGTTCCTTCGCGCGGTGCGCGGCGGCGACGACCGCGTCGATCAACGCGCCGCGGACCCCGCGCTGTTCGAGCACCGCGAGGCCCGCGATGGTCGTGCCGCCGGGGCTCGAGACGCGGTCCTTGATCTGCGCCGGATGCTCGCCGGTCTGCTCGAGCAGGGCGCCCGTGCCCGAGAGTGTCTCGACGGCCAGGGCCAGCGCGAGCTGTCGCGGCAGGCCCGCCTTCACGCCGCCGTCGGCCAGCGCCTCCACCACCAGCGCGATGAACCCGGGACCCGATCCCGACAGCCCGGTAACCGCATTCATCTGCGCCTCGTCGGCCTCGTGCACGTGGCCCACGGCGCCGAGCAGGTCGCGGATCCGGGTCGCCGCGGCCGCCGGCACGTCGGCCGTCTGGCAGACGACCGACACGCCCCGGCCCATCAGGCACGGCGTGTTGGGCATCACCCGCACGACGCGGTTCGTGCCCGCCATGCGGGCGAGGGAGGCGAGTGTGACGCCCGCCGCGATCGAGACCAGCACCGACGCGCTCCGCAGGCTCCCGGCGATCTCGCCGCAGGCTGCCGTCGCCTGCTGCGGCTTCACGGCCAGGAACACGAACGCCGCCGCGGCGGCCGCCTCTCCGGCGGTGGCGGCGAACCGGACGCCCGGCACGGCGGCCACGAGCCGCTCGCGGGCCGGCGGATGTGGATCGTAGACCACGATGTCGCCGGCGGAGAGCAGTCCCGCCCTGCAGAACCCCTCGGCGAGCGCCAGGGCCATCTGGCCGCCGCCGATCATCGCGACCGTGCGGTCGGCCGTCGTGGGAGCCGTCATCGAAGGGGTCCTTTCCGGAGCGGCGAAAGGCGCGTCGGGTTGCAGGATCGAGCCGCGGTGACGGAGTATACGTAGCGAGTTCGAAGGCGCAGGAGGCGAGCGGCATGAGGATCTACACCAAGACGGGCGACGCGGGGGAGACGGGCCTGTTCGGCGGCCCGCGGGTCCGCAAGGACCACGCGCGGATCGAGGCCTTCGGCACCGTCGACGAGCTCAACAGCCACCTTGGCATGGCCCGCACGCACTCCGTCGCGGCGGCGTTCGATCCCCTGCTCCGCCGGGTGCAGTGCGAGCTCTTCGACCTGGGGGCCCAGCTCGCCACACCGGGCCCCGCCAGCGAGCGGATCACGATGGCGCACGTGCAGGCGCTCGAGGTGGAGATCGACCGGCACGAGGCGACGCTCGAGCCGCTGACCTGCTTCATCCTGCCCGCAGGCACCCCGCTGGCCGCGGCCTTCCACGTGGCCCGCACCGTCTGCCGCCGGGCGGAGCGCCGGGTGGTGACGCTCGCGAGCGCAGGCGACACGACGATTCCGGCCAACGCCATCGAATACCTCAACCGGCTCGGCGACCTGCTCTTCGTGCTGGCCCGCGTGGCCAATCGCCAGGCCGGCGTGGCCGACGATCCCTGGATCCATCCATGAGCGGCGCCGATGCCGTCGGGCAGGTGCCGCTCCGGCCTGCCGTCGCCGCCGCCGCGGCCGCGACGGCGGAGGCCCGCCGGCGGATCGCCCAGCGGCATGCCTCCGGGGGCGACGGCTGGGCCGTCGCGGTGCTCGCCTCGGAGCTCTGCGACGCGGTCGTGCGGGACGCCTGGGCCGCGATCGTCGCCGACCTGCCGCCGCAGGCGGCCGAACAGGTGCGGCGGGGCGTGGCGCTGGTGGCCCACGGTGGGTTCGGCCGCGGCGAGATGGCCCCGTGGTCCGACATCGACCTGATGATCCTGCACGACGGCCGCTCGGGGACCGTCGTGGCGGACGTCTCCCGCCGGCTGCTTCAGGACCTGTTCGACGCGGGCCTCGATGTCGGCCAGAGCGTGCGGAGCGTCGCCGAGGCCGTCGACCTCGCCGGACGCGACGCCACGATCATGAGCTCGCTGCTCGACTGCCGTCTGCTCGCCGGGCCGGAGGAGCCGCTGCGCCGCCTGCAGCAGCGGCTGCGGAAGGCGCTCGCCCGCGGCCGGCGTCGCCACATCGAGCGGCTCGTCGAGGCCCGCCGCGAGGAGGCCGACAAGCACGGCCGGACGGTGTTCGTGCTCGAGCCCAACGTGAAGCGGTCGCCGGGGGGGCTGCGGGACGTGCAGCTGATCCGCTGGCTGGGCCGGCTGGCCTACGGCGCCGAGACGCTCGATGAACTCGCCCTCGCCGGCGGCATCTCGCGGGCCGACGCCGACGCCATCCGCGACGCCCGGGAGTTTCTGATGGGCGTGCGGAGCGACCTGCACCTCGCCGCCGGCAAGGCGGCCGACGAGCTGACGCGGGGCGAGCAGGTGCGGATCGCGGCGGACCGCGGCATCCAGCCGGTCGGCGGCCAGCTCGCCGTGGAAGTCTTCATGCGCGACTATTTCCACCACACGCGGCGGGTCGCGCAGGCCGTGGAGACGCTGCTGCGGTCGCTCCGCCGCTCCGGCCCCGTCGCGGCGCTCGCCCAGGGGCTGCTCGCGCACGGCATCGACGGCACCTTCCGGGTGGGGCCGACCGACGTCGCCGCCGCGCCCGGGCAGGTGGCCCGCGTCGCGGGGAGCCTCCGCGAGATCGTGCGGCTGGCGGAGCTCTCGATGCTCTACGACCGGCCCGTGGCCCGCGACACCTGGGAGGCGGTGCGGGCCGCGGTGAACGGGCTGCCGTGCGTGCCAGACCCACCGGCCGTCGAGGCGTTTCTCGCGCTCTTTGCCCAGCCGACGCGGGTCGCCGCCGCACTCCGCTGGCTGCACGACGTGGGTGTGCTCGAGATCCTCGTGCCGCAGTTCGCGCACGCCCGAAACCTGCTGCAGTTCAACAGCTTCCACAAGTACACGGTCGACGAGCACTGCCTGCTGGCGATCGAGCGGGCCGCGGGGTTCGCCGCCGCGGACGATTGGCTGGCCGCCGAGTGGCGGGCGCTCGGCCGCAAGCGACCGCTCCTGCTGGCGCTCCTGCTGCACGACATCGGCAAGGGCTTCGTCGAGGACCACAGCGTGCTGGGGGCGCGGATCGCCCGCGACGTGGCCACCAAGCTCGGCCTGCCGGGGGACGAGGTGGAGATCGTCGAGTTCCTCGTGCTCAAGCACCTGGCCATGGCCCACCTCGCCTTCCGCCGCGACATCGGCGACGACACGCTCGTGGCGGGCTTCGCGGCCGACGTCGGCTCGCCGGAGGTGCTGCGGATGCTGGCCCTGCTCACGGCGGCCGACGTCTTGGCGGTGGGACCGGGCACCTGGACCAAGTGGAAGTCCGACCTCCTCGCGGCGCTCTACTTCAAGACCCGCGACATCCTCGACGGCGACGGCCCGAGCGCGGCCGCCGATCGCGGGCGCCGGGGCTTGGAGCGGCTGCTCGAGCGACGCGGAGACGATCCCGTGGTGCGCCTGGCCCGCGAGTTGCCCGACGCCTACCTCGCGGCCACGCCGTCGCCCCGCGCCGTCGAGGAGCTGGGGCGGCTGGCGCGGCTGCAGGATGGGGGCGTGTTCGCCACCGCCCGCTGGCAGCCGGATACCTCGACGGTGGCGGTGACCGTCGGGACGCGTGACGACGTGGCCACCGGCATTTTCCACCGGGTCACCGGCAGTCTCACGAGCCAGCGGCTCGAGATCCTCGCCGCCGACATCCACACGTTCGCGGACGGCCGCGTGCTCGATCACTTCACGGTGGTCGACCACGACTTCAGCGGGGAGCCGCCGGCCGATCGGCTGGCCGAGATCGGCGAGGCGATTCGCGGCGCGATCCTCGGCGACCGGCCGCCGGAGTTCGCCCCGCGGTGGAATCCGTTCGCGCCGCAGGTCAAGCCGGAGCCGCGGTCGGTCCGGGTGGCCTTCGACAACGACAGCTCGGGGCGGGCCACGATCATCGAGGTGTTCACGCACGACGCGCCCGGGCTGCTCTACGGCGTCTCCAAAACGCTGTTCGAGGCCGGCCTCTCGGTGCGGTCGGCGAAGATCGGCACCTACCTCGATCAGGTCGTCGATGCGTTCCACGTCACCGAGGCCGGGGGGGAGAGAATCGTCGATCCGGCCCGCCAGCGGACGATCCGGGCCGCCATCGAGCGGGCGGTGATGGCCGCCGGGCCGGTATGATGCCTGCCTTCGCCCGCATGGGCGGCGCGGCTGCAGCGGCCGGGCGGACTCCGAGAGGTGCAGGCGTGAAGCGAACCTCGTGGTGGCAGTGGGCGGTGGTCGCGTTGCCGGCGTGGCTCGGCGTCGCCCCGCTCGATGCCGGCGCGGCCGACGCCGTGACCATCCACGTGGCCACCGACGGCGACGACGCCTGGTCGGGCCGGCTGGCCGCGGCCAACGCCGACCGGTCCGATGGTCCGCTGGCCACGCCGCGGGGCGCGCGGGATGCCGTCCGCCGGCTCCGCGCCGCCGGGGAGCAGGGCGTCGAGGTCGTGCTCCATGCGGGGCGGCACGAACTCGCCGAGCCCCTGCGGCTCGAGGCGATCGACGGCGGCACGCCCGATCACCCGGTCGTCTGGCGGGCGCACGGCGTCGGCCGCGTGGTCCTGACCGGCGCCCGGCGGATCGCCACATTCGCTCCGGTCGTCGACGACACGGTGCTCGCGCGGCTTCCGGAGGCGGCCCGCGGCCAGGTGGTCCAGGCCGACCTGGCGGCGGCCGGGATCGCCGACGCCGGCACGTTCGCCGGGGCCGGCAACCGTCCGGAGGTGTTTCATGCCGACCGGCCGCTGCCGATCGCCAGCTGGCCGAACGAGGGCTTCGCCACGATCGGCGAGCTCCTCGGCGACCGGCCGATCAACGACGGCGGGCTGCCGGGCAACGCCGTGGGGAAGTTCACCTGCGAGACCGACCGGCTGCCAGCGTGGCAGCGCGAGCCCGACGGCTGGCTCGCGGGCTACTTCTTCTGGGACTGGTCCGACTCGCGGCAGCGGATCCGGTCGGTGGATCCGGCGGCGAAGTCGATCGAGCTCGAGCCGCCGCACACCACCTACCGCACCGGCCAGCGGTTCTACGCCTTCAACATGCTCTGCGAACTCGATCGCCCCGGCGAGTGGTGCGTCGACCGGGACCGCGGCCTGCTCTATGCCTGGCTGCCCGCCGGCGAGCGGGAGGTGACGGTGTCGACGCTGCCGCAACTCGTCGAGATCGCCGGGGCCGAGCACCTCGTGCTCCGCGGCCTGCTGCTGGAGGGCGCCCGAAACAGTGTGGTGACGATCTCCGGCGGCGCGGGGGTGACGGTCGGCGGCTGTCGGCTCCGGAACGCCGGGGGCTGGGGCGTGGTCGTGGAGGGAGGCGTCGGGCATGCCGTTCGGGGCTGTGAGATCCACGACGTGGGCGAAGGGGGCGTGATGCTCTCGGGGGGCGACCGAGCCGGGCTCGTGGCCGCCGGGCACGTCGCCGAGAACAACCACGTCCACCACTACGCCCGTCTCCAGCGGACGTACCGACCGGCGGTCGAGGTCAAGGGCGTCGGCAACAGGGTGCTCCACAACCACATCCACCACGCCCCGCACAACGGCATCCTGCTCAACGGCAACGACCACCTGATCGAGTGCAACCGCATCCACCACGTCTGCCAGGAGACGGGGGACGTGGGGGCCTTTTACATGGGGCGCGACTGGACCATGCGGGGCACCGTCGTGCGGCACAACCTGTTCACCGACCTCGTCGGGCCGGGCCACCTCGGCGCCATGGGCGTGTACCTCGACGACAACGCCAGCGGAATCACGGTGGTGGGCAACGTGTTCGTGCGGGCCTCGCGGGCGGTCCTGATCGGCGGCGGTCGCGACAACGTGGTGGAGAACAATCTCTTCATCGACGGCGCGCCGGCGGTGGAGGTCGACGCCCGCGGCCTCGGCTGGGCGGCGAGCATGGTGGCTCCGGGCGGCATCATGCGGCAGCGGCTCGACGAGATGCCGTGGCGGACGCCCCGCTGGACGGCCCGCTATCCCGGCCTCGCCGCCCTCCTCGACGAGGAGCCGACGGCCCCGCGGCGCAACGTGATCCGGCGCAACGTGAGCGTGGGAGGCGAGTGGCAGCGGATCGAGCCCGCGGCGGAGGCCGGCGTGGTGGTCGAGGACAACCTCGTCGACGTCGATCCCCGGTTCGTGGACGCCGTCCGGGGCGACTACCGCCTCCGCGCCGACTCCCCGGCGTGGGACATCGGCTTCCGGCCGATCCCGCTCGACCGGATCGGCATCGTGGCGGACGGGTGGCGGAGGTTCATCCCGGAGGAGTGAACGGCGGAAGCCCGGCTCCGGGCCGGCTCCGCGGGTTGGAAACCCGCGCTACGACCTGGAGGAGCACGGGGTTTTCACCCCGTGCCGACCTGACGCCGGCTCCGCGCCGCTCTCAGAGATACGTGTTGATCACGTTCTCGAAGAGTTCCTGGCGGCCGCTGATGTTGGCCTGGGCGTCACCCTTGGCGAGCATCTCCTTCTCGAGCGACGCGAAGCTCTCGGTGCCCGCCTCGATCCGCTTGCCGAGCGGCCCCGTCCACGAGCCATAGCGCTCGTCGATCATCCGCTGGATCGTGCCGTCGGCCCGCATCGCCGCGGCGATCTTCAGGCCGCGGGCGAAGGCGTCCATGCCGCCGATGTGGGCGTGGAACAGGTCGACCGGCTCGAAGCTCTCGCGGCGGACCTTGGCGTCGAAGTTGACGCCGCCGGGGGCCAGGCCGCCGTACTTCAGGATCGACCACATGATCTGCGTGGTCAGGTAGATGTTCGTCGGGAACTGGTCGGTGTCCCAGCCCACGAGCGTGTCGCCGGTGTTGGCGTCGATCGAGCCGAGGAAGCCCTGCAGGCCGGCGGATTCGAGTTCGTGCTGCATCTCGTGGCCGGCCAGCGTGGCGTGGTTGGTCTCGATGTTCATCTTCACGTGCTTCTCCAGCCCGTGGGTGCGGAGGAAGTTGATGCAGGTCGCCACGTCGAAGTCGTACTGGTGCTTCATCGGCTCGCGGGGCTTGGGCTCGAAGTAGAACTGCCCCGTGAAGCCGATCTCCCGGGCATGCTCCACCGCCATGTGCATGAACCGGGCGAGGTGGTCGAGTTCCCGCTTCATGTCGGTGTTCCAGAGGCACTGGTAGCCCTCGCGGCCGCCCCAGAAGGTGTAGCCCGCGCCCCCGAGCCGGTGCGTGACCTCGATCGCCTTCTTCACCTGGGCCGCGGCGTAGGCGAACACCTCGGCGTTGGGGCTGGTGGCGGCGCCGTGCACGTAGCGGGGATTCGAGAACAGGTTGGCCGTGCCCCAGAGGAGCTTCTTGCCGGTCCGCTGCTGGTGGGCGAGCAGCCGGTCGGCGACGGCGTCGAGGTTCTTGTTGCACTCGGCGAGCGTCGCCCCCTCGGGGGCCACGTCGCGGTCGTGGAAGCAGTAGAAGTCGCAGCCGAGCTTGTCGAGGAACTCGAAGGCCACGTCGACGCGGGCCAGCGCCGCCTCGAGCGGATCGCCGTCCCGCTCCCAGGGGCGGATCATCGTGCCGGGGCCGAACGGATCGCCGCCGGTCCCGCGGAAGGCGTGCCAGTAGGAGACCGCGAAGCGAAAGTGCTCCCGCATCGGCTTGCCCTCCACGAGCGCGTCGGCGTCGTAGTGGCGGAAGGCCAGCATGCCCTTCGCCTGCGGCCCCTCGTAGCGGATCTTTCCGATGCCTGCGAACGCCTCTGCCATCGCTGCCGTCTCCCTGTGCGGTGAATGCGATCCGCCCGGTCCACTGGTCGCCGCCGGCGGGGGGCCGAGGGCTCCCGCGGCTGGGCACCGGGCACGGTTATGTCGTCAGCGGACGAACCGGGCAAGCAGGCGCCGGCCCGCGCCGGGAAACCATTCGATCAGGCCGGCCAGCAGGGCGGCCTTCCCCGGCATCGTGAGTTCGGGGACGCGGCGGCGGCAGGCCTCGAGCACGGCGGCGGCGAGCCGGTCGGGATCGAGCTGCGCGAGCGCCGCGGAGCCGCCGGGCGCCCGGGCCGCCTCGGGCAGGCCGGCGCGGCGGGCGGCCTCGGCGTAGCGGTCGGCCGCCCGGTCGGCCGCGGGGTCGTCGGCGGCGCGGCGGATCGGGCCGGGGGACACGAGCAGCACGTGGGCCCCGCGGGGCTCGAGCTCCAGCCGGAGGGCGTCGGCATAGGCGGCGAGGGCCGACTTGGCGATCGCGTAGGGCCCCATGAACGGCGTGACCAGCTTGCCGGCGAGGCTGCCGACGAGCACCACGTGCCCGCGGGCCGCGGCCACGTCGTCGGCGCCGGCCCGGACGAGTTCGGTGGCCGAGAACAGGTTCGCGGCCAGGAAGTCGCGAAGGTCGTCGTCGGAGACGTCGAGGATCCGCGCCCGGCCCGAGCGGCCGACGCAGCAGACGAGGTCGTCGATCCCGCCGAGCATCCGCAGCGCCTCGTCCACGACCCGGCTGCCCTCCCCTGCCCTGCCGAGATCGGCGGCCACGCCGTGCATCGCGGCGGTCGATTCGCCCGCCCGCTCGCAGGTCTCGAAGGCCCGCCGCACGCTCTCGGAGGATCTGCCCACCACGAGCACGCGGCCGCCGGCCCGCGCCAGGTGCCGCGCGAGCACGAGCCCGAAGCCGGACGTGCCGCCCGCCACGATCACCCGTCGATCCCGCCAGAACTGCATGACCCGAAGTGTACCTCCCTGCTCCGCACAGGATCCTCACGCGGCGCCGCTCGCCTCGGGGGGGAACCGCGATCGAGAAGGTGGCGTTCGTCCACGGGCACCGTTCGGGATATTCTGAGGCGATGGACGTGCTCGCCCGGGTGCTGTTTGACGAGTCGCACCGGCAGGCCTGGACCACGAGGTCCGAGGTCGCCAGGAGAATGCGGCCGGAGAACCCGGCCGACTGCGGGCTCGTCGAGGCGGCCGATGCCCTCCGCGGTGCGGGCTTCTCGGTCGCCGTGCACGAGTCGGGCCCCCTGCTCGCCGACGTCCTCGCGGCCGCCGACGTGCTCGTGCTGCCCCACTGCTCGACCGACGATTGGGAGGCGACCACGCGCACGGGGTCGCCCGAGTATGCGGCCGCCGAGATCGACGCCATCGCCGATTTCGTCCACGGGGGCGGCGGGCTCGTGATCCTCGCCGAGACGGAGCAGCCCAAGTACGGCAACTCCCTGGCGAGGATCGCCGCCCGCTTCGGCGTGGAAATCGACAACGCCACCGTGCAGGATCCCGAGCATCGATTCCATGACGTGCCCACCTGGGTGATGCTCGACGCCGCAACCCCGACCGCGGCGGGCGAGGAGGTGGCGTCGGACCTGTTCGCCGGCGTCTCGGGAGCCTGCTTCTACCGGTCGGGCGTGCTTTCGGTGGCGGGTGACGACGGCACGCAGACGGTGTTCGCCCGCTCGCACGACTCCGCCGCGCCGCCGCGGGCGCCGCTGCTGGTCGGCGTGAGGGCGGGGCCGCGTCGTCGTCGCCGCCGACTCCGACTTCGCCGGTGACGACTCGATCGGGGATCTCGACCACCGCCCGCTGTGGATCAATCTCGTGACCTGGGCGGCGGTGCGGCCGGCCCAGCGTGCGGAAGCGGCGGGCCGCGGCTCGGGCGTGGTCGCGCTTCCCGCGTGGCGGGAACTGGTCCGGGCCGTGGCGGCGATCCGCCCCCTGCAGGAGGCCGATGGGGCGATCCCCGCGGCCCATCACGCGGAGGCCACGGCGCTCGTCGCGGAGATCACGGCGGCGCTCGAGCGGTTGGCGCCCGCCCTTCCGCACCAGACCGACCACCTCGCGGCCACGGTCGTCGACTTTGGGACCGGTTCTTCGGGACTTTTAGTGGCACTGCAGCCGGGGCCTGAGATCCAGTTTGCCGCAAAAGAACAGGATTCGGGTGCGGTAATTCGGGAATGAGCGGAAGCCCCGAGCCGCGTATTTCAGGGCCTGA
>VGYR01000147.1 GCA_016872925.1 Planctomycetota bacterium
GACAGACTCAGGCTGATGCCTGTGCCATGGCTCATAAACCTCGGGGTCCGGGGCAGAGCCCCGCGCAGAAACCCAGGCTTTCTACCCACAAATTCTGCTGAAGACCCAGTTTGTGAAGCTTCCGTGCATTCATGGCCGGAAGCATGACGACAAAACTCATCTGGCTCAAGATCAGCTAACGTAGTAGTACGAGGCCGGCGGCGAAAAACTCAGTCGAGCCGATGGAAATACGCCGTGGCCGGAATGTCCTGCGCCGGCAGATCCGGCCCCTCGTAGGCGAGGCTGAGCGACGCACCGCCCCAACTCTCGTGGTACAGCACCTCCAGCGGATGCAGGCCGGCGCGCAACCGCACCGGATCGCTCTTCTTCGGCGTCGCCCCGTGCTGACCGTCGTCGTCCACGACCACCTTCCCATCGAGAGACACCCGCGACCCGTCGTCCGACTTGACGGTGAACACGTAGTCGCCGTCCTTCGCGACCTGCAGATGACCACGGAAGCGCAGGGCGAACTGGGTGGAGACCGGAGCGGCCGTGACCGCCGGCTTCTCCGCCACCCCCACCTGCTCCACGGGCAGCGCGTCGAACGTGGGAAGCGAACTCCACTTGCCCACGTAGTATTCGTATTTCAGGCCGGGGGCGAAGCGGGCGCCATCCACCAGCAGCGGATCGACGCGGACGAACGACGCCGACACCGGCAGGCTCGAGCCACCGGCCGCTAAAAACAGCCGCGCGGTAAGCGTCGCCGAGCGGTCGAGTTCCACCGCCGCGGCGTGTCGGCCGTCGCCGACGCCCGTCGTGCCGGCCGTCGAGGCCGGCGGCGCCGCGGGCGACTGCGGGGTCGGCATCGTGCCGTCGAGCGTGTAGCGGATCGTGCCGGCGACCGGTTCGGCCATCATGATCACGCGGTTCTTGCCCGCGAAGGTGTTCGCACCTCGGATCCGCACCGCGGGCGCGTCGCTGCGAAACGGCAGCGCCGGCAGGCCGGCCTCGTTGACGAGCGTCGGCACCGCCGTCTTGTTCCAGGCGTAGCGCACGTATTCCGGACGAGGCACGCTCCCCGACCTGACGACGACGGTGGCACCGTCGATCGATGCCTCGGCATCGACGAAGCCCTCGGCGGTGCCCACCTGGAACAGGCCCGCTGGAGTTCCATCCCGCGTCCGCAGTCCGCCGTCGGCGTTCCGAAAGGTGATCGTGACCGCGTCGCCCCGCACCGCGATCGTTTCGGGGATCGGACCGGTCGCCGGCCCGGACTCGAGCCCGTAGACCCGCGCGGCGGCCCAGCGGCCGAGTCGCTCGCCCACCTCTGCCTTCTGGACGGGATGGATGTCCGCGAGATTCGGCACCAGGTCGCTGGTCATCACCAGGCCCGTGCCGGGAATGGCCAGGGCCGCCCGCTGGGCATCCCAGATGCCCTCCAGGTTGCCGTCCGGGTAGCCCGACCAGGGCGCGATCTGCGTCATCACGAACGGAAACTCCCCTTGCCCCCACGCCTGCCGCCAGTCGGCGATCAGGGCGGCGAGTTTCTCGGTGTAGAAGAGGCCGTCACCGTTGTTCGCCTCCCCTTGGTACCACGCGATGCCGCGGATTCCGAAACCCGCCACCGGTGCGATCGCCCCATTGAAAATGCCGGTCGGCAGCCATCCCCTCTGGATGATGATCGGGGGCACGGGCTCGAACGCGGGCGGATTCTCCCCCGCTGCGATCGCCGCTCGGGCGCGGGCGGTCCAGCGGTCGAGATTCGCCTCCGACAGCGTTCGGTAGTCGTCGTCGACCTGCCTGACGAGCCGGCCGATCTTCGTCAGGGCCGGCGTCTGGCCGCAGCGGGCCGCGGAAATCCAGGTTTCGATCGACGTGCCGCCGGCGGCGACCATGATCACGCCGACGGGCACGTCGAGCCGCTTCCGCAGGTCGCGGCCGAGATACCAGGCGACCGCTGAAAACTTGGCGGCCGAGCCGGGGTTGCTCTCGTTCCACGATGCCGTGCAGTCCCGCTGGGGACGCACCGCCACGATCGGGTCGACCTTGCACAGCCGCAGGAGCGGATCGGCGGAGTTCGGCAGGTCGCGGCCGGCATGCTGCGTCCGATCCAGCGGCCACTCCATGTTGGACTGGCCCGCGCACAGCCAGACTTCGCCGACCATCACCTGCTGGAAGGCGAGCTTGTTTTTTCCCTCGATGCCGAGGGTATGCGGTCCGCCCGCGGCAAGCGGCTCCAGCGCCACCCTCCACCGGCCGTCGGTGCCCGTCGTGGTCGATGCGGTGCGGCCGGCCAGTTCGACCTTTACCTCCTCGCCCGGTGCCGCCCAGCCCCAGACCTTCACGGGGGCGTCCCGCTGCACGACCATGCGGTCGCCGAAAATACGCGGCACACCCACGTCGCCACGGACGGATTCCTGCCGCGCCGTCACCAGGACGACGGCGACGACGAGTGCGCGGGCGACGGACATCGAGACTCTCCCGGAGATTCTTTGCGGACCGACACGCGGGTCTCAAGCGAGCGGGAGTTATAGAGCCGAGGCTGGCCGGACACCACCATCCCCTCCCGGGAAGGGAAAGGCGTCGCCTGCCGCGCACCGGCCGTTGCACGCGTGCATCACGGTGTACGATGAATCTTGGCCTGCACGGAGCATCGATGCCGACGATCCCTCGATTCGAGCGACGCGCCTCACGGCTGGCCGTGATGCTGCTGGCCGCGATCGTGACCACGCCCGGTGGGGCTGCGGACTGGCCGACGCTCCGACACGACCAACGCCGCTCCGGGGCCTCGCCCGAGCGGCTCGAAGTCGCCGCGCTCCAGGAGGCGTGGGTGCATCGGCCGGTCGCCGCGCCGCGTCCAGCGTGGCCGGGACCGGCCCGCTGGGACGCCTACGTCAAGCGGCCGCAGATCGCCTCGATGCGGAACTACGACGAGGCCTTTCACGTCGTGGCCGCGGACGGGCTGATGTTTTTCGGATCCTCGGCTGACGACGCGCTGCACTGCCTCGATCTGGCCACCGGCCGGGAGCGGTGGGCGCATGCCACCGGAGGGCCGGTGCGGCTTCCGCCCACCGTTCACGACGGCAGTCTCTTTTTCGGCGGGGACGACGGACACCTCTGGTGCCTGAAGGCGGCCGACGGGTCGATCCTCTGGCACCGCCCTGCCGCCGTGGGACGTCTCATCCTCCACGACGGCCGCCTGGTTTCGGCCGCGCCGCTGCGGGCCGGCGTGATCGTGGAGGAGGATCGGGTGTGGTGGACCGCCGGCATGCTGCCGTGGGATGATTCGTTCGTCGGCTGCGCCGCCACGTCCGACGGGGCCACGACGGGCCCGGGCACGTTCGTCCGCGGCATCTCCCACGCCACGCCCGAGGGCTGCATGCTCCGCGGCGCCGACCACATCCTCGTGACTCAGGGGCGGGCGGCTCCCCTGATGCTCGATCGCGTCTCCGGCACGAGTCGGGGCGTCGTGTCGGGGGTCCACGGCGGGATTTTCGCGTTGGTCGCCGATGACGGCCGGGAGTTGGTCGGTCCCGGGCCGCGCGAGGGTTTCTTCAGCGAGACCGACGCCGGACACTCCGCAGCGGTCGCCCGCAAGTATGGGGCGGTGGCGATGGCCGCCGCCGATGGCCTGTTGTACGTGCTCGAGCGGGCCACGCTCGGCTGCTTCCGCATCGCCGACGACGCCTGGGTGTGGCGGCGGCCCTGTTCGTCTTCCCAGGCGGTGATCGTCGCCGGCGACCATGTGATCGTCGGCGGTGACGACCGGGTGGACGCCTTCGAACGTGCCGACGGCGCTGCCGTGTGGAGCGGATCGGTCACCGGCCGCGCCCAGGGTCTCGCCGTCGCCGACGCCACGCTGCTGGTCAGCACCGACGAGGGATCGATTCACGCGTTTCGGGCCACCGGCGTGGCTGCCCCGGCAGCGGAACCGCCGCCGCCGGCACCCGCGGTCACGGGCCCCGTGCCGGCAGCGCGGGTGCCTGATTGGATCACCTGCGGACCGGTGCTGCGGTTCACGGCGCCCGACGCGGCGGTGGTGACGTGGCGCACCAGCACTCCCATGCCCACCGCGCTCGTCTGGGGACAGCCGGGCCACGAACGCCGCATCCACCGGGAGGACCCCGTGACCGACCACGAGGCCAGGCTCGACGGGCTCCGGAGCCGGCGGGTGATCCCCTGGTCGATCGTCGCCTCCGACACGACGGCGGGCCCGTTCGAGTGCGACACGTTTCTCAACCCGGTGGCCGCCACGCCCGCGGTGGAGGCGTCGACCGCGGACCCTCCATCCGCGATCCGGGCCGACGCGGCCCGGGGCGGCACCTGCCTGGTCGCCGGCGCCGATGAGCTGGCGATGGCGATGGCGATCGCGGTCGGCACGCGGCTCCATGTGACGATCCTCGACGACGACGAGGCACGGGTCGCGACCGCCCGGGCGGCCGCGCTCGCCCGAGGCCTGCTCGGCACGAGGGTTGCCGTCGTGCAGATCGACGACGTCGCCGCGCCACCGGTGGCTGACCGCATCGCCGCGGTCGCGGTCGTCGGCGGTCGGGCGCGGCGGATGCTCGGGGCCGAAGGCATGGGCCGCTGGCTGGCGACGGTGCGGCCGGGCGGCTGCCTGTTCCTGCCCGGCTGCGGGGACGATGGACGTCCCGAGCTCCCCGGCGCGGCAACGTCGGCCGCGAGCGGCGAGGGACTCCTCCTGCGGCCGGCTCCACCCGGCGGCATCGGCACGTGGACGCACCAGTACGGCGGCCCCGACAACGCGACGTTCGCCGGCGAGACGCTCGCGGGGGCCCGAAGCTGCCGCGAGTTCACCGTGCAGTGGCTGGGCCGGCCCGGCCCCCGCTTCCAGTCGGATCGCGGCAATCGCAAGCCCACGCCGCTGTATTCACATGGTCGGCTCTTCGCCCAGGGCCTCGATCGCTTCATGGCGCTCGATGCCTACAACGGCGCGATCCTTTGGCATCTCGAGGTGCCTGACTCCCGGCGATTCAACATCCGCCACGACGCCGCGAACTGGTGCTGCGACGACCAGCGGCTGTTCGTCGCCGTCCGCGGCGGCTGCTGGGAGATCGACGCGGAGCGGGGCACGGTCGGCCGCGTCCACGCCGCGGGTGCGGACGGCAGCGACACCTGGGGATACGTGGGGCGGTGGGGCGATCGCCTCGTCGGCACCGCCGTGCCGTCGCAGGCCGCCTACCAGGAGTTCTGGGGAGGAGACTTCTGGTATACGGCGGCCGAGGGGCCGCTGGCGGCCAACGTCTGCAGCCGCAGCCTGTTCGCGATCGACGTCGCCAGCGGCCGGGAGGTCTGGCGACGTGCGGGCACCGTCGTCGACACGTCGATCGCCATCGCGGACGGACGGGTGGTGTTCGTCGAGCTGCCGACCACCGAGGCCGGCAGGATCGGCGATCCGGCGACCTGGGACGCCGCGCGGCTGGTGGCCGTGGCCGCCGCCGACGGCCGCGTGCTCTGGGAACGGCCGCTCGACCTCGGCCGGGCGGCCACGATGTTCAGCCTCGCCTGCGGCGGCGGGCGGGTCGTGGCCGTGGCCTCGCGCCGCGGCGAGTACGCCGTCGGCACCTGGAATGCCGACGACGGCAGCCGCGTCTGGCAGACGACGTTTCCCTGGGAGGCGGTCGGCAAGGGGGGCGACTCGGCCAGGCCCGCGATCGTCGACGGCGTTCTCTACGTCAGCCCGAAGTCGTTCGAACTGGCGACCGGCAGGGAGTTGCCGGCCATCGTTCGCCGCGGAGCGTGCGGCAGCTACGCCGCCTCGAGCCATGCCTTCCTCACGCGGCTCGGCAGCCTCGGCCTCTGGGACCCGGTCGACCAGCGGGCAACCACCTGGGAGCGACTGCGGCCCGACTGCTGGCTCAGCGCCATTCCGGCCGGCGGCATGATCCTCGCGCCGGAGGGGGGCGGGGGCTGCAGCTGCGGCGGCTGGCTCGAAACGTCGATCGCCTTCGCGCCGGTCCGAGTGGCGGACCGGCCAGAGAGTCCCTGAACGCGGCATCCAGCCGCCCCGGAATCATGCACCTCGAGCATCCTTCATCCATGCGTCCCACCGTTTCTTCTGCGGCCTCGTTCCTCGGCCGGCTGACGCTCACCTGCTGTGCGATCCTGGCCGCGCCGACGGCCGTCGCGGCCGATCCACCGGACGGCGGGCGGATCCGCGTCTTCCCCGGGCCGGCACTCGTGATCCGGGGCCTGAGTCGGCCCATGCGCGGAACACTGTTCGCCGATCCGGTGCAGAATCTGCTCGCCCACGCGCCGGCCGACCGCCCCTGGGAGCCGCGCGAGGGGGACGAGCTTCCGGGGCGCGACGGCGAGACGCCGCGCTGGACGGCGGTGGGTGCCGATGCCTCGCTCGCCGAGGGCTTCCGCCGCGGCTACATCCATGCCACGGTCGATTCCGAGACCGAGCGGGTGATGATCATGACGGGAGCCGACGTCGGCCTGTGCTTCGTCAACGGCGAACCGCACGCGGGGGACCTCTACGACCGGGGCCTGTTTCCCACGCCGGTGCTGCTGCGTCCGGGCAGCAACCGCTTTCTGCTGCTGGTCGCCGGTGAGAAGCCGGCGCTCGAACTCGTCCCGCCGACGCGAAAGGTCTCCTTCGCCGGACGGCACGTGGTGCCCGATCTCCTCCCCGACTCCTCGGGCGAGGCCTGGGCGGGCAGCGGAGTCTCGAACACCACCCCCGACACGATCGCCGGCCTTGCGGTGCGGGCGACCCGCGAGGACGGCACGGCCATCGTCACGAAGGTGGCCTCGATCCCGCCGCTGTGCACGCTCCGCGTCGCGTATCGCATCCCCGCGGCGCCCGCCGCCGCCGGGGCGGCCCGGCTGCGGCTCGAGCTGCTCGACGCCGAGGAGCGGCCGGTGGAGACGGCGGATCTCGGGCTGCGGCTGGCCAATCCGCTCGATCCGCGCGAGCCGCACGTGCAGACCTTCCGCAGCGACATCGACGGCACGGTGCAGTACTACGCGGTCAAGCGGGCGGCGCGCCGCGACGGCGATCCGCCGCCGGCCGTGGTGCTCACGCTGCACGGCGCCTCGGTCGAGGCGGCGTCACACCTGGTCCACATCGGCGGCAAGTCGTGGGCCCATCTCGTCTCCCCGACCAACCGCGGCCCGTACGGCTTCGACTGGGAGGACATCGGCCGGAAGGACGCACTGGAGGCACTTCGCGACGCGCAGGCCCGCCTGCCGCACGATCCGACGCGGGTCTACCTGTCGGGGCATTCGATGGGCGGCCACGGCACCTGGAACATCGGCTGCCTCAATCCGCAGGACTTCGCGGCGATCGGACCGAGCGCCGGCTGGATCAACTACTGGAACTACCGCGGGCATGATCCCCTGGCGACCTCCGTGGGGATCGACGCGATCATGGCTCGGCCGATGCTCGCCAGCGACCCGGAGCGGCTGCTGCCCAACCTCCGCGACCGCGCCGTCTACGTGCTGCACGGCAGTGGCGACAACAACGTGCCGGTCGACCAGAGCCGGCGGATGGCGACGCTGCTCACCGAGGCCGGGCATCGCGACTGGACCTACCGCGAGGAAGGCGGCAGCCACTTCTGGAACGGCGTCGAGAGCGACTCCAGCACCGCCTGCGTCGACTGGCCGCAGATGATGCAGTGCTTCGCGCGGCACGTGCTTCCCCCCGACGCCTCCGTGCGGTCGCTGGAACTCGTCTCGCCCAACCCGCGGATCACGTCGCGGCTCCACTGGCTCTCGATCGTGGCCCAGCGGCGTCACGGTGACCTGAGCCGCGTGAAGGCCGACTGCTGGCCCCTGAAGGGGGAGTTCGCCGTCGAGAGCGAGAACGTCGCGGCCCTCAGGCTCGACCTCCGCCACCTGCGGTCTCCGGAGCGGGCGGCCGTGAAGATCGACGGCCAGCAGGTGGCTGGGGCCGCGGATGCCGGCGGCGGCCTGTGGCTCGAGCGCGACGGCGACGCCTGGAAGGTCGCCGCCGCGCCGGCGCCGCGGCTCAAGGGGCCGCATCGCTCCGGACCGGTGAAGGAGGAGGTCGACCGGCGGTTTCTCACGGTCTACGGCTCGACCGGCACCGAGGCCGAAAACGCCCGGATGCTTGCCAAGGCCCGCTACGACGCCGAGACCTATCTCTCGCGGGCGGTCTCGACGCCCGAGGTCGTCAGCGACGTCGAGTTCGACGCCGGCGCCGAACCCGATCGCACGATCCTGCTGGTGGGCAATGCCGACGCCAACTCCGCCTGGAGCGGGCTGCTGCCCGGCTCGCCGGTCGAGGTTCGACGCGGGTCGCTCCGGATCGGCGACCGCATGCTCACCGGCGACGATCTGGCGGTGCTGTTCGTGCAGCCCCGTCCCGGGAGCGACACCGCAGCGGTCGTCGCGATCGGGGCCACCGGGACCGTGGGGATGCAGCTGGCCCAGCGGTGGAGCCTGTTCGTGCCGTTCGTGCGGTATCCCGACTGCGTGGTGGTGCGTGCGGCCGCCGAGCCCACCGGCTCGCCCCGGACGGTGGCCGCCGGCTTCTTCGGTCGCGACTGGTCGGTCGCTGGCGGCGAGTTCGCCTGGGCGGCCGACGAGGACGTGCGATGAGAGGTTCCCGGCGCGGCACCATATCCCGGCTCCTGTGGCTCGGCGGAGTCGTCGCCGGGCTCGGCTGCGGCGCGGCCGGAGCGGAAGACTGGCCGACGTTTCGCCACGACCTGCGCCGCAGCGGCGCGACGGGGGAGCGGATCGACGCCCGCCGGCTCGCGGCCGCCTGGGTGCACCGTTCGCCGCAGCCGCCGCAGCCGGCCTGGACCGGCGCCGCCGCCGTCGACGCCTACCGCAAGCAGCGCGGACTCGGCGACATGCGGCGGTACGATTCCGTCGACCACTGCGTGGTCGCGGGCGACGCCGTGTTCTTCGGCTCGTCGGCCGACGACGCGGTGCGGTGCCTCGACCTCGCCACGGGCACGACCCGCTGGCGGCACACCACGGGGGGCCCGGTCCGCATCCCGCCGACGGTCGCCGCGGGCCTGGTGATCTTCGGATCCGACGACGGCACGGCCCGCGCGGTCGAGGCGGCGACCGGCGAACTGGTCTGGCGGTTTCGGCCCCCCGCCCCCCGGCAGATGCTGATCCATGACGGCCGGCTCGTGTCTCAGTGGCCCTGCCGCACCGGCGTGGCGGTGGTCGGTGGCACCGCCTTCTTCGGGATGTCGATGCTGCCCTGGAAGCCGACGTATCTCTGCGCCGTCGACGCCGCCACCGGGCAACCCGTCGGCCACGGCGATGGCGTCCGGCGGTTCGAAGACGGCTACACCCTGGAGGCGGCCCTCCTGGCGACGGATGGCCGGCTGATCGCCCCGCAGGGCCGGGCCGGGGTTTCGATCTTCGACACCGCCACGCTCGAGCCGGCGGGTGGGCTGTCCGGGGCGAGCAGTTTCGCCACGATCACGCCGGAAGGCGTGTTCATCTCGGGCCCCTTTTCCCGCGACATCGGCCTCCGCGGCACGAGCCTGCGCGACCCGTCGGCCCAGGCGTGGCACTCCCAGGCGGTGGCGTGCGTCGCCGACGGTGACGATGTGTTCATGCTCTCCGCAGGCGGCGTCTCGGCCGGCCCTGGCGGTGACCCGGCAGCGCAGCGGTGGCAGGTGCCGCTGGTCGACGCCGGCTCGCTCGCCATTGCCGCCGACACGGTCTTCGCCGGCTGCGACGGTTCCGTGGTGGCCGTCGATCGCCGCACGGGAGCCGTGGTCTGGCGGGCCGCCGTCGAGGGACGAGCCCTGGGCCTGGCAGTGGCCAATGGAGCGGTGCTCGTGAGCACCGACTCCGGACGCATCCATTGCTTCCGAACCACGCTCGCGGAGCCGGCTTTGCCCCCGGAGCAGGCCGCCGTGGCCGAGAGTCCGCCCCCCGCGTCGGCGCCGGCTGCGGGCCTGCCCGAGCGGCCGTTCCTCGAGTGGCGGGATGCGAAGTCGGTGCTCGTCCACTGGCGGACGGCGGCGCCGCAGGCCTCGGAGGCGCGATTCAGTGTCGTGGCCCCGGGGGCAGTCTGGCGCCGCGCTCACGATCCAGCGGCCGTCACCGAGCACGTGGCCGTGCTGGATGACCTTCCGGGCAACCGCACGGTGAACTACGAGATCCTCGATCCCGCAGCGCCGGGCGCTGTGCTGCATCGCGGCAGCATCGACACGCACTTCAACTACGGCACTTTTCCGTGGCCGGCCGCGGACGACGCCGGAAGTCCGGAGACGACCGCCGCCGCGGGCCGAATCCTGGCTGCTTCCGGCGCCGAGGACGGGATGGCCCTGGTGGTCGGCGGCACGGCGGCGGAGCAACTGGCCTGGGATCTCGCCCGGCAGAGCAGACTGCGGGTGGTGCTCGTCGACGATGATGCGAAGCGAGTCGAGGACGTCCGCGAGCGCTGGCAACGCGCGACCGCGTACGGTAGCCGGCTGTCGGCGATCGACGTGCCAGCGCTCGCCGACACGGGCTTGCCCGGGATGATGGCCGCGGTGATCGCAGTGCCGGAGAAAGTCGCGGGCACGATGCTGTCGCTCGCTGAGGCGGGTCGAGTAGGCCCGGGGGCTTTCGCCCCCGGGCCTCTCTCAGAACCGGACTTGTGGGTCACACATCCGGCTCTTTGGGTTCCGGTCTCAGCGGACGGACAATGCTGTCCGGCCAG
>VGYR01000148.1 GCA_016872925.1 Planctomycetota bacterium
CGACAACTCCGCAGCCACGCCTCGCCGCTTCCGTCCAGCCATGACTTGACCTCGCTTGCATGCCGATACACTCGGTCACGCTAGCAGGTCCGCCCCGCCGTTCCACGCAGGCTTGCCGGAAGGACACGACTCACCATCGACGTGGACGACATCCAGATCACCGATCTCGTCACGAACGAAGTGGTCTATGCCAACGCCTTCGGTGCGGGGACGACCGCCGGTCTGACACTCGTGAACTGGACCGACTCGGACGTCGCTCCGATCTATAACTCTCCGCTCAGCCGCGTCGTGAATGGAAGACTTCGGCTCGAGAGCACCGGCTTCCTGAGTGCCCGGGCGGTCGTGGACGTGGCCTTGCCGGAAAACTTCGAGGCCCGGTTCACGATCTTCAAGTACCAGTGGGCGGGGGTTGCCTGGTCGATCGTCGCCCCGCGGAGCGCGCAGTACAGCAAGTCCTATGAGACCATGTTCGGCACCGGCGGATTCATGACGAACATCAACGGTGGCGGGATGAACGAGGCTCGCGTGTTCATTCCCGAGACGAATGTAAACCTGTTGACGGGTCCGGAGCCGATCGAGTCGATGCGCTACGTGCAGACGGACGTCCGCTACCGGATCGTGAAGCAGGGCACGTCGCTGCAGATGTTCATCGACGACGTGCTCCGCGCCCAGACCGATTCGCTCGTCGATGTCGCCCCCTCGAACATCACCATCCCCGACGCCCGCCCGGTGCCCGAGAACGTAGCCGGCGCCTTCGTCGGCACCCTGGCGACCGCCGATGCCACGGGAAGTGCCGACGTGCACACCTACGAGTTCGTCGGCGGGCCGGGGGGGAAGACAACGCGGCGTTTCAGATCGTCGCCAACGGCTCGAGACGGGAATTGTGGAGCAACATGGCCTTCGACTTCGAGACCAAGAGTTCCTACTCCGTCCGCGTCCGGAGCACGGACCGTGGCGGACTGTCGACCGAGAAGGTCTTCACGGTCGCCGTCACCGACGTCAACGAGCCTCCAACCGCCGTCACCCTGACCGGAGCCGTGACGACCCTGCCGGACAGCGTCTCGACGGCCACCCGGATCAAGATCGCCGACGTGGTGGTGACCGACGATGCCCTGGGCACCATCGTCCTCTCCGTCGCCGGCGCCGATGCGGGGAGTTTCGAGATCGACGGCGGTTCGCTGTACCTCAAGGCCGGCACGCCGCTGAACGCCACCTCGAAGCCGGCGTATGCCGTCACCGTGCAGGCGCGTGACTCGTCCGACCCGGCGAGCGTCTCGACGGGGCTCACGCTCCAGATCGCCCGCAGCGTCGTCACCGTGCCGTCTGGCCAGAGAGTCACCGAGACCGCGACCTGGACCGGCACGGCTCCGCTCGTGAAGCGGGGCGCCGGCATTCTCGTCCTCGACAAGGCCAACACCCACTCCGGTGGCGTGGTCGTCGAGGCCGGCACGCTCGTAGTGGCCCATCCCGCAGCCCTCGGCACGGGCCCGGTGGTGGTGAAGGCCGGGGCGTCGGTCGTAGCCGATCCGGACTCTCCCAACTTCACCGCGGGATCGCTCGTGATCGAGGCCGGCGGCCGGGTCGACGTAGGCCGGGGGCTCGTCAGGTTCACGGGACCGGACCGGGCAACGCTCGTCGGCTGGATCCTCACCGCCCGTGGCGACGGCTCGTGGGCCGGCGCTGCCGGGCTCGGCTCGTCGGCCGTGACGGCTGCCGTCGGCCGGGGCGAGGCTCGGGCGATCGGCTGGATCGACAATGGCGATGGCAGCTACTCGGTGATGGCCGCTGCCCCCGGCGACACGAATCTCGACTCATTGATCGACGTGCTGGACGTGGCCACCATGTTTTCCTCCGGCACCTACAACGTGGCCGCGCCCGCCACGTGGTCCGAGGGAGACTTCACCTCCGACGGTGCATTCGACATCCTCGACCTCTCCGAGTTCGCCGGCACCACCCTCTACAACGCCGGCCCCTACACCACGGGCGGATCGTCGGCAGCGCCGACGAGTCTCGGGGCACTCGACGGACTTGCGTTCGCGGCGTTCGCCGCGGATCCCGATGCTGCGGGCTCCGGCTCGCCGACGACCGGACGCAAGCGGGTGTTCAGCGGATTCCGCTGACCGCTACGGGAGGGCCGCGGCGGCGGCTGGGTTGGCGGTCGCGGGCTCGTCGGGCTCGCTGTGCTCGACCTGCGGCCAGTACTCGTCGAAGTCGAACTGCGGGCTGTTGTCGAGGTCGTGGCACTCCAGGCAGTTGTTCACCGCCTTCTGCTTTCCCTCCGGCGTGGCGAGCGTGAGCACGAGTTCCTGCCGCAGCCGCTCCTGCTCCGCCTCGCTGGCCCGCACGTCGCCCCGCTCCACCGCGGTGTGGGCCGCCGCCGGCCCGTGGCAGTTCTCGCAGCCCTGGTGGGCCAGCTGGGGCGTCGTGTTCATGCCCGTGAAGCCCCCCTCGAAGGGTTCGAACCGCTGCGGGGCCCAGCCGGTCACGTGGCAGGAGAGGCACTCCGGGTCGCCGTCCCGCCGGGGCTTCTGCTCCTCCAGCGTGACCAGCGCCGTGGCGTGCGGCGTCTCCTTCCAGACGTCGTAGGCGTGCTGGTGGCATTCGGCGCAGGCCTCACTCCCGGCGAACCGCCGGCCGGTCGGGTGCCGGATCGGCACCAGCCCCAGCCCGTCGAGCCCGAGCGTTTCGAGCTTCTGCTGGTAGGTGCCGAGCAGGTCGATCATGTCCTTCGACTCGCCCCAGCGGGCGTCGAGCGGCACCCGCTGCGTGCGGACGGGCGTCTGGGCGTCGCCGAAGAAGCCGATCGCGACGGCGAACATCCCCTTGTGGCCGAGCTCGACCAGCCGGGCCCCGCCCGGCAGCACGGCCAGTTCCAGCGGCGGCTCGTCGGCCCCGCCGGACGTCACCACCACGTCGAACTGCGGATGCTTCGCGGCCAGGGCCTTGGTCTCGTCGGGGCTGGCCCAGGAGAGGAGCACGAGGTGGTCGCACTTCGCCGCGACGAGTTCGGGCACCACCGCGGCGAGCGCGGCCGCCGCCGGCGCAAACTCCACGTCGGCATTCGTGATCCGGGACCGCGCCTCGTCGCCGATCACGCTCGTGATCCCGATCTTCAGGCCCCCCGCCTCGACGACCCGGAACTTCGGCGTGATCCCGGCGTCGAGGCCGAGCAGGCCGACGTTGGCCGTCACGAACGGCGTCGGCTGGTCGCCGACCGCGGCCACGGCCGCCACGAGCTCCTCGGCCGGCAGCCGCAGGTCGCCGGGGCCGAACCCCACCGCGGCGTACTGCATCGCCCGCAGGCCGTCGACGATCGACTGGAACTTGGCCTCCGTCTGCCGGCCGAACCGCTTGACCTGGTTGCCCACGTCGACAGCCACCATCGGCCAGCCGGCGGCCGCGACGGCGCGGAGGAAGTTCTGCCGCCGGCTCAGGCCCCCCTTCTGGTTCTCCTTGCCGGTGCAGCCGCAGGGCTCGATGTAGCCGTCGAGTTCGCCGGTGACCACGAGCACCGCCTGCGGCGCGGGCCAGTCCTTGAAGATCTCCCCGTTCCGCTCCCGAAAGGTGGCGACCACGTCGTCCGACACGTCGGCGCCCCGCTGCGGGACCGCCGACGCGGCGACCACGGTCAGCGCCGCCAGGGCGGCTGCGACGATCACGGCTGGTGAGAGCAGAAGGTGCATGAGGTGTTGGTCAGGGGCCCACGGCGACACACACGGGAATCGTGAACTCCGGGGAGTCGGGATGGCCGGTGACGAGCACGATCCGGCCGGCCGGCCCCTGCTGTGAGCAGAGGTGATTGACCGCGCGGCTGCCCGGTGGAACCACGATGTCGATCGGGATCCGCACGACCCCGCCGGTGCCGATCGGACTGCCCTCGCCCACCGTCACCTGGAGCGACTCGGGCACCACCTCGCGAACCGTCGGCCGGACGCTCTCGCGATGCGGCCCCTTCGCGGTGAGAAACACCCTCGTCCGCAGGCCCGTCTTGCCGGAGACCGTGCCCAGCAGAAGCGCCTGACGCGCAGAATCCCAGCCCGGGCCGGCCATCACGAGGTCGCCCCCCACCGTCCCTTCGAGCGGGATTTCCGCCACGAAAGGCTCGGGCATGGTGAACGACACGCGGACGACCTCTCGCAGCGGCCCGATGGGCAGGCCCGGCTTCACGTCCACCGTCAGGCGAAAGCCTCCCGTCGCCCCGGTCGCGGCCGCGATCGTGTCGGCCGGCAGGGGCTCCGTGGCCAGCGAGACGAGCGGCGCGACCTCGGGGTCGTCGACCACCGCCTCCTGCACGCTCGGGGGCTCCGTGCCGTAGGTGAACACGTCGGCCGTCGCCCGCTCTCCCGAAGAAGCCGACAGCCGCGGCAGGGCGATCAGGTCGGGCTCGGCCCGCCAGGTCGGCACCACCGTGCCCTCGACGGTGAACACGATCTCCGGCCGCCGCGGGTCGTCGGTGAGCACGGTGGCCTGCTGACGGAACGGCCCCCCCGGCGGCTTGCCCTGCCACTGCACCCGGATGCGGGCGGTCTCGCCGGGGGCCACCTCCTTCGTGCCGTCCGGGGCGCCTCCGGTGGCCGCGTCGAAGTCGGCCACCGTGCACGTGCAGCTCGTGGTGCCCTTGCGGAGGGTGAGCGGGGCATTGCCGGAGTTTTCCACGACGAACTCGTGGCTGCCCGTGGCGCCGGTGCCGATCGTGCCGAAGGTGTGTCGGGTTTCGGGCGCAGCGGCGCGGGGTGCCGGACCCGACACGTCCGCGCCGGGAATCCCCAGCTCACCGATCGACCAGGGGGTCGTGCGCCGCAGCGCAGCGCCGGCGGCCCCGACCAGCATGCCGGCCGCGACGGCCACCGCCGCCACCCGCCACGCGCTGAGTCTCTCCAGCGTCATCCGCGATCGTGCATCCCGTCAGGCTCAGGATCGCGCCGCCCGCGGCGACTGGCGTCCTTTACCCTACAGTCTATGCCGCAGGTCAGAACTCGTCGTCGCGGAGGGGGCCTTCAGCCACGCCGCCCGCGTCCCGCCCCCCCTTTTCGACCGGGCATTTTCCGCAGTCGTCACAGCCGTCATCACCGCACATCGGGCAGCCGCTCGCCTTGCCCTCGCGCTGCCGCCGCTCCCAGGCGGCGGACATCCGTTCCGCCACCCGCCACACGTCGTCGGCATCCGCATCCCAACTGATCATGCAGGTACCGTCTCGTGTCCCCGTGTCGAGCCCGTCGATCAGCTTCAGGACGTCGGCCTCGCCGCCGAACCGCAGCCTGCCGACGGCGGCCATGCCCTCCACCACGTCGTCGGCGAGTTCAGCGGCTTCCGCCGACTTCATGTCGAGCTTCGCCCGATAGAACGATTTCCCGTCCCGCTCGCCAAGCGCGACGCGGAACGACCGGCCCTGGCGGAGCACCGGGCACTTGGTCTCCGGATCGACCTCGGCCGCCCGGGCCACCATGATCGAGCCGGGCCGCACGCGACCGGCGAGCGGGCTCTCGGCGGAGAGCCCGGGAGCCGCCCCGTCGAGCACGTCGATCGCCCGGGCCACCCGCTCCGCCGTGCGGGCGAACACCATCACGTCATCGGCGAAGAAGGCCCCGCTCACCGGCTCCCGCTTGCGGTGCTTGCCATGCGCCTGCATCCAGGAATGCACGGTTCGGCCGCGGTGTTCCATGGTGCGGTGGTCCCGTGCCTTCTCGACCATGTTTTCCAAGAGCCGACGATTCACCTTCGAGCGCACCACCAGCACGCCGTTTTTCTTGTCGGTGTCGGCGCCCCAGGCGGTCATGTCGCGGACGTCCCGGCGGGGATCGATGCCGGTCATCGCGGCTCCGGCCTTGAACATGCCTTCGAGCTGTGGATGCAGCGCCATGGCGCGATCGTGCATCCGTCGCAGCACCGTCGAGTCGCGGGCCGCATCCATGTCGACATGCATCAGCCAGACCGCATCGCCCCCCACCGCCCCGAGATCGAGCGGCGCAGCTGCCGCATCGACCGCCAGGAATCCCACGAGCACGGCCGCGGCCAGCCAGAGTTTGCAGCATCGCATTAGACCCACCTCCCGCGCAGACTCACCGCCCATAACGGTTCCTCGAACGGAGGAAGTTTACAGCCCGCGACCTCCACCAGACAAGCGCGATGCGCCGGTGCTCTCCGGGGCCACCGGTCAGTACGACCGCGCCAGCACGCTGCGGCGGGTCACCGGCTTCCCCGTGACCACGCACGTGCCCGGCTCGTCGCCGCCGTCCATCGGGAGGCACCGCACCGTCACCTTGAGCGGGTCGAAGGCCGCGGCCACCGCCGGATCGTCGGCCACGTGGACGGAGGCGAATCCCCCCTTCCCGGCCATCCCCTCCCCGGCCCCGAAGAAGTCGTGCACCTCGGCCGCCGAGCCGAGCCGCACCGACCGCGTCTCCCGAAAAGCCTTGGCCCGATCGAAGAGCCCTTGCTGGATCTCGGCGAGCAGCCCGGGAGCCCGGGCCGGCAACTCGGCCAGCGGCACCGCCTCGCGCTCCTTCGGGCCGCGGTCGCGGCGGCAGACACTCGCCGTGCCCGCCGCGAGATCCCGGGGCCCGATCTCCACGCGGACCGGCACCCCCTGCTTGACGTGCTGCCAGACCTTGTCGCCGCCCCGCAGATCGCGGGCGTCGATCTTCACGCGGATCGGCTCGTCGCCATACCGTTGGGCGGCGAGCTCCACCTGCAGCCGGCGGCAGGCCTCCAGCACCTGCCCACGCTCCTCGTCGGTGCGGTGGATCGGCAGGAGCACCACGTGGTGCGGCGCGATCCGCGGCGGGAGGACGAGGCCGTCGTCGTCGGAGTGGGTCATGATCACGGCGCCGATGAGCCGGGTCGACACGCCCCACGAGGTCGTCCAGCAGAACTCTTCAACGCCCGTGGTGCCGGCGAACTTGATGTTCTGCGCCTTGGCGAAGTTCTGGCCGAGGAAATGCGAGGTGCCGGCCTGCAGGGCCTTGCCGTCCTGCATCATCGCCTCGATCGAGTAGGTGTCGACCGCCCCGGGAAACCGCTCGGCCGCCGGCTTGGGCCCCTTCACCACCGGCATCGCCAGGTCGCGCTCGGAGAACGTGGCGTAGACCTCGAGCATCTTCAGCGTCTCCTCGACCGCCTCCTCCGCGGTGGCGTGGGCCGTGTGCCCCTCCTGCCAGAGAAACTCCGCCGTCCGCAGGAACACCCGCGGCCGCATCTCCCAGCGGACGACGTTGGCCCACTGGTTGACGAGCACGGGCAGATCCCGCCACGACTGGATCCACTTGGCGTACATCGCGCCGATGATCGTCTCGCTCGTGGGCCGCACGACGAGCGGCTCCTCGAGCTTGCCCGTGGGGATCAGCTTGCCATCCGGGCCGAGTTCGAGCCGGTGATGCGTGACCACCGCGCACTCCTTGGCGAAGCCCTCGACGTGCTTCGCCTCCTGCTCGAGGTACGACAGCGGAATGAAGAGCGGGAAGTAGGCGTTCTGGTGGCCCGTGTCCTTGAACATCCGGTCGAGGATCGACTGCATCCGTTCCCAGATCGCGTAGCCATGCGGCTTGATCACCATGCAGCCGCGGACGGGCGACTGCTCCGCGAGGTCGGCGGCCCGCACGACCTGCTGGTACCACTCGGGATAGTCCTGGGCCCGCGTGGGCGTGATGGCGGTCTGGGCCATGGAGGCGATGCACTCCGTCGGGGAGGAGGGGCGGGGTGAATGCGACGGCGCGAGACTCAGGGTCGATCGAACCTGTCCGCACCGGGGCCGGGATTGTAGTGGCTGCTTGTGACCGTCGGGAAACCGGGAATAGACTCCCGCGATGCCTCGCCGCCTGATCACCGAACTGCCGGCCCAGACGCAGGTCGACCAGACCTTTCTCGCGACCCACAAGCAGCTCCGCCCGAACCGCAACGGGCAGCTCTACCTCCAGGTCGAACTGGCCGACAAGAGCGGGATGATCACCGGCCGGCTCTGGAACGCCTCCGACGACGACTTCGCCGCCTTCGACGACGGCGACTACGTGCGGGTCGAGGGGCACACGCAGCTCTATTCGGGCTCCTTGCAGGTCATCATCTCGGCGATCGAGCGGGCCGATCCGCGGACGATCGACGAGAGCGAGTTCCAGGTGCTCTCGCGGAACGACCTGGTGCGGCTGGAGGCGGAGCTCGCCGCGATCCTGGGATCGGTCGGCTCGGCGCCGCTGAAGGCCCTCGCCGACGAGATCCTCGCCGATGAGGGCTTGATGGAGGCTTTCACGCGTTCGCCCGCGGGCGTGAAGCACCATCACGCCTATGCCGGAGGCCTGCTCGACCACGTGGTCAACCTGATGCGGCTGGCCGACCGGATCGCGCCGCTCTACCCCCTGCTCGACCGCGACCTCCTCGTGGTGGGCGTGCTCGTCCACGACATCGGGAAGACCCGTGAGCTCGAGAGCATGCAGGGCTTCTCGTACACCGACGAGGGACAGCTCCTGGGCCATGTGCTCCTGGGCCTGGAGATCGTCGAGGCCAAGATCCGGGCGATCGAGGCCCGTACGGGCCGGCCCTTCCCCCCGGAGGCCGCCGTCCGCATCAAGCACATGATCGCCAGCCACCACGGCCAATACGAGTTCGGCGCGCCGAAGCTGCCGATGACGCTCGAGGCCGTGGCCCTGCACCACCTCGACCTGCTCGACGCCAAGATGGCCGGCACGATCCAGCTGCTGCACAACGAGGCCACCGCGGAGGATGGCTGGACGCAGTATCAGCAGAGCCAGGGGCGCAAGTTCTTCCGCGGCCGCGGCTGAAGGCGGCAGGCGCGCACGCGGGTTGAAAGCCCGCGCCACGTGTGGCCCAGTCCCCATCGCTCACGCGATTGGGGCTTCCGATGCGGGGTCCGCGAACGTGCGCCGCGGGTTGAAAGCCCGCGCTCCTCCCGGCACGGGCGGCCCGAAGCCGGCGCGTCGCAGGGATCGCGTCGCGCCCTGCACGCTTTCGGCTGAAGTGTCCGCCCGCGTGCGAGCCACGACTTTCCGACCCGGATGGCCGCGCGGTTGCCGGCGCGGCCGGCGGTGTCTCTATGGTTGGCCGACGCGACCCCGAGAAGCTCCCATGCAAACCCAGCCACAGGTCTCCTTCGACGACGTGCCCGTCGACTCCGCCGTCCGCGACGCCGCGATCGATGAGATGGCCGAGCTCGAACGGTTCTGCGGCCGTATCACGGGCTGCCACGTCGTCGTCGCCCAGCCCCACCGCCACCACCGGGAAGGCCGGCTGTGGTCGATTCGTGTCGATCTGGCCGTGACCGGCGGGGAGATCGTGGTGAACCGGCATCATCACCGCGATCAAGCGCACGAGGACGTGTTCGTGGCCCTCCGCGACGCGTTCGCCGCGGCCCGCCGGCGGCTCGAGGACCACGCGCGGCGCCTGCGCGGCGAGGTCAAGGCTCATGCCGGCCGGCGTCGTGGCGTGGTCCCCCGGGAGTCACTGCCATGACGATCGCCAACGCCGTGGAGTCGTTCGACGTCGAGATCCCGATCAACGGGGGCAAGGGGCGATCCGCGGTCCTCCCCGGACGCCTCGGGCTGCCGGCGCCCCCGACCGGACTGGTCGTCTTCGCGCACGGCAGCGGATCCAGCCGGCACAGTCCGCGGAACGAGGCCGTGGCCGCGGTGCTCCACGAGTCGTGGATCGGCACGCTGCTGTTCGACCTGCTCACCCCGCAGGAGGCCACCGACCGCGTGAACGTGTTCGACATCGGGCTCCTCGCGGAGCGGCTCGCGGCCGCGATCCGCTTCGTCGCGGGACTCCAGCAGACGCGGCACCTGGCGATCGGCCTGTTCGGCGCCAGCACCGGAGCGGCGGCCGCCCTGGTCGCGGCGGCGCTCGAGCCGCGGGTGAAGGCGGTCGTCTCGCGGGGCGGGCGGCCCGACCTCGCCGGCCGGAGGCTGCGGGCGGTTCGCGCGCCGACGCTGCTCGTGGTCGGCGGCGCAGGCACCGAGGTGCTCGACCTGAATCGCCGGGCCCTCGCCGAAATCGCCGCCGACGAGAAGCAGCTCGCCGTGATCCCGGGTGCGACCCACCTCTTCGAGGAGCCCGGCACCCTCGACGAGGCCGCGCGGCTCGCGGCCGAATGGTTCGCGCGGCACCTCCACGCCGAGACGGAGCGGGAGGGAGCGCGATGACCGGGCCGCTGTTTTCCGATCGGGCGGCTGCCGGACGGATGCTCGCCGACCGGCTCCGCGGCGGGCCCTGGCACCATCCGCTGGTGCTCGCGATCCCGCGCGGGGGCATCGAGGTGGCCGCCCCGGTCGCCGAGGGCCTGGCGGCCGAACTCGACGTCGTGCTGTCGCGGAAGCTGCGGCCGCCCACTCCTGTTCGGCACGAGATTTGCGCCAGGCAGTCTCGGTAATTCGGGCTAAATAGGTGGAGTTGCGCGCTGCGGACAAGGCTGGCAATCGTGATCTTTATATGGATCAGTACTGCACGCTGATCCTGCTCTGGTTCTTCAGCCCTGTCGTCGACAGCCTCCGGGGTATCCAGCAGGCCTCCGAACTCGACAAGGT